>RFXM01000007.1 GCA_009921565.1 Methylocystaceae bacterium | reverse complement strand
ATCGCTATCATAAGAGGCAATAGGATCTAGCTTTGCTGCGCCATAAGAAGGTATCGACAAAAAGAAAATAAATATTGCGCTGAGGGCTAAATTTTTATGCAGAGGTTTTCTCATCTCATACTCCCGTGTTGATTTGCCTATGGGTGGTATTTTCTAAATCTGTTTCATTGCCCTAAGTTTTAAAGCCTTAGCTCAATAAATTATCTTAACAAATCAGATATTAATGCCTGGTACGCAGGGCGTCACGCCACTCAGAGTTGCAGCCTAAATTTAGCAGCTTGATTTTAAAGGCGAATAAAAATTTATACGCAGACAGGTGCACAAATAAGTTTCCTCGATTATGGAAGAGCGGAAGTATTATTTGATTTACGCCCAGGAGCATGACTTGACCGCAATCGATTTTTCTAAAGTCCTCGTCGCCCAGGGCGGCGGCCCGACCGCTGTCATAAACCAGTCGCTTGTCGGCGCCGTTTTAGAATCTCGAAAATTTCAGGAAGTACAAAGAATTTACGGAGCCTTCCATGGCGTTCGCGGCGTTATTAACGAAGACTTTGTCGATTTAACGCAAGAAACAAGTCACAATCTTGAACTCGTTGCGAATACGCCATCTTCAGCTCTAGGCTCAACCCGAGATAAACCCGATCTAAAATATTGTCAGGAAATTTTTCGCGTATTACGCGCGCATGGCATTGGATGTTTTTTTTACATTGGCGGCAACGATAGCTCAGACACGGTGCGGATTGTATCGGAGGAAGCGCGTAAGGGCGGCTATCCCTTGCGGGCAATCCATATCCCAAAAACTATCGACAATGATTTAATGGTTAATGATCATACGCCCGGCTTCCCTTCCGCCGCGCGCTGGGTCGCACAGGCCTTTGCAGGCGCCAATCTCGATAACTGGGCGTTGCCGGGCGTTTATCTTGGCGTTGTTATGGGGCGCCATGCAGGGTTTCTCACAGCAGCCGCCGCCTTGGGGAAAAAGTTTCCTGATGACGGCCCACATCTAATTTACGTCCCAGAACGCGCATTTAGCATAGAAAAATTTCTTTCCGATGTGAAAGCAACGATGGATCGATATGGCCGTTGCGTGGTTGCTGTCTCAGAAGGCATTTGCGATGAGAAGCATGTGCCGATTGCAGAAAAACTTTCAAAAAATGTTGAACGTGACGCGCATGGCAATGTGCATTTAGGCGGCGGCGCGTTAGCCGACGAACTTACACAACTTATTAAAGAGAGACTTGGGTTTAAGCGGGTGCGCGCAGATACCTTTGGCTATGTGCAACGCAGTTTTGTTGGCTGCGTCTCTGATGTAGATCAACGCGAAGCGCGTGAGGTCGGCGAGAAAGCGGTGCAATATGGAATTTGGGGAGATTGCGATGGCTCTGTCACCATTCATCGAACCGGCTTCTATTCTGTTGACTATCAATTGACCCCACTTGAGAAAATCGCCGCTAAAACAAAAACTATGCCGGCAGAATTTCTCAGCGCTTGTGGGACAGATGTTACCGATGCCTTCCGCATGTATTTACGCCCTTTACTGGGCAGCGGGATGCCTGACGCCTTTCGGTTACGACTAAATCGCGTGCCCAAGATCCTGGGCTGAGACGCTGGCGTCTTTTCCCACTGCGACGCAGCCCTCAGGGCGCGTCGCCACCCCGGCCGGGATAATTTTTTAAATAATTGATTTAAATAGTATTTTTAACTTGATTGCGCCGCTCCGCGCTGCTGATGGCTCGCGAACGCTGACCGGCCTTAAGTTTACTGAAACTCTTCCCGATCAGGATAGTTGCAAATCAGGTGAGCCCTCCCCTAAGATCAGCGCCTTGAGGTGGGCGGATTTGCCAAAGCGTCATGTGGTATGCGCTTTTGGCTCCAACGCAGCCTTGGGCTTCCACCTTTTGTTAGGCGGTTGCTTATATCAAGCATCATGGGACTCGATTCGTCCCCACGGGCGGGTCCTTCTGGAGATTGTAAATGAGCAAGGTTAGCGGCGGCGAATCCAAGAACACGCTTTACTGCTCATTTTGCGGCAAGAGCCAGCACGAAGTTCGAAAACTCATCGCCGGCCCCACTGTCTTTATCTGCGACGAATGCGTTGAGCTCTGCATGGATATCATCCGCGAGGAGAGCAAATCCTCGCTGATCAAGCAGCGCGACGGCATTCCAACGCCAAGAGAAATTTGTAAGGTTCTTGATGACTATGTCATCGGACAAGCGCAAGCCAAACGAGTCTTATCTGTTGCAGTTCACAACCATTATAAGCGGCTCAACCACGCAACAAAAAATGGCGACGTTGAATTAGCGAAATCGAATATCCTGCTGATTGGTCCGACGGGCGTTGGTAAAACTATGCTTGCGCAAACGCTGGCCAGGATCCTCGACGTGCCCTTCACCATGGCCGACGCGACGACACTGACTGAGGCAGGCTATGTCGGCGAGGATGTTGAAAATATCATTTTAAAGTTACTGCAAGCGTCAGACTATAATGTTGAACGCGCTCAGCGCGGCATTGTCTATGTTGATGAGATTGATAAAATTTCTCGCAAATCCGACAACCCCTCAATCACGCGCGATGTTTCTGGCGAGGGCGTTCAGCAGGCGTTGCTAAAAATAATGGAAGGCACAATCGCCTCTGTGCCGCCCCAAGGCGGCCGCAAGCATCCGCAACAAGAATTCTTGCAAGTGGATACAACGAATATACTCTTTATTTGCGGTGGCGCTTTTGCTGGCCTTGAGAAAATTATTTCTCAACGCGGCCGCAGCACGTCGATTGGATTCGCCGCAACAGTGCAAGCCCCAGATGAGCGCCGCACGGGGGATATTTTCCGCCAGGTACAACCTGAGGATCTTCTGAAATTTGGGCTGATCCCAGAATTTGTTGGCCGCTTGCCCGTGCTCGCGACGCTAGAAGATTTAGACGAAGAAGCACTCAAGAAAATTCTTACCGAACCCAAAAACGCTCTGGTCAAACAATATCAGCGGCTTTTTGAAATGGAAAATGTTGAGCTGACCTTTCAGGACGAAGCGCTTTCCGCCGTCGCCCGAAAAGCTATTGAGCGACACACAGGCGCACGCGGCCTGCGCTCGATTATGGAAGGCATTTTGTTGGATACAATGTTTGACCTACCCGGCTTGGAGGGCGTTGAACAGGTCGTAATCGGACCCGAGGTCGTCGAAGGCAAGGCGCGCCCCCTCTACATCTATGCCGAGCGCTCCGAGAAAAGCGGCGCGAGCGCCTAATTGGCGCTTTTTGGAAAAATTCTCCTGGGGGCTTTAACGCCCTCAGCCGCTCCTGCGCTATCCTTGAATTGCAAGTTCGCGTACACCATCTGCTGAGTCTGGGCGCTAGGTAAAAAAAGCTCTTTATACTGGTGAGTTTGCGGATATTTGAGCGAAATTCGCAAGACTAGTCATAACCGCACTGTTCGCTCAATCCGTCGCATTGCCGCTTTCGGGATGCGCGATACTGTTAGGAAGCAAAGAGAATGACGACTGAAAAGCGCGACGCCATAACGCCAGGAACCGTCGAGAGCTATCCAGTATTGCCCCTTCGCGACATTGTGGTTTTTCCGCATATGATCGTGCCTCTTTTTGTTGCGCGCGAAAAATCTATTCGCGCCCTCGAAGAAGTGACAAAAACAGATCGATTAATTCTACTGGCGACTCAGAAAAATGCAGGAGACGATGATCCTGCAACGGCGGATATTTTTACCGTTGGAACCCTCGCCTCTGTATTACAGCTACTTAAACTTCCTGACGGCACGGTAAAAGTGCTCGTCGAGGGCGTCGCGCGCGCGCAAGTGCGCAACTACACCAGCGCTGACGATTATTATGAAGCAGACGCGGAAGCGATCGCGGATGAAATTGGCTCCCCCATTGAGGTGGAGGCGTTAGGCCGCTCTGTGATTTCAGAGTTTGAGAGCTATGTGAAACTAAACAAACGCATCTCTTCAGAGGTAGTTGGCGCAGTCACGCAAATTGAAGACTTCTCTAAACTTGCAGACACTGTCGCTTCGCATCTTTCTGTCAAGATTGCTGAAAAACAAGATGTGCTTGAGACAATCAGCGTCACTAAGCGCCTTGAGAAATGCCTTTCATTGATGGAAAGCGAAATTTCCGTTCTTCAAGTCGAGAAGCGGATACGCACGCGCGTGAAACGTCAAATGGAAAAGACGCAGCGCGAATATTATCTCAATGAACAAATGAAGGCGATCCAGAAAGAGCTTGGCGATGAGGACGGCAAGGATGATCTTGCTGAACTTGAGGAGCGTATTAAAAATACCAAGCTCTCCAAAGAAGCGCGCGATAAGGCAACTGCGGAATTTAAAAAATTACGGCAGATGTCGCCTATGTCAGCGGAAGCCACTGTCGTTCGCAACTATCTTGACTGGATCATTTCCATACCTTGGGGAAAGCGTTCGAAAGTTAAGCGCGATCTTGGACAAGCTCAACTTGTTCTAGATGCGGAACACTTTGGACTTGAGAAGGTCAAGGAGCGCATCCTCGAATATCTTGCCGTTCAAAGTCGGGCGAATAAATTATCCGGGCCAATTCTCTGCCTGGTAGGACCGCCTGGCGTTGGTAAAACGTCGCTGGGCAAGTCTATCGCTAAAGCGACTGGCCGAGAATTCGTTCGCATGTCGCTTGGCGGCGTTCGCGATGAAGCGGAAATTAGGGGACACAGACGGACCTATATTGGGTCCATGCCTGGTAAAATCATTCAATCCATGCGTAAGGCGAAGACTGCAAATCCGCTCTTTCTGCTGGATGAGATTGATAAAATGGGAATGGATTTCCGCGGAGATCCCTCCTCTGCATTGCTCGAAGTTCTTGATCCCGAGCAGAACGCGACATTTAATGATCACTATCTTGAAGTAGATTATGATCTGTCAAATGTGATGTTTGTAACAACGGCTAATACGCTCAATATCCCTGCTCCACTCATGGATCGCATGGAGATCATTCGGATTGCCGGCTACACAGAAGATGAGAAAGCTGAAATCGCCCGCAGACATCTTATTCCAAGCGCCGTGCATAAACATGGGCTCGCGCCAGAGGAGTGGATGATTGCGGATGATGCGCTGCTTACTCTTATCCGTCGCTACACGCGCGAAGCTGGCGTGCGTAATTTAGAAAGAGAAATCTCTAATCTTGCGCGTAAAGCAGTGAAAGAAATACTGCTTAAAAAGACCAAGAAGATCGTCGTTACGTCAGAAAATATCACCGATTACCTCGGCGTGCCAAAATATCGATACGGCGAAGCTGAGCTTGAAGATCAAGTGGGGGTTGTTACTGGACTCGCCTGGACTGAAGTTGGCGGCGAGCTCCTGACAATTGAAGGCGTCATGATGCCCGGCAAAGGCAAGATGACGGTCACCGGCAATTTGCGCGACGTTATGAAAGAGTCAATTTCCGCTGCCGCCTCCTACGTGCGCTCTCGCGCCGTCGACTTCGGCGTCGAACCGCCTATTTTCGACCGTCGCGACATTCACGTGCATGTTCCTGAAGGCGCAACGCCAAAAGACGGCCCTTCCGCCGGCGTGGCGATGGCGACAGCAATTGTGTCGATCATGACCGGCATCCCAGTACGGCGGGACATCGCTATGACAGGCGAAATTACCCTTCGCGGCCGCGTCCTTCCGATTGGCGGCTTGAAGGAAAAACTCCTAGCAGCCTTGCGCGGCGGGCTGAAGAAAGTCTTGATCCCGGAAGAAAATGCTAAAGATCTGGCTGAAATCCCCGATGCCGTGAAGAACGGTCTGGAGATTGTTCCAGTCGCCCGCATGGAAGAAGTGCTTCAGCACGCGCTCATTTCGCAACCAACGCCGATCGTTTGGGAAGAGCCCGCCGCTGATGTCGCCAAACGCACGGGTGGCCTGGGCGATGACGATAGTTCCGGCGTGCGCGCCCATTAGGGATTAGCCTCCTCAATTTCCCGGTTGCGCCTTTTGACGCCACCGGGGCTAATAGCTTGAGGCTGAATATCAACATATCTTGGCTGGGCATGCGCGAAGCCATAATTTACCTGCTTTTTAAGCCCAAAAATTCCAGCCTTTTCGGAGGTTTTTCGGCAAATCTGCCCCAAATACCTTGCTTTTCCGTCAATTTGAGCTCAACACTCTGGCCCGCTATCAGATGACGATTCGAGACCGGGCTGCGTTCCACCGAGCACGTTTTTTAAAGCGGCTAGATCGCCGGCCTCCCCGGCGTGAAAAAAAAGGAAAACTTCATGAATAAGCAAGAACTGGTCGAGCATGTCGCGGCCCAAACAGACAGCTCGAAGACTGCAGCTGGCGCTGCGGTCGACGCCGTGCTCGACGCCATCACTAGCGCACTCTCCAAAGGAGAAGAGGTCCGTCTGGTTGGCTTTGGCACTTTTGCTGCAAAACACCGCGCGGCCAGCAAAGGCCGCAACCCCTCAACGGGCAAAGAGATCGATATTCCAGCCTCAACCAGCGCCCGCTTTAAACCCGGCGCGAGCTTGAAGGAAGCCCTTAACAAGAAGTGAAGCTCTTCTGGGGATTGAGGCTTAAGGACCGTCAAAAAGGCCGTCGAGACCCCTCAGACGGCCTTTTTAATTTATCATTTTGAAATGATCGCGACGGCGCTTGCTTCGCAAGCGCCGCATGTCTAATAAAACCCAGGTCATGAAGCTTTTTGTGACCCTCGGGCGGTTAGCTCAGCTGGCAGAGCATCTCGTTTACACCGAGAGGGTCGGCGGTTCGATCCCGTCACCGCCCACCATTTTGCGTCGCAGCCGTCAAAGAGAAATCTGCGGGATGAATAGATTAGTTACCCTGCTACTCTCCGCGATCTCAGCAGCTTTCTTTATCGCCCTACCCTGCGCAAATGCGGAGGAGATGAGCTTTCGTGTTGTCAGCCTGGGGAATTGCGCCGCATCATGCCCGCAAATCATCGCTGCGCAAGGCGAAATCGGCGACACAACGCCAGAGGCCTTTCTGAGCTTTGTACAAGAGCAGGTCGGCCAGAATAATTTACACGGCATCGTCTTGCTTGACTCGCCAGGAGGCAAAGTTGTCGCGTCAATGGAGTTTGGACGCGCCATTCGCCGCTTAGGCATGGCCGTCATTATTGCGCGGCCTGGCGCTACGACGACCGCACGCGGCGTATCCATGATTTCTGGCCGCTGCTATTCGGCTTGCGTCTATGCGCTTATGGGCGGCAGCAGACGGGTTATCCCGCCTGAAAGCCGCGTTGGCGTACATCGCATGTTCAACTACTCAACGAATTTTGATTTTTCCGAAGGTGGTATTGTGCAAGAACGCAATCTTGATGATGGCGGCATGCGCTTAACCCTTTCTAATTATGCGCGCGCAATGGGCGTTAGCGTTGATCTTGTTAATCTCGCTGAGCGCACATCGCCTGATCAACTCTATATGCTTTCAGGCAATGATATTGCGCGCTGGCGCCTAGCTTCACGTAAACTTTAACAAACATCCAGCAAGAAGCTGGGACATCAAAATAGGTTAGACGATGAAACATATTGTCGAAGGTCTTGAAAATCGTCGCGCCTCAGCGCGTCTTGGCGGCGGACAAAAGCGCATTGACGCCCAACATGCACGCGGCAAGCTTACGGCGCGAGAGCGCATAGAACTCTTGCTTGATCAAGGATCCTTCGAAGAATTTGATATGTTCGTGACGCATCGCTGCGCCGACTTCGGCATGGATCAAGGCGAGAAAACCTCTGGAGACGGCGTGGTGACGGGCTGGGGAACCGTCAACGGTCGCGCGGTTTTTGTTTTTGCGAAAGACTTCACTGTCTTTGGCGGCTCTTTATCAGAGACTCATGCGCAAAAGATTACCAAGCTTCAGGACATGGCGTTAAAAAATCGCGCGCCTATTATTGGGCTTTTTGATGCAGGCGGCGCGCGTATTCAAGAAGGCGTCGCCGCACTTGGCGGATATGGCGAAGTCTTTCAACGCAATGTGCTGGCATCCGGCGTTATTCCTCAAATCTCGCTGATCATGGGCCCCTGCGCTGGCGGCGATGTTTACTCCCCGGCCATGACTGATTTTATCTTCATGGTGCGCGATACAAGCTATATGTTTGTCACAGGACCAGAAGTCGTAAAAACCGTCACAAATGAAACTGTAACGGCAGAAGAGCTTGGCGGGGCTTCTGTGCATACAACGAAAAGCTCTATCGCAGACCGCGGCTACGACAATGACGTTGAGGCGTTGTTGCAAATGCGACGCTTAATCGATTTCTTGCCATCCTCTAACACAGAAGAACCCCCAGAATGGCCGAGCTTTGATGACGCCGAGCGTCTCGACTATTCTCTCGATACGCTTATCCCAGATAATCCAAATAAACCTTATGATATTAAAGAGCTCATTCATAAAGTCGTCGACGAGGGTGATTTCTTCGAATTACAAGAAGCTCACGCAAAAAATATCATTATTGGCTTTGGCCGCGTCGAGGGCCGAACAATTGGCATCGTCGCCAATCAACCAATGGTGCTCGCCGGCGTGCTTGACATTGACGCCTCCAAAAAAGCCGCGCGCTTTGTTCGTTTCTGCGATTGCTTTAATATACCGATTGTCACGCTTGTCGATGTTCCTGGCTTTCTGCCAGGCACCGCTCAAGAGTATGGCGGCCTGATTAAACACGGCGCAAAACTTCTCTTCGCTTATGCTGAAGCAACTGTGCCAAAAGTAACCCTGATTACGCGTAAAGCTTTTGGCGGCGCCTATGACGTTATGTCATCAAAACATTTACGCGGCGATGTGAACTACGCTTGGCCATCTGCGCAAATTGCCGTCATGGGGGCAAAAGGCGCCGTTGAGATTATTTTTAGAGCCGACATTGGCGACGCAGATAAAATCGCGCAACGCACTAAGGAGTATGAGGACCGCTTCCTTTCTCCATTTGTCGCAGCCGAAAGAGGCTATATCGACGAAGTGATCTCGCCAAACAGTACGCGCAAAAGAATAGCCCGCGCTCTTGCCTTGCTTCGTCACAAGGAATTAGAAAATCCTTGGAAGAAACACGACAATATTCCTCTATAAAAGACCATAATTGATCACAGTTCGGAAGCCGCTCTGCTTAGACTTGACGAATAAAAAGTCCCTTCATAGGGTCCTGCAAGAAAATCAAAAAGGCTTCGTATTGGACTTTCGCGCCAGAGGCCAAATCTTGCTAAAGTCACGAATTGGAAGCGGCCTAACTGCCGATAAATGGCTTTGATAGCCTGTAATGAAAGGACCGCGACATGACCACACACAAAATTACAGACGCAAATTTTGAGCAAGAAGTGCTTAAATCTTCGGAACCTGTTGTTGTTGATTTCTGGGCGGAGTGGTGCGGCCCTTGCAGAATGATCGCCCCTGCGCTTGAGGAAATTGCTCAAGAGATGCACGGAAAAGTAAAAATTGTTAAATTAAATATTGATGAAAATCCTGGCGTCGCCAGCAAACTAGGCATTCGTTCAATTCCTACTTTGATTATTTTTAAAGGCGGCGTTGCGGCAGCTCAGAAAGTTGGCGCCGCGCCAAAAGGCGAATTATCAAAATGGATTGCTGCAGCGCTCTAAACCACTCCTGACGCAGTCAATCCATTATCCTAAGAATCTTGGCGCCGTCCATAATACGACGACGCCAGCAGTAAGGGCAAAAAGCGAAACAACAGCAAAGCGAGCGCCCATTTCGCGACCGCCCATGCCCCATCCAATTATCATTTTCACAATTGTATTTGCGCCAAGCGCCAATAAAACAGCTGTTGCGGCTATCCCAACGCCAACTTCTTCTTGGCCATGGCGTCCCATCGCTAAAGCAATCGCGTCTAAATCCACAAGCCCTGATAAAAATGCAACAACCAACACGCCGGCATTGCCCGCTAAACTGGTTGCAAGTTTTGATACGATCATCACTACCGAGAGCAATGCGCCAAATTTCAAGACTGCTGCAATATCTAATGGATTTTCAAAAATAAGGCTTTCACCCGCCGCATGCTCATCTCTTATAGGATCACGCGTCAGCAGCATGCCGCACGCGCCATAAATTAAACCAATAACAATTAGCGGAGCTGCAAGTTTTAAGGCAAGCGTAAGATTAACGACTGCGAGAATAATCAAAACACGAAAGGCCATAATCGCATTAGCCAATGCCGCTGCGCCGGCTAATGGTTTTCCTTGTAGAGGGTATTTTATCGCTAATCGCGCCATTGCAGCAGTTGTCGCCGTTGAAGAGGCAAGCCCTCCCGCTAATCCCGCAACAGCTAAGCCTCTTTCATAGCCAATCACCCGCACCGCCACATAGCCGGCAAAGGAAATCACAGCAATCAAAACTGTCATCAACCATAATGCAAAAGGATTAATCGCGCCAAAGCGATCAACTGGATGATTAGGCAATATTGGCAATAGAATAAAACTCATCACTAAAAGCGCCAGCGCTGAACGCAGCTCTGGCCAAGTTAGTTTTTGTAACCAATTATGTAGAGCGTTTTTAGACGCGAGCATCGCCGTTGTCGCAACGGCGGCGGCGACTGCCGGCGTTTCATGTCCAATTACCGCCATGACGCCTAGAGAAAAAGCAAGCATGATTGCAACAATGGTTGTCGCGCCATAGGTATGATCGTGCTCAATCTGTCGAAGTCGAAAGAAAGCGATAACGACGCAAACCCCGATAAAAATTATAGCCAGACCAACAGCTGCAAAGTCGCCGAACGGCAGAACTATTGCGCCCCAAACGCCACCCAATAGCGCCGTAAGCGCGAAGGTGCGTAAGCCCGCAGCCCGCTCTCCTTCCGCCTCAGCGCGCGCCTGCCAACCGCGCTCAAGGCCAATCAGCAAGCCAATTGCGAATGCAACAGACAATCGCCAGATCAATGCCTCGACGCTCAACTCATACATTTGCGCAAACCTCTCGAAGGCTTATCGCACGAGAAACTTAAGAATGGCTCACTTTCAACGCTTGACGCAGTTTGTAAAGGCGCTGCATGAATTTCGCCTCGTGCGCCTTGAACCTTTGTCATTCTGAGCGGGAAAATAATGACCACATCGCCCAAATTGTCCCGCCGCTCGGGAATCTCCCCCTTTCTCGCTATGGACGCGCTGCGTGAAGCAAAGGAATTGGAGCGCGCAGGCCGCCGGATTATCCACATGGAGTTGGGCGAACCAGGAGCCCCAACGCCCCAGTCTATTCGACAAGCAGGCGTCGCTGCGCTCGCACGCGGCCAGCTTGGTTATGGAGAGGCCCTTGGCCATCTCGTCTTGCGCGAACAGATCGCTGCTTTTTACGAAAAAAAATACCGCGTTAAAATTTCTCCTGAACGCATTGTGATCACAACAGGCTCTTCAGGCGCTTTTCTTCTGGCGCTCATCGCAGGTTTTGACTCAGGCGCGCGCGTAGCTGTCACGCAGCCTGGCTATCCAGCCTATACAAATATTCTTACTGCTCTTGGTCTCAAAACAGCGCAGCTGCGTCTTAGTTTTGAAAATAATTTTATGCCAAACGCCTCTATGCTAGCCGCCTTACATCAGGAAGAAAAACTCGAAGGCGCGTTACTCATGAATCCTGCTAATCCAACGGGAACCATGATTTCCAATGAAGCTCTTGCAGAGATTTGTCGTTTTTGCGATTTGAAAAATATTACATTTATTTCTGATGAAATTTATCATGGGCTTGAATATGATAAACATGCGCAAAGCGCGTTATGTTTTTCCGAAAATGCAATCATCATAAATTCTTTTTCCAAATATTACGCCATGACGGGCTGGCGCTTGGGCTGGATCGTTGCCCCCGTAACATGGGTACGCGCGCTTGAACGATTACAACAATCGCTTGCGATTTGTCCGCCAACTCTCTCTCAAACAGCAGCGCTCGCCGCTTTCAGCGCTGAT
Source organism: Methylocystaceae bacterium (assembly GCA_009921565.1). Lineage (GTDB taxonomy): Bacteria > Pseudomonadota > Alphaproteobacteria > Rhizobiales > Beijerinckiaceae > Methylocystis. The sequence goes on along the minus strand of RFXM01000007.1, from coordinate 19,086 downwards.
AAGGAAGTCGAAGATAATCGGCTCATTTATGCGCGCAACAGACAATTACTATTGCACCGCTTGCCCGAAATTGGCCTGACGCGCTTTGCCCCGCCAGATGGGGCATTTTATTTTTACGTAGATGTTTCTCGTTTCACGACGGATTCTTTATCTTTTTGCCGTCGTCTCTTGATGGAGGCTGGCGTCGCTGTCACGCCAGGCGTTGATTTCGATCCGCAAAAAGGCGGCGGTTGGATCCGCCTCTCTTACGCCGGACCGGAGGCGGAAGTGGCAGAAGGAGTCGCTCGATTGGCGGACTGGCTTGCCCCTCAGATAGGTAGCAAGCCCGCCCTTCCTTAAATCAGCTCACCCGCCAAAAGGCGTTTTTACACGCTGCCACCACCCGCCCTTCTTGGGACGATTGGGATCGGCTTCAGTTATCACTACTTCCGTTGTTTCACGCTGGCGCGAAACTTCAGCTTCCGGCTGATGAGTCATTTCCGGTTCGGGGGCGAGGCTGGGATCGAAGCGCGCGGGCTCCTCCTGACGCCGTTGGGCAAAAAAGCTTTGCTCTACCGGCTGGGCGTGATTTTCTTGTATCACGGACGCGGGTTCTTGCTCAGAAGCACCGATCTGGTCTTGGCTCAGATCGGCCCCCGGATTGAGAAACTGATCTGACATTGTCGCCGAACGCCGCCAGCGGCCGGGTCCGCGTTCAGCATGACGCGGGTTGCGTTGATAGGAGCTTCGATCGGAACGCGGTTCTCTTGGCGCAACGGGCGTATTGTCAATCCCAGCCATGAAAGCCAAACCCTCGTCAGAGGGCTGCTCTGCTTCGAGGGCCATATGCTCTGCATTCTGGTTCATACCGCCCCGACCACGACGGCGCCGACGTCGACGCCCTCGACCGGCTGCTTCTTCCCCATCCTCAGAGGTAAAACGTCCCGCAGCGCGGTCTTCACGCGGCAACGGGCGTGAAAATTCCTCTTCTGCTTCATCCCGGTCAGACGAGAAATCTTCAACGAAGGCATCATCGGATGGCTCTTCCTCAGGCGTTTCAGCGCGCAAAGAGTCAACGCGAAGCGGTGAGGGAAGAGGCGGTAGACGCGGCCCTGACGCTAAGGCGCCGCGCTCAAGCGCATGATAGATCGCCCCTGTCAGCGTATCGTCAGCCGCTACTGTAATATGCACGCCAAAGCGACGCTCTAATTCATGCAAATGCGCGCGTTTCTGATTGAGAATATAAAGCGCGACAACGGCGCGCGTTCTTAATGTGACGTCATGCGCCGCGCTCTTAACCAACGCCTCTTCGAGCACACGCAAAACATGCAAAGCAATTGAAGCGGTAGAGCGAACATGGCCAGCGCCGACACAATGCGGGCAGGGAACTGTCGACCCTTCGATAACGCCCGCGCGGATGCGTTGGCGTGACATCTCAAGAAGTCCAAAATGTGAGATCCGACCAACTTGAATACGCGCGCGATCATTCTTGAGGGCTTCTTTAACCCGTCGCTCTACAGCTCGGTTATTTCTGCCTTCTTCCATGTCAATGAAATCAACAACAATTAAGCCTGCAAGATCACGTAAGCGTAACTGACGCGCAACTTCATCTGCTGCTTCTAAATTTGTTCTAAGCGCTGTGTCTTCGATATTATGTTCACGCGTTGACCGGCCCGAATTGACGTCTATCGCAACCAGCGCTTCAGTCTGATTTATAACGAGATAGCCGCCGGACTTGAGCGTGACATGATTAGAAAACATGGCGTCAAGCTGCGCTTCAACGCCGCTTTCAGCAAATATTGGGAAAGCGTCACGATGTTGCCTGACATTCTTTGCATGGCTTGGCATCAACATGCGCATAAAATCTTTTGCCTCGCGATAAGCATCATCGCCAGACACAACAATTTCTTCAACATCGCGTCCGTAGAGATCGCGAATAGCGCGCTTGATTAATGAACCTTCTTCATAAACCAGCATAGGAGCGCTTGAACGCAATGTGAGTTCACGCACGCTCTCCCAAAGTCGAAGCAAATATTCAAAGTCTCTCTTGACCTCTGCCTTCGTCCGCGATGCGCCAGCTGTTCGTAAAATAACGCCCATACCCTCTGGCACTTCAAGATCATGAACGATTTCTTTGAGTCGCTTACGATCGGCGCCATCGGTAATTTTTCTTGAAATGCCGCCGCCGCGCGCTGTGTTGGGCATCAAAACAGAATAACGCCCGGCTAAAGATAAATAGGTTGTCAGCGCAGCGCCTTTGTTGCCTCTTTCTTCTTTGACAACCTGCACTAACAATACCTGGCGACGCTTGATAACTTCTTGGATCTTATATTGACGACGCGAACGGGACGCACGGTAGGGCGTCTCATCCATGGCGTCGCCGCCAATATGCTCGACAGCGTCCTCTTCTTCATGCTCCTCATCGTCATGATCATCATCAAAACTTTTTGCTTCAATGGCATGAGACTCATCGGCGCTTTCTGGTGAGAAGTTTTCTTTTTCACGCTCACGCGCCTCATCTCGCTCATCCTGCAAGCGAGCCTTTTCTTCATGGTCCAGCTCAGGCGATGTGCGCGTATATTCTTCTGCCGCGCCTTCTTGAATTGAACCAAAGCCGGAAGGATCGACAGAGATCGTATGCGGTGGGGCGGTTTCGTCTGAGGGATTTGAGATTTCCTCAGCAGACGGGGAGACGCGATCTGGTGGGGAGGACATCGCCTCGTCAGCAAATGCTTCCTGCGTTATGACCTGCGCAAGATCCAAAGGCTGCGCGTCATAACCGCCATCCCTTTCAGGCGCCGCCTCAAATTCGGAAATTTCGCCAGTTACACTGTCATCCGAGGCAGCGCGCTTTTCTGCGCTGTCATATTGGCGACGTCGCGAACGACGTCCGCGGCCATAGGCAGGCGCGCGATCTCGTTCCTCTTCTTCGTCCTGGAGATGCGCGCGACTTTCCTCCTCAAGCAAGGCCTGACGATCTGCAACTGGGATTTGATAATAATCTGGGTGTATTTCCGCAAAGGCCAAGAAGCCATGTCGGTTTCCACCGTAATCAACGAAGGCCGCCTGCAGTGAGGGCTCTACCCGCGTTACCTTTGCAAGATAAATATTGCCCCGCAGGGGTTTCCTGTCGGCGGCTTCAAAGTCAAATTCTTGAACCCGATTTCCGCGCAACACCACAACCCGAGTTTCCTCGGGGTGGGAGGCGTCGATAAGCATTTTGTTGGCCATGGATAACTCTTTGCAGCGCGGCTGGGGTCGGCGGCGGCCAAGCGGTCCGACGTCCCCTAAGGGACGCGATGAACACGAGACGGCGCGAGCTGACGCGGCGGGCGCTTTTTGTCAGAGGAAAAGTAAAAGGCTGAGAGCCTGGATGCAGAGAGCCAGCAACAGGGCTGGCGGATAAAATTCTTTGGTCTTGCGTCCTTGAAGGACGCAGGGCTGCGCCGGCGGGTTGAGGATTGGTCGGAAAACGGCACAATCTCAGGAAAAGACGACCAAGCATGCGCACACGGCTTATTGGCCCCCCGCGCGCTTTACGCCGGGATTCCAAAATTGCCGCACAGCTTTTCATGGTCATGGCCATGAGATCGTCAAATAACCTTCTGCAGCGCATATTCGCACCGCCCTCGCATCATGTTCAGCCGGGGCTAATCATGACACGCGCCAACTCATCCAGGATTGCTTTGATCTGTTTTGCAGAGCTACGGCACTGTTTCAACTCAATAATCGTGATTATCAAGCCGCAAATCGCGCGCAATTCCATGAAGCGCATAATATTTGTAACGAGCCTACGCCGAGCGCGCAAGCGCGACCTTAGAGAAGGCCGCCAGGCCCAGACATTAAAATGTCTGAAAAGAGACTAAAAGTTTGAAGAATGACCGATGATTCCCCCTCTCTGCTTGAAAACTCAGCAAGGCGCTTCAGCGGATGCGCTTTGCTGGCGGTCGCGGCTGCAGTGTTTTTGGTCTTGGATCTTCAGTTCTTCGCCAGGGCTCTAGCCCAACCGGCCATTGCGCTGGGTAGCCGAATAGAGGCCGAAAACGGACAGGAACGGCTGATCTTTGACCTAACAGCGCCAGTAAAGAGCACAGGCTTTTCTAAATTAATCAAATCTTTTCGCTTTGGACTTTTTGCCCCGGGACGCTCCCGGATTATTATTGATCTTGCTCAACCCGCGACCATTATTGCGACACGCATCGATCCCGTAAAAGACGGATCGAGACTTATTATCGAGCTCGCCCCTACGGATCCAGCCAGTTTTGCCGCAGCAGCAACCCTCGCAGCGGCGAGAGCGCCTGATGCTGCGCCAGTTCTCTCGAGCACGCCGCCCTCCCCTGGTCCAAGCGGGAAAGCCGTCATCGTCATCGATCCCGGACATGGCGGAGTCGATATTGGCGCCTTAGGCAAGCATGGCGAGCAGGAAAAGGCGATTGTCTTTGAATTTGCTCGCGTTCTGCAGGAAAAAATTGAAGCGGAAGGGCTTTTTCACGCTGTGCTGACGCGCGAGGAGGATATTTTCCTGCCTCTTGCAGAGAGAGTCCGACGGGCGCGGGAAAATAACGCCGCCTTGTTTTTATCTATTCACGCCGACACGCTGGCCGCCCCCAATGTCGAGGGTGCAACCGTCTACACTCTCTCCGCCCGCGCTTCGGACGCTGAGGCCGCCCGCATTGCCGAAAAGGAGAACCTGGCGGATCAAGCGGCAGGCCTTGAGGGCAAGGCTGAGGCGGAAGAAGTGGACGATATCCTGTTTGAACTGACCAGAAGAGAGACCCACGCCTATAGCAGAGAATTTTCTAAAACTCTGATTTCTAAATGGAAAGATGCCGGAAGTCTTAACAAAAACCCCTCCCGCTCCGCTGGATTTGTCGTTCTAAAGGCGCATGACGTGCCTTCTATCCTGTTGGAGCTGGGCTATCTTTCCAGCGAAAAGGATTTAACTCGACTAACCTCGCCGCAATGGCGCGAACAGGCTGCAATGAAGCTGGCTGAGGCCATAAGGGTATTTTTCCAAACTCATCCCAACGCCAATACTTCCGGCGAGGGCGGGCGGATCAAAGAGCCGCGCCCCGAATAAAACACAAAATGCCGCCAATTGGTTAACAACAAAGCCAGGTTAACCTGGCTTCGAGCTTTAAATTCCTCCCGAGCCTAAAAATGCTGGAGGATCACACCCCATATCAGCTGCGGGCGCAGGGTGAGCCCAAAGCGATGAGGAACAAGCTTTATGCGGATGCTGGCAAGGTTTATTGGCTTTATCTTTGCGACCGGCGCGATCCTATTTTTGATCGCCGCCGTTGGTGTCGCCGGATTGATCTTTTACTATTCTAAAGATCTGCCTGACACGGCCACGCTTCAAAAATATGAGCCGCCTGTCACGACGCGCTTGCACGCCAACGATGGATCAATTCTTGCAGAATACTCTCACGAGCGCCGTTTGTTTTTACCAAACTCTGCGATCCCCCAGCTCGTAAAACAAGCATTCATCTCTGCAGAGGATAAAAATTTCTACTCGCATACAGGCATTGATCCCGAAGGCGTATTGCGCGCTGTCATGGTCCTTGCAGAAGGTGGTCGCCATGTCCAAGGCGCATCAACCATCACGCAACAAGTGGCAAAAAACTTTCTTGTCGGCAATGAACGCTCTTACGACCGTAAAATTCGCGAAGCGCTTATCTCGTTACGCATAGAAGGCGCATACACTAAAGAACATATTCTCGAACTCTATCTAAACGAAATTTATCTAGGCCTTGGAAACTACGGCGTCGCCGCAGCGGCTCTGAATTATTTTAATAAATCCGTTAATGAATTAACGCTTGCAGAAGCCGCTTATCTTGCAGCCTTGCCAAAAGGACCAAATAATTATCATCCCTTTCAACAACGCGAACGGGCTATTGAACGACGGAATTATGTGATTGACCGAATGGAAGCGGATGGCTTCGTAACGGCAGCGGAGGCAGCCAAGGCCAAAAGCGAACCCCTTGGCGTTAATCCGCGCGTACTATCCCCCAACACTTATGTCGCTGGTTATTTTGCTGAAGAAGTGCGTCGAGAATTATCTGAGCGTTTTGGCGAGAAAAATTTATACGAAGGCGGTCTAACAGTCAGAACAACGCTTGATCCAAAGATTCAAGCAATTACGCGTAAAGCCCTTGCAGATGGTCTTGTTCGCTTTGATGAAGCGCATGGTTTTCGCGGCGCCGTTTATCACGTCGATATCTCTTCCGACTGGGGAATCGCGCTTGCCGCTGTTCCTGCGCTTGGCGATGTGCGCCCCTGGCGGCTCGCCGTTATTCTTGAACTCAATGATTCCGGCGCACGCATTGGCTTACAACCTGGCCGCGAAAAATCTGGCGAAGTTTCTCCTGATCGCGAAACAGGCGCGCTAAACGCAGAAGGTATGCGCTGGACAGGCCGCAGTCCCAAAAGCGCCTTTACAGTTGGCGATGTTATCTATGTGGAACCGCTTGCAACACGCGCAGGACAATATCGCCTACGTCAGATCCCTGAGATCTCCGGCGCAATGGTCGCTATGGACCCCTACACTGGACGCGTTTTTTCTATGGTTGGCGGATTTTCTTTCGACCAATCGTCCTTCAATCGCGCAACTCAAGCGTTGCGTCAGCCTGGATCTTCTTTCAAGCCATTTGTTTACGCTACTGCGCTTGATAATGGCTACACACCCTCTTCGTCTATTCTTGATGAGCCAATATCTATTCAGCAATCTGACGGCACATATTGGACCCCTGAAAACTTTGAAGGCGGACAAGGAACGGGCGCGCATCCTTTACGTCATGGCGTTGAACATTCAAAAAACATGATGACTGTTCGCCTTGCTAATGATGTCGGAATGCCGCTGATTGCTGAATACGCAAAAAGATTTGGCATTTACGATAATATGACGCCCTATCTCTCTATGGCGCTTGGCGCAGGCGAAACAACCTTGATGAAGATGGTGACGGGATACTCCATGCTGGCCAATGGCGGCAAACGGGTAAAGTCAACATTGGTTGACCGCATACAAGATCGTTATGGTAAGACGACCTTCCGTCATGACGAGCGTGAGTGCTTGGGTTGCGATGCGGAAAAGTGGGATAATCAGCTTGAGCCAAAACTGATTGATAAGCGCGAACAAGTATTGGATCCGCTTACCGCCTATCAAATCACTTCAATTATGGAAGGCGTTATCCAACGCGGCACAGGCGTTTCCATCAAAGCAGTTGGAAAACATCTCGCGGGTAAAACTGGCACAACCAATGAAGCTAAAGACCTATGGTTCGTTGGTTATTCTCCGGATTTATGCGTTGGCGTATATATCGGCTATGACCGCCCTCGTTCTTTGGGCAGCCATGCGCAAGCAGCGCTTTACACGGCGCCGATTTTTCGCGACTTCATGACCGTTGCGCTTAAAGATAAGCCTGATACGCCTTTCCGCGTCCCGCCCGGCATCAAACTTATTTCTGTTGACGCGCATTCTGGGTTGCGCTCATCGGGGCCTGGCTCAATTCTAGAAGCATTTAAACCGGGCACTGCGCCGCCTGACGCCATTTCAGAAGGCGAGAGCGGACCGCGCGAACTCGATACGCCTCATGATGTCGACCAACAAGTTGGTAGCGGCACGGGAGGACTTTATTAAAATTACGCTGAGCGTTCAGAATTACGCTCAACTAACTTCAATGCGTTACTCGCCAAGGTAACGCAGCGCGGCTGCTGCAGCAAAAGGACAAAGCGCAAAAGCAGTAAGTGTCATTGCGCAAAGAATAAGAAAAGGCGACAGGAACGGAACACTGCCGCCGATTGCGGCTTGGGCTGCGGAAACGCCAAAAATCAAAATCGGAATTGTTAAAGGCAGTACAAGAAGCGCCATTAGTAATCCGCCCCGACGAACTGTCACAGTCGCTGCCGCGCCAATCCCGCCAATTAGCGTTATGGCCGGCGTTCCCGCTAAAAGCGTCACAACAACGCCGCCAAGCGCAATTGGCTCCTGCTGAAGCATGAGGCCTAAAAAGGGCGCGGCAAGAATGAGCGGCAATCCACTCGCCGCCCAATGCGCCAGGCATTTAATCAAGACAACGAGCTCCAAAGGAGCGCTCCCAAGATGCAATAAATCGAGAGAGCCGTCTTCTGCATCGGCTTGGAACAAGCGATCAAAGGACAGTAAACTCGCCATCAATGCGGCAATCCATAAAATTGCAGGACCAATTCGGGCGAGCAAGTTAGGATCTGCGCCAATCGCAAAAGGCACAAGCGTTACGAATGTAAGAAAAAAAACGACGCCCATCGCCCCTGAGCCGCCGATGCGCCGCGCCACACGCCACTCGCGAAGAAAAAGCGCCCAAAGCGGCGAAGTCGACCGAAGCGTCATAACGCCAGTTCCCGAGTCGTCTCAAACCCCAACGGCTCATGCGTCGCTACGACGATGAGACCGCCTTCGACGCAATGCGCGCGCATGGCTTGCGCAAATCTTACGCGCGAGACTTGATCAAGAGCGGTCATCGGCTCGTCGAGCAGCCAGAGCGGACGATAGGCGACAAGTAGACGCGCCAAAGCGGCGCGGCGTTTTTGACCAGCCGAAAGCGCGCCAAAAGGGGCGCGTAGGGCATGCGTTAGCCCCACGATGGAGAGGGCTTGCGCAATAGACTGACTGCGCGGATGAGACTCGGCGGCAAGATAATTAGCCCAAAAATTTAGGTTTTCTTCAACGCTCAGGGCTAACTTCATCCCATCCGCGTGCGCGAGGTAATGGGTATTTTGCGGCAGCTCAACCTCTAAGTCGCCGCTGTTCAAATTGACTGCTCCCTGCAGTGTCGGCAATAGACCGGCAAGAGCGCGCAGGAGGGTTGATTTTCCAGCTCCATTGCGCCCGCTCACGACCAAGGCCTCGCCTTCCGCTAGCTTGAAGCCAATATTATCAATTATGCGGCGTCCGGCGCGCTGTACGGACAGTCCCTCGACACATAGGCGCAAGGACTGAGAGCTGCCATTAGGAGCGCAAGATGGCGTCGAGAGCGGTATATTCATACAAAAACCCAATAGAGAAAGCTGTGGCTGAGCGCTATAGGCCCCCAAAGGCCTGTCTCATACTGGCATCCCCGGTGAGGGAATGGTAAGCAACACGATGATTCCTTGGGCGCCGCAGTATCTTGGCGCGGTTTATCCTATTATGGACGCCAAGCAGCGCTCGACCAATCGGGGATTACACATTCAGTGACAAGACATAAAAGCCTTTCCGATTTCGCCACGCGACGTTTCCGACTTGCTGGCAGCGCCCTTTTGGAACTGAACGATCCTTTTTTCGCTCAGCTGGATAAATTGCGCGCTGAACTGTCTAAACAGGGTAAAAATCTCGTTAGCTTCGCCAATTATGATTATCTCGGTCTTGCCAGCCACCCCTTAATTAAAGCGGAAGCAAAACGCGAGATCGATGATCTTGGGATTGGCGCGCTTGCATCGCGACTTGTCGGCGGCGAGCGCTCGACACATAAACAGTTTGAAGCAGAGATCGCTAAATTCATTGGCATGGAAAGCGCGCTGACGCTTGTTTCCGGCTATCTTGCGAATGTTACGACAATTGCCTGGCTGATGAATGGCAAAAAGGACGCCATTTTTATCGATGAACTGGCCCACAACAGCATTGTTTCAGGAACGGACGCCGCTGTAGCAGAGGTGATTAAATTTCGACACAATGATCTTGATCATCTCGAACATCTCTTACACAAAAAACGTGAAGACTATCGTAACGTTTTGATCGTTGTCGAAGGCGTCTATAGTATGGATGGCGACACAGCAGATCTGCCAAGACTATTGGACATTCGCGATCGTTACGGCGTTTGGTTGCTTGTCGACGAAGCACATTCTCTTGGCGTGCTAGGCGCGACAGGCAGAGGCCTCGCAGAGCATCAAGGCGTCGACGCTGGGCGCATTGATCTTGTCGTTGGCACATTGTCAAAATCACTGGCGACCTGCGGCGGTTATGTTTGCGCGAAGAAGAGCATCATCGATTACTTTCGTTTTACTCTGCCGGGCTTCGTCTATAGCGTAGGCCTATCCCCCGTCATCCTTACCGCCGCGCGAACGGCGTTAAGATTGATGCAAGAAGAAACTTGGCGGATTGAAAAACTTGCCGCTAACGCCGAACTATTTCGTAAAGTTGCGCATGAGTACGGGTTTTCTACCGGGCCCGCGATTGGTCGCGGCGTCGTGCCAATTCTTTTCGATAGCGATATCGAAACGATGTGGGCCGCTCAACACCTTCTCGAGGAAGGCTATTATGTTCCGCCGGTTGTTAGAATCGGCGTGCCTAAAGATGGGCCGCGCCTACGCTTCTTCTTTTCAGCAAATCATACCGAAGCCGAAATCCGCGGGGTTATTCATTGCTTGAAACAGATACCGCCCGTTAGCGAAGAGGCGCAGAGGATTGTCGCCGCTGCAATGGCTGGATCTGTCAGAAAATCAGTCTCTCCCGATATCGAAACAACTTCCGCGTCGCTTTAGGGATTTTAGCCATGGCTCAGGCCCGCTAGGATTAAAAATATGACGCAGGTCGATATTCTTCCCGTTAATAGTCTAGGTCGCTTTGCGAGCTTTTGCAGACTTCCTCGCCAGCTCTACAAAGATATGCAGGGCTTTTCGCCGCCAATTGATCTTGAACGCTGGACGCTTTTTTCACATCGACTGAACCCGCATTATAAACTCGTTGAAGAGCAAAAATTCCTAGCCCGCAGTAATGGTCAATATGTCGGTCGCGTTAGCGCGCAGGTTTATAAAACAGGGATTGCGCCAATTGGAGCCAGCCCGTGTCAATTTGGCGCATTAGACGTCATTGACGATATCGATGTTACGCATGCTTTATTGACTGCAGCCGAGAATTGGCTGCGAGAAAAAGGCGCCGATCGCGTAACCGGACCTTTTTCGCCAACAATAAACGGAGAGTGTGGCGTGCTTGTGCAAGGGTTCGACGCCACGCCAATGATTTTTATGCCCTGGCATCCGCCTTATCTCTCGCAACATTTGGACGCGCTGGGCTATGTCAAAGCGCGGGACCTCATTTCATATAAAATTACTGTTGCAGAGCATGACCTCGATGAAAAACCAAGAGTTTCCAGCCGCAAGGAATGGCGGGAGCGCCTAAATCTACGCCCCCTCAACATGGCTGAGATAAAAACCAAAGAAACACCCATTCTTGAGGAGCTATTTAACGACAGTTGGCGCGGGAATTGGGGCTATGTTCCTTTTACAAAAGCTGAATTTGACTCAACCGCAGATGGGCTGAAATTTGTCATGCCTTCCGATTTCGGCATCGTCGCAGAGCTGGATGGAAAACCTCAATCGTTTGTGATCGCCCTGCCCAATCTATTTGAAATCTTTTCAGATCTCCAAGGCAAGCTCTTCCCTTTCGGCCTGGCCCGCATTATTTCTCGTATGCGTAGGCATAAATTCAAGTCTGCGCGGATCGTGCTCCTTGGCACAAGGAAAGCCCTTCAAAATAGCGCTACGGGCGGAGCTATTTTGATGTCGATGTTTGAAGAAATGAAGCGCCGTGGGGCTTCTATGTCGATCCAGCAACTTGAGGCGGGTTGGGTTCTGGAAGACAATATGTCGATGCGACGGCCCATAGAAATGTTTGGCGGCAAGATAGATAAAATCCACCGCATCTACGAGAAGTTTCTTGTCAATAAAGCAGCTGGCGGCGACGTCGATCCATCAAAGACACAGGACGCATGGGCATGAGCGGCATTTCGGTAACCTCTAATGGCGCAGATCGCTCCCATGTTGAGCGCCGTCGCCTGATCTTGGAGAAATATCCTCAGGTGCAGGAGCTTTTCGGCAAAGATCCGCTCACATTTAAAATTGCTGTCGGCATCTTTGCGCTGCAACTAACGCTTGCGGCCTTAATGGGATATCTGGGACTTGATTATTGGTGGCTCTCGCTGCTTTTAGCCATTGGCGTTGGCGCTTTCGCCAATCACGCCAATTTTGTCATCATTCACGACGCGATTCATAATTGCGTTTTTGATAATCCCCTCGCGAATAAGTGGACAGCGATCCTTGCTGATCTCTCAAATGCTTTCCCAACGGCGATGGGCTTTCGCTGTTATCATATCAAACATCATTCTCATCTTTCCGCCTATGACTATGATGCGGATATACCGAGTCAGTGGGAAGTAGACTGGGTCGGCAACAGCACATGGCGGAAGGCGGCGTGGCTTTTCGCCTTTCCCGCCATTCAGCTGGCCCGGTTAAACCGTTTAAAGGGAACTGTGCCGATATGGGGACAGTGGACTTATATCAACGCAGCCGTAATTATACTTTTTGATCTGTTTGTTTTGATTGCTTTTGGTCCAAACGGCCTGCTTTATCTCTTTTTCTCTTTTTGGTTTTCAGTTGGCGGTCTTCATCCCTTAAGCGCTAGGTGGCTACAAGAGCACTTTGCGTTTGCGCCAAATCAAGGGACATTTGATTATTATGGCCCGCTCAATACATTGGCGTTAAATATTGGTTACCACAATGAGCATCATGATTTTCATGAAATTCCTTGGAACTTTTATCTTTGATCCAAGCTATTCGCTCGGCACGCGTTCTGAAAATGTGACGCTCGCCGCCGATCGTTCGGCGACCTCTATTTCGCCAGCGGAGTAATCAATGTCTGACCACCAAACACAGAAGCCGACAGAGTCTCTTGATGCGTCGCCGCGGCTGTTTAAAAATAACCTGCTGGACAAACTCTCGCGTGTACATCATCTTACACCAGTCATTATTTATACGCCGATATTTTTGGGGCTTATCTTTTATTCTCTCACGCTCGTTAGTTTGCCGTTGACGCTGCTTGGCGTATTCCTTGGCTACATTGGGTGGACGCTGACCGAATATTTTGGCCATCGGTTTCTATTTCACACCATCTTCCCCCTGCCATTTGGTCTGGGGCCGCAATTTCAGTTTCTTATTCACGGCGTTCATCATGTCTACCCGAATGATCCGCTGCGCCTTGTGATGCCGCCCTTGCTTTCGGGGCCAATTATGTTGATCGCTATGTCGATTATCTATCTTATTTTTGGCGCGCCATTTATGTGGTCAGCGCTTGCCGGCTTTATTATTGGTTATGTGGTTTATGATTGCGTTCACTACTGGACGCATCATAGTCAACCAACGACAGAGCTCGGGAAATTAGTTAAAAGACTTCATATGCTTCATCATTTTCGGGATTCCGAAAAAGGATTTGGCGTACACGCCATTTGGTGGGATTACGTTTTTGGCACAGCCTATCAAAGCAATGAGACGCCAGGAGCGAAGGCTGTTTAAGAGACCAGAATTAATTTTGTTGCGTTCTTTTAAACCACTCATCTTCTGAAATTACTTCAACACCAAGCGCTTGCGCTGTCGCAAGCTTGGAACCCGCCCCTGGCCCCGCTACCAGAAGATCCGTCTTTTTTGATACCGACCCAGCGACTTTTGCGCCAAAACGCTCCGCTTGCGCTTTAGCCTCTTCGCGGGTGAGTCTCTCTAACGCTCCAGTAAACACAACCGTTTTGCCGGATACAGCAGACGTAGTCGCAACCGCTGGCATTGGCTCAAGCTTAACTTCTTTTAATAAAGCGTCTAACGCGCGCGAATTATGCGGTTCAGCAAAAAAATCATGTAGCGCTTCTGCAACAACTGGTCCGACGCCATCAATTGTATCGATACGCCCCCGCTCTGGCGTATCAGGTTTTGCAAGAGACGCAGTTAGCCGCAAACTTTCAAAATCTATAAAATGGCGCGCAAGACGCCGAGCGTTAGTTTCGCCAATATGGCGGATGCCTAAAGCGTAGATAAATCGATTAATTTCTATTTTACGACGCACGTTAATTGCTTGAAAAAGATTTCTTACCGAGGTTTCTCCGAAACCTTCTCTATTCTTAATTTTAGTTAAACTTTCTCGATCGCGCGCTTCAAGAGTGAAAATATCCGCTGCGGTTTTAATTAACCCTTCTTGATAAAAATACTCTATTTGCTTGTCGCCAAGTCCCTCGATATCAAAAGCGTTCCTGGAGCAGAAATGTTTTAGTCGCTCTATTGCCTGCGCAGGACATACAAGAGAGCCTGTGCATCTTCGCACCACATCGGCAACGCCTGTTTTTTCATCTATCTCACGCAAAGCCGCTGAACCACACCGCGGGCAGACGTCAGGGAAGTTAAAGGGTTTAGCGCTTTTTGGACGCTTGCTGAGTTCTACATGGGCGATTTGAGGAATAACATCCCCAGCGCGTTGAATAATAACTGTATCGCCTATACGAATATCCTTACGACTAATTTCTTCTTCATTATGCAACGTTGCATTGGAAACAATAACGCCCCCTACAGTAACAGGCGCCAGTCGAGCGACAGGCGTTAAGGCGCCTGTGCGTCCAACCTGAATCTCAATATCTCGAACAATTGTTGTCGCTTGTTCTGCTGGAAATTTATGCGCGACTGCCCAACGCGGCGCGCGCGAGACAAAACCTAATCGGGTTTGCAACTCAATAGAGTCAACCTTATAGACAACGCCATCAATATCGTAGCCAAGGGTCGCACGCTGCGACTCAATGATCTGGAAATGGTCAAGCATTTCCTCAAGCGTGCAGCATAACCGCGTCAGGGGATTAACAGGAAGGCCATAGGACTTAAACGCCTCTAGAACGCCTGCTTGCGTCACCGCTGGCATCTGACTGACCGCACCCCACGCATAAGCAAAGAAGTGGAGCGGACGCGTTGCGGTAATCTTTGCGTCAAGCTGGCGTAAAGAACCAGCGGCAGCATTTCGTGGATTGGCGAAAAGCGCTTTGCTTTGAGATTGTTGACGCTGATTAAGCGCCTGAAAATCTTCATGAGTCATATAAACTTCGCCCCGCACCTCAAGCACTTCTGGCGGCGCGCCGGTGAGTTGCAGCGGAATTTCTTTCAACGTTTTTATATTAGCAGTTACATCTTCGCCTTCAAATCCATCGCCGCGCGTCGCTGCCGAGATAAACATGCCTCGCTCGTAGCGGAGAGAACAAGACAGACCATCAATTTTTGGTTCTGCTGTGAAACAGATTTGCTGACTTTGCGCTTGACCAAGAAATCGGCGAACGCGGGCGACAAAATCAGAGACATCATCATTGGTAAAGACATTCCCCAAAGAGAGCATCGGGATAGAATGCTTAATCTTTGCAAATTTCTCGCTCGGTTTAGACCCAACCTTCTGCGTCAGCGAATGATCCGTAACGAGTTCCGGGAATAATTTTTCTAGCGCCTCATAACGCTGTCGCAGGGCGTCATACTGCGCGTCTGATATGATCGGCGCATCTTCTTGATAGTAACGCTGATCATGCTTTGAGAGTTCTTCCGCTAAGCGCGCATGTTCGATTCGCGCCTCAATCGCAGACAAGTGATCAACTGATCGCGCGTTCATAAGTCTTATGCTGTTTCCGGCGCAGCTCCGACCAAGCGGCGCGCTTCTTGAATGCTGATGGGTCGCCCGAAGGCATGCCCCTGAGCGTAGCCACAACCTAATTGATAGAGTTCTATGGCGTCTGACTCTGTCTCAGCTCCCTCCGCCACGACATCTAAGCCGAGATTATGCGCAAGCGTGATTATAGAGCGCAAAATAACTGGCCGCGCAGCTTTATTATTTGGTTTTACCAGTGAGCGGTCAATTTTAACTGCGTCAAAAGGAAAGCGTTGCAGGAAAGAAAGCGAGGAATACCCTACGCCAAATTCATCGAGTAAAAGACCTGCGCCCAATTCTTTTAAACGCTCCAGAACCTGCGCTGCAAATTCTGGATTTTCCATCACAAGACTTTCCGTCAATTCGAGCTTCAAGCTTCCCTTCATAACGTCATTTCGCACGAGCGCGCTCTTAACATCGCGCAAGAGATCGTGACGAAGAAGCTGGCGGGATGAAACATTAACAGAAGCATAGATTGGCGGATCAACGACTAAGGCTCGCTGCCAGGCTGCGAGCTCACGAGCCGTTCTCTCAAGCGCAAAGAGACCCAGATCAATGATTAATCCAGACTGTTCTGCAAGCGGCATAAATTGCGATGGCTCTAACCGCCCTAGCCGAGGATGATCCCACCGCAACAGCGTTTCAAAGCCTGCGATCGTACGATCCTCGAGCCTAACAATCGGATGAAAGAAAATTTTAATTTCGTTCCGCTCAAGAGCGCGAGACATATCAGCTTCCATTGTCTGACGGTCTGTGCGGAGGGTCCGCATCGCTGGGCGAAAGATCTCAATCCGATTGCCGCCGCCACGTTTTGCATGGCGCATCGCAATCTCGGCGTCATCCATCATGTCTTCAGCGCCCGGATGGACCTGCTGATCATATAAGGAGACGCCAATTGAAGCAAAAAGCGCAATCTCACGATCTGTAAAACGCACTGGCGTAGAGAGTGATTTTCTGACTGAGTCAGCGAGCGTTGCGACGTGGTCTGGTTGCGTATTTGAAATGAGTATGATCGCGAATGTGTCGCCGCGCAATCGCGCTAATGTGTCTTGAGGTTGCAAAACGCGCGTCAAGCGATGAGCGACAGTCAGTAAAATACTATCGCCCATAGCAACCCCAACTTGCTCGTTTATCTGCTTGAAACGGTCAAGGTCTATTAGGATTACAGCTGGACGAATTTCTTTTTGTGTACGGGCTAATACAAGAGCCGACTCCAGCCGATCTGAGTATAATTCCTGATTTGGCAAGCCCGTGAGGTTATCATGCACTGAATCCTGCAACATACGCTCTTGAGCATTACGCTCATCTGTAACGTCAAGAAGCGTGCCGACAACGCGTATCACTTCACCGTCTGGACCAACGACAGGACGCGCACGCAATCGATAGCAAAGATAATGGCCATCAGCAGATCGAAGACGAAACTCTTGATTAATCCGTCCACGTCTTTGTTCTAACAGCGTATCAAGACAGGCGCGATAGCGATCCTGTTCGAAAGGATGCAACAGCTCGAGCCAGGAGGATGCAGCGCCTTCCAATCCGCCTCTATCCAATCCAAGCGCGACTTCAGCATCTGGACTGACATAGATATGATCCGAAGGCACATCCCAATCAAAAATAATTTCATTCGCGCCTGTCATTGCAAGCGCTTTACGTTCTACATCGCCAATTGCGCCATGAGAGAAGCCGCCTGTTGCAAAAGCATTCTGCATGACAGTGAAGCCAATAAGCATCACGATGAGAACAAGTCCGCCAATCAATGCTGGCGACACAAGATCGTTAGTGATCCAACCCGCTATAGCAAAGCCAGCCGCAGCGACCCAGACAACCAGCAAGAACCAAGTCGGGATCAACATAATCGCCCGATCAAAGCCATGCGTGGCGAGATAGAGCACCAATATCAGGCCGACCACTGAAATCGTCGCGAGGGAAATTCGCGCAACGCCAGCTGCAACTGGCGCATCAAACAAGGCAAGCCCGATTAAGCTCGCAAGGATGAAAAGCCATACTGCTGCGACATGCCAAGCCCGCACATGCCAACGACTTAAATTGAGATAAGCAAATAGGAAGACAACAAGCGTTGCAGAGAGCACCGTCTCTGAACCAGCGCGCCATATTCGATCTGCTTCTGGACCTGTTCCAAATATTTTTTCCCAAAAACCAAAGTCAACGCAAACATAGGCAAGCACGGCCCAAGCGAGCGCTGCTGCTGCTGGAAAAATTACTGCGCCCTTCACAACAAAAACGATCGTGAGAAACAGCGCCAATAAGCCGGCAATGCCAATCACAATACCCTTGTAAAGCGTAAGGCTTGTCACCTTATCTTTGTAGGCGTCAGGCTCCCAAAGATAGAGTTGTGGCAAGTTCGGCGCGCGCAACTCTGCGATGTAGGTAACGGTCGTTCCTGGATCTAGGGTTAACCGAAAGACATCTGCATCGGCGCTATCTTCTGCTTCAGGCGGAAAACCTTGGCTGGCTGTAATAGCGGAGATGCGCGTCTCGCCTAAATCTGGCCAGATCACGCCTGAGCCTTGCAATCGGAAATGTGGCGCAACGAGTAATCGTTCAATCTGCTCATCGGTATCGTTTGTTAAGGCAAAGACGATCCAATTTGGCTGGCTTCCAGCCTCTTTCGCGCCCACTTCAATGCGTCGAACAATGCCATCTGGCCCAGGCGCCGTAGAAACTTGCAGCCGGTCGCCCTGAGAGGAATGTTTTTCCACGACATGTGTGAGGTCGATCGCGCGTGCGCCCTGCGGCACGCGCACCGACTCCATGGCCTGAGCCGCAGACGCTAAATCAACCAACAGAAGGAGAGCGATCAGTAAATTTTTGAGACGCACATTCTCTTCTCGGCTAAAGACTCTTCTTCGAATGCGCGCCGCAGTGCGACGGTCATAGAGAGGCGCGAACCCATTAAATCCTAGGCTAGTGGCTTCAGGTTAGATCCGCAAGTTGAATCAATTCTTGGTAAAATACGGTATGGAGTTTGCCAGAGCATGCCGTCGCCTGGAGCGCCGCAGCGCAAAAAAGATCATAGGCGAGCGGAACAGATGTGAACCAATCAGAATTATTTGATGCTTATCAAATAGCAGGCTGTTGACATATATCCTAACTTTGATAACGCCTGGGCGTCATGAAGTCGAAATCTAGAGCCTATTGTAATAAGTCTTGACCTGACGGCCCTAGGCAGCCCCATAAGAATACGAACCAGACAGGGACAGGAACTAAAGTTGATGCGTAGCGCTCTTGGCGGCCCCCGCCTTCTGCTGCGCCGCCTGCGCGAAATCAGCGCAGAGTCGGTGAGCGCACAAACGCGTCTAGACAAGATCGTGATCCAAATCGCCGCAAATATGGTGGCGGAAGTCTGTTCTGTATACGTTCTGCGCGCAGATCAGCGTCTGGAATTATATGCAACCGAGGGCCTTAATCGCGAAGCCGTTCATCTGACAACCATGCACACAGGCGAGGGCCTTGTCGGCTTAATCGCCAAAAGCGCTGAACCCCTCGCGCTGTCGGAAGCGCAAGATCATCCCGCCTTTTCTTACAAACCGGAGACGGGCGAGGAAGCCTATCATTCCTTCCTTGGCGTGCCGATCTTGCGCGGCGGCAATACGCTTGGCGTATTGGTCGTACAAAATAAGGTTCGACGCGTTTACTCT
>RFXM01000060.1 GCA_009921565.1 Methylocystaceae bacterium | reverse complement strand
TCTTAATCATTCCATTGTCCTCCTGAAGTAAATGCCAAGCATAAAAAGCAACTTGGCTCCATACGCTATTGAAGCTGCGGCAGCGACTGCGTACACTATATACGCCAATCGCGGATCCATTAGTTACAGTTCTCAGGCTGCGTTACTGTGCAGTGAAAAATATATTTAGCCGGCGCGCAGCCAGACAATAAAAGACAAAGTAAGATTATCCGCATAGCGCTTTAATCTGCGCTTTAACGTCAGCGATACGCGCAGACCATCCCTTACCAAACGTAGACCAGATCGACAGCGATTGCATAAACGCCAGTCGCTTGTTTGTGACGGCCATCGCGACGTAGGTCTTGGTGGCTTCTATGGTCGCTGGGCCGATTTGACCGTCTTGTGTAACACCAACAACAGCTTGGAGCGTCTTAGCTGCACGGCTTACGCCTGAATTGACAGCAAAGTCGAACACAGCAAAATCAACACCAGAGGGAAGATTATCTCCAGAAATACGATCCCAGTATAAGTTCTTGTAAATCGCCGCAACTTCCGAATCAGCAATAGCGCGTACGCTTTGCGTCGAGAGATTTTGGGTCTTTCGCCAAGAATCGTAAACTGCTTGCGTAATTCCCTTATTCGTCGGTCCACCTGGGTCTTTCGGATGGTCGACATAGCCGCCCTCGTATTTAAGGACTTGTTTAAGAGCTTGCGCGTAATTCTCTTTCATCTATCCGCTTTCTGGCTTACGATGTCGCGTATGGTGTCGAGCTTTGTGAACACTTGGTTGAGCACGGTGTTAAACTCTTCGCGTGTGATGTAACGTCCAGCCACAAGAACCTCGATCTGACCAACCTTCTCAGCTAGATCTTTATCTGCTTCTTGTAGATCTTTGACAGCGCCCCAGACGGTATTTAATACCCATCCGCCCAGGACGCCGATCACGCCAACGGCGACATCAAAGAAGACTTGATATTCGTTGTTCATCTCGCCATCGCATTTTGGTTGTCTCTGCGGCGGATGGCCCGATGCCGCAAACGCGTGAGCATATTTTGTTGGCGCGTCAGGTCGGCGTTCCTGCGCTTGTTGTGTTCCTCAATAAGGTCGACATGGTCGACGATCCTGAGTTGTTGGAGCTTGTTGAGCTTGAGGTTCGCGAGCTGTTGTCGAAGTATGAATTCCCTGGCGACGATATTCCGATTGTTAAGGGTTCGGCGCTGTGCGCGTTGGAGAACAAGAGCCCAGAGCTTGGCCATGACGCGATTTTGAAGCTGATGGCGGAAGTTGATCGCTATATTCCGCAGCCAGAGCGTCCGAAAGATCAGCCATTTTTGATGCCAGTTGAAGACGTGTTCTCGATTTCTGGCCGCGGCACGGTTGTGACGGGTCGTATTGAGCGCGGCGTTGTTAAGGTTGGCGAGGAAATTGAGATTGTTGGTATCCGTCCGACGACGAAGTCGACGGTTACGGGCGTTGAAATGTTCCGTAAGCTTTTGGATCAGGGCGAGGCGGGCGACAATGTGGGCTGCTTGCTGCGCGGCACGAAGCGCGAAGACGTTGAGCGCGGACAGGTTCTGTGTAAGCCCGGCTCTGTGAAGCCGCACACGAAGTTTAAGGCGGAAGCCTATATTCTGACGAAGGAAGAAGGCGGACGTCATACGCCGTTTTTCACCAATTATCGTCCGCAGTTTTACTTCCGCACGACGGACGTGACGGGCATTGTGACGCTTCCAGCAGGCGTTGAGATGGTGATGCCGGGCGACAATGTGACGATGGAGGTCAGCTTGATTGTGCCGATCGCCATGGAAGAAAAATTGCGCTTCGCGATCCGGGAAGGCGGCAGAACTGTCGGCGCCGGCGTCGTGGCGTCAATTATTGAATAAAGAAGGCCAAGCTAATTGACGCGCGCGAGTATGCGCGCGTCATCTTCCCTAAACTCTGTGGAGCCGTATTGCGATAGAGTTAGGCGGCTAAATCCGCTCGGGTCACAGTTGATCTGCTGTCGACACTATCGCTCAATTGTTCTGTAGCAGAGACGCTTTTACTAACTTCTAGAGCTGCAGCGACAGCTGAAATGCCAATCTCTCTATAAAGTCTCGCAAGGAGATCATGGGGGTGGCCTTTTTGGTCTTCTTCGGTCAAATCGTAAAGCGGTTGTTCTAACATATTAAAGTCTCTTCAGCGCGACAGACATTTTAAAATAGAGCCCTCTTTATCCCGCAATCTCGTTAATGATCCCCTAAAGCGGCTTATCTTGAGCTTAGAAAGGATCGCGCTTTTATAGCTATGGCCCCTTTTGCTATTACCCAGCTATAGTTTATTGTTGCAAATGAGTTTTTAGATATGCGGCGGAGCAATTAATGCGCAGACAAATCCCTTTAGAGCCCTGGTCTGAGGCCGCGCTTTGGAGCAGAAGGGTTGCTGTCTTTGCGGCGACAGTCGCGCTTTTATCGCTTCTTCTTGTGCGTTTACACATTATTGATCCTGCATCAGCCTTGGCCTCCTTGGGCGGAGCTGTTGGTTTGGCGTTAATCGCACTTTTGTTATTTGGCGTCGCCTGCGTCATTATTTGGACAACAGGGCGTCGCGGTATTGGCGCCTGTTCAGCAGGAGCGATGATCGCCTTAGCCACATTGGCCTATCCAGGCTATCTTGCTTATGAAGCCATTCGTTTACCAATCTTGTCAGACATCAGCACAGATATAGAAAACCCACCATATTTTTCCTTATCGGGCGCCGCCTATGATGCGCGTAAGGGATTTCAGCCTCAGGGCCTTCCGCTAAGCGCAAGGCAAGCGCAACGACCTGCTTATCCTGATATTGAGCCAATTGTGATCGATCTCGATCCGGACGAAGCCTATGCGCTTATTTTAAAAACCGCCAATGCTCTTGGCTGGAGATTGATTGATAAACGTCCCCCTGGCGGCAGGACTGGCGAAGGGCACGCTGATTTTGTCGACCAATCTTTGATCATGGGGATCGACGAAGATGTCACCATCCGTCTAAAACCCTTGCCAGGGCAAACCAGGATCGATCTTCGCTCTATCACGCGCTATGGTCGCCATGACTTTGGCGCGAATGCAGGTCGAATAATGGCTTTTGCTGATGAACTTCAATCTCAACTTGATAATCGCTGATCGGGATTGTTTTTTAATTATCGCATAATTTTTATAGCAATGCGTCATACACATTATATTTGGGAGCGGTAGATTTACTGAATGGCGCATAATCAAAACGACACCACATCTGAACCGCTTTTGGCGTTAAGCCGCGATGAAGAGCTCTTCGCGCTGCGTGAGATGTTGCTCATCAGACGATTTGAGGAAAAGGCCGGCCAATTATACGGCATGGGCGTGATCGCTGGATTTTGCCATCTCTATATTGGTCAAGAAGCTGTTGTTGTCGGCGTAAAAATGGCGGCGAAAGAGGGAGATCAATTCACCACAAGTTATCGAGATCACGGTCATATGCTCGCCATGGGCATGGATGCCAAAGGCGTTATGGCTGAATTAGCAGGACGGCGCGGGGGGTATTCCAAAGGCAAAGGCGGCTCCATGCACATGTTCTCGCGGGAAAAAAATTTCTATGGCGGGCATGGCATCGTTGGGGCTCCTGCGCCAATCGGCGCGGGGGTCGCTTTTGCAAACGCCTATCGTGAAAATGGTCGCGTCTCAATCGCCTTCTTTGGAGAGGGCGCTGCAAATCAGGGGCAAGTCTATGAAAGTTTCAACATGGCGGCCCTGTGGCGTTTACCTGTTGTTTTTATCATAGAGAACAATCGTTATGCGATGGGTACCGCTATTTCCCGCGCAACAGCGCAAATACAATGCCACCGGCGCGGGGAAGCTTTTTCTATTCCCGCCAAGCAGGTTAATGGCATGGATATTCGTGTGGTTAAGGCGGCTGCAACAGAAGCAATCGAATGGTGTCGGAGTGGAAAAGGTCCATATTTATTGGAGATTTTGACCTATCGTTATCGTGGTCACTCCATGTCTGATCCGGCTAAATATCGCTCTAAAGAAGAAGTTGAACGGATGCGTGAGGAGCATGATCCGATTGAACAAGTGCGTTTGCGTCTGTTAGCTGACGGCGTGAATGAAGAGGAATTAAAAAAGATTGATGCAAGTGTTCGTAAGATTGTAGCTGAGGCCGTTGAATTTGCAACCGCTGATAAAGAGCCTGATGCTCAAGAACTCTTCACCGATGTATTGATGTAAAGGCGGTCGGGGATGAGTATAAATATCTTAATGCCTGCGCTATCCCCGACCATGGAGGAGGGTAAGCTCTCCAAATGGTTGAAAAACGAGGGCGATCGCGTTCGTACGGGAGATGTTGTTGCTGAAATCGAAACCGACAAGGCGACAATGGAAGTTGAAGCTACAGATGACGGCGTTTTAGCAAAAATCCTCATACCTGCTGGAACAGAACATGTGGCGGTTAACGCTCCAATCGCCGTGATTGTTGAAGAAGGCGCAAGCCTTGATGAAATCAGCGCACCCCCGCCGTCAGCTGAGCCAGTAAAGAACGTAAATTCTGACGACCATAACGCAACGCCCCCTATTCAGCTGAGTATTGCGCAACCAAGCGGTTCCCCGCCAATCGATGTCCCAGAAATCCCCCCAGGGACACCAATGATTTCGATGACAATGCGTGAAGCGTTGCGTGACGCTATGGCGGAAGAAATGCGGCGCGACTTAGATGTCTTTATTATGGGTGAAGAGGTCGCAGAATACCAAGGCGCCTATAAGGTGACGCAGGGCCTATTACAAGAATTTGGACCAAAGCGGGTCGTTGATACGCCGATAACGGAGTATGGTTTTACGGGTGTTGGCGTTGGCGCCGCTTTTGCCGGGTTGCGGCCAATTATAGAATTTATGACGTTTAATTTTTCAATGCAGGCGATTGATCATATTGTTAATTCGGCAGCTAAAACTCTCTATATGAGTGGCGGCCAGATTAATTGTCCGATTGTATTCCGCGGACCAAATGGCGCGGCGGCGCGGGTTGGCGCGCAACATAGCCAAGACTACGCCGCTTGGTATGCTCAGATCCCGGGGTTGATTGTTATAGCGCCATCTAACGCGCGAGATGCTAAGGGCTTACTCAAAGCGGCGATTAGAAATAATAATCCCGTCGTCTTCCTGGAAAATGAAATTTTATACGGTAAGAGCGCTGATGTTCCTGCACTTGAGGATTTTATTTTGCCGATCGGTCGCGCGCGCATCGCGCGGGCGGGGGAACATGTAACGCTTATCTCTTTTTCAATTGGCGTTACATACGCCCTTGCTGCAGCTGAGGAGCTAGCAAAAGAAGGCGTCGAGGCGGAGGTTATTGATTTACGTACGTTGCGACCGCTGGATTTACCAACAATTATCCAGTCTGTTAGAAAAACAGGAAGATGTGTCGCAATTGAAGAAGGTTGGCCGCAATGCGGCATATCTGCCGAACTCGCCATGTGTATTCAGGAAGAGGCTTTTGATTATCTCGACGCGCCTATTTTACGCGTAACAGGTAAAAATGTGCCAATGCCTTATGCGGCGAATCTTGAAAGATTAGCGCTGCCAAGCATTGGCGAAATCATCCATTCGGCAAAAGCCGTCCTATATCGGGATTAAATGTGATACATTGGCGGTGATTTCACGAGAGACGCCACGTATTTTTGCAACGCCGCTGGCGCGGCGCTTGGCGGGAGAGAACTCAATTGATCTTGCTTCTATTAATGGAACGGGTCCGCATGGACGAATTATAGAAAAGGATATTCTTGCTTTTAAAGCGCGCCGTCCTGATAGCGACGCTTTGCTTCAGAGCCGGCCATTTACAATCTCGCCTATAGATGAAGAAGATCATTCACGCCGTTATTATGCGGTCGGGAGTTTTGAAGAAATTCCGCATCAGTTGATGCGCAAGGCTATTGCACGCAGATTAACGGAGTCTGTGCGAAATATTCCTCAGTTTTCACTCGATATTGATTGTGAAATCGATAATCTTATGCGGCTTCGTGAAGATTTTAACGGAGATGCGCCAGAGACCTCAGATGGTCAGCGTTTATGGAAAACCTCAATTAATGACTATTTAATTAAATCCTTGGCGCTTGCATTGCAGCGCGTTCCGGAGGCAAATGTAACCTATACGCCGCAAGCGATGTTAAAACATAAACACTCAAATATTGGCGTTGCCGTTTCTGTGCCGGGAGGATTAATTTCGCCGATTATACAATTTGCTGAGCGAAAATCTGTTCGAGAAATTTCTGATGAAGTAAAGACGCTCGCGCAGCGCGCTAAAGATCGCGCTCTTAAACCTGAAGAATATGAAGGCGGGGTGAGTTCGGTCTCGAATTTAGGAATGTATGGCGTCAAGCGTTTTAACGCGGTGATCAATCCGCCTCAATCAACAATACTCGCTGTTGGTAAAGGAGAAGAACGCATGATCGTGCGCGATGGGGTTCCGATTGCGGCAAAAGTGATGACATTGACCCTGACATGCGACCATCGGGCGATTGATGGCGCGCTTGGCGCGCAACTACTCACAGAAATCCAGCATTTTATTGAGCACCCCGCAAGTATGTTCGCCTGAGGTTTCTTGCAGTCGCCATATGGCTGACAAACCTTATTATTAAAAATAACATCTTTCTTTGAACTGATTGTCGCTATTGAATTTCCAAAGGACTAGACGGTAGAGGATCTTAGGCTCATATAAGTTAATCCCTTTTCTAGACTGCTCGGCTATGACAAACGAACAAGATATTCTGAAAGCGCTTGAAAATATCTATGCACCTGGAGGCATTTCTCTAACGCGTGTCGTTAGCGGGATTGTGATTTCTAACGGGAAGGCCTTTGTATCTTTGACAGGGGATCCCCAGAAGCCTCAGCCTTGGGAAGTTGCGCGTCGAAATGCAGAGATGGCGATTAA
>RFXM01000059.1 GCA_009921565.1 Methylocystaceae bacterium | reverse complement strand
CACTGAAACAAGCGCTTCTTGTCTTGCCAGATGCCTTTTGCGACTAAATCAGATTGAATAAGCATCGGGATTGATGCGATTTTCACATCGTCGCCAAGACGCTCGTGCTTTGAGTGTTCCATTCTGCTTTCGTGAGCAGCTTTCAGAATGTGGTCAACATCCTGCGTGGCTTCGAGATGCATACCGCCTTCGTTATCAATAACGAGACGCTGACGAACGCCATTTATTGGGTCGTAATCAAAATTTGGGTCGTCTAATTGACGGTATTTCTCAGCCATTGTTTAGCCCATAAAAAAAGGGCCGCTGTGAAGCGACCCTTCTGGTTGTTGATATGTGTTACGCTTAGCTGTTCGTAATATTCGCTACGACCGCGTGAGCGTAAGGCGAATTAATTACCAGCGTGTATTCACAGAGAAGCTGTGAACGCTTGCTGTCGCCGGTGCGTGCCAACTCAGTGCGCTGGAACGGACGCAAGAAAGCAACCTTCGCATAATCTGGGTCAACAAAGTATGCAAAGTTACCGTTACAGAAGAGCGAAGGAACAATGTCCAACGCGCCGAAATCACTGCATTGATGTTTGGCTAAGGTCGTTACTCTTAACCCGTCTTACGACGCTCTATGTCACCATAGAGACCAGACTATCTCTTCACCCTGCGTTTGCAGGGGTCGGGCATTTCAAGCCACTTGGCTCTACGAGGCTCCCGCCTCTAGTCGTTACACCTTCCGTCTTGCGACGGCTTGGCTCGGTATTGTCTCAAATGCTTCGGTTGACACTTGAGAGGTTCACCGAATTAACCCGATTACAACTACCTATTACTAGGCAGCGACCCCAAAATTAAGGTAGACATCAGCCGAGCCAACAATGGTAGCATTACCATTTTTAACGTCGGTATTAACGCGCGTTTGAGACAAGCCAGCGAAGCCAGAAACGCGGGTCTTATTGACCGGCGAAACAAGCATCATCTTAGGCTCACCGCCTTTTTGATACATATTGCGGATAGCGTCTTTTAGGTTTGTTTCCGTAAAAGCAGCTGAACCGCTCGTAAGCGTCCACGCAGTCGTTGGTGCTCCACTTACCGTAGAAGCGCCACCAGAATACGCAGGGCCGGTTACGGTGCCTACAACGATGCCGTTACCGGCAGGCGTCTGAGCAGTCGTTTTGATCCACGTTGGGAAACCAGCGAGTTTACGAGCCGTTGAAGCATCGCCAGCAACCGCCGCCTGGTTTGACAGGAGGATGGTTTCCATATCGCGCTTAAGCTCTTTGCCGTGTTTAGCAATGCACTGATGTTTAATTGAGGTCGTTAATCTCAATCCATCTTTCGATGCTCTACGTTACCGTAGAGAGCAGACTATCTCTTCATCCTCTTTCGAGGAGCCGGGCGCTTCGAGCTACTTAGCTCTACTTCCTTTCGGAATAGTCGTTACACCTTCTGCATTTCTGCAGCTTGGCTCGGTATTGTCCATTTCAGCCACGGCGGCTTGATGGAGGTTCACCGATTTCACCCAGTTACAACTGCTTATTACTAAGCAGCGACCCCATAGTTAAGGTAAGCCTCAATGGTTTTCATACCGGCTGCGTCTACGGCGCCAGACGTTCCAGAGACGTTTAACGTCTTCGTGGAGATCTGAGTGTAGTTGCCGCAACGTGAAGGAGCAGCAAACGTCGTATCAGTAGCGTCTGCGCCTTCGATAGCCGCATTCGAGCCGTTAGCATCGGCAAGAATATCGGTTTGCCATTCGTGGTACGTATTGTCCGCACTTGTGCGACCAATATTGTTCATAAAAGCCGTTTTAGTTGGGCTGATATTATAGATGATATCTTCCAAATCCTCGCGGATGGAGGAAGAGTAGTCATACCGAGTTACGGTAGCCATAGTCTTTAGTCCTATTACAAGAGTGCTTTGATAGCCGCTGCTGCATCTTCAACGCGGCCTGATGAGGCGAGACGTTTCCGAGCTTCAAAGGCGTCTCTGTTTCTCTTCGTCTGAGGCTGAGCCGGCGCGGGACTAGGTTTCAAAGCTTTTTCAAGTGGCGGGGCATTCGGACGCGGTTTGCTTTTTGACTGCAATTCGCGCCAGCGCATTCCATCCGCTGCAATCGCAACAAGGCGAGCATCATAAGCCTGATTAATCTCGTCATCCGAGAAACCGCGACCTTTGAGATAGTCTCTTACCTTTGGGCGATCTCGCTCATAAGCTTTTTGATCTTTCCACTCTGGCACTAGTTCAGGGAGCTTCGACGCATTCTCGGCCACATAGGCTTTGATTTTTTGCGCCTGCTCGACCTGATCTTTCTGCTGCATTCTCTGCGCTTCTGACGCAGCCGCCTGCAGATCGGCCATAGCCGCCTCGTAGTTTTCCTTGCTACGAAGATAGGCTGAAGGATCGATATCAATTAACGCTTGATCAGGTGGCGGCGGCAGGGTTGCCTGCATCCGCTGAACCATCACCGGCAACAATTGAGAGTAAATCTTCTCACTCTCTTGAGCTTGTTGCAGCGTTGACTGAAATTCTTTCCGCTCAGCCGCGAGGGCCATTTGCTTTTCGGTGTAATCCTTATTGCGCTGATAGCCGTTTAAAGCTTCTTTCAGCGTGATCTGCTCTTCCTTGCCGTTTATTTTAACGGTGTAGAGCGGCTCTGGCTGATCGTCGCCTTCGTCTGTTTCATCGCTTTCGGGTGTTGAGGCGTCATCTGCGTCGTCATCCTCATCTTCTGAGGTTGGCGCTGTCTCTACAGAATTATCCTCGTCGGCAGCTGGTTGATCTTGATCATCCGTAGCCGCCTCTGATGCTGTGACCGTTACATCTGGCTCTTGTCGTTTCTCGTGCTTTTTGCCCGACAACAAGGCTTCAATTTTGGACGCAGCTTCCTCTACGGTGCCGGTGCTTTCGCTTGCCGGCATCGTCTGAGTATCTTCAGACATTTATTTACTCTGGGTTGCTCAGCGATCAGGCGTGTGGAGGCGAGACAATTTCTCTCGCTGTTCCGCTTGTGCCTTCGTGAGTTTCATCGACTCAATGATCGCCACTAATTTGTTTTTGAATGTGCGCGCGCCACGAACTAAGCCGTAAGCCTCTTCACGCTCTTGAGCCGTTTTAAATTGACCATTCGCCCACTGTTCTATTGTTTGGGCCTCCAGCTCACTCATCGCCTTTTGAAAGGCTTCAGACGTGAGGATATTGTCCGCTTGCCGAGCAAGACGGTAAATGTCTTCTTCCATTAATTAAGTTCTTACCTATTGCGGCGTCATAGGCGCGGGCGCCATAGGCTGTTGTGGTTGTTGCATAGGCTGTTGTTGTGGTTGCGGCTGTTGACCGCCCTGCCCCTGCAAACCAATTTGAGAAAGCACCTGCGCATTCGCCATCTTCTCATTATCAATCAGTGATTGAGCGAGAGATTGAACGTCTGGGCGAGGTTGCCGCGTCATTTGAATAATAGAAGGCCAATCAACCTGTTGACCGCCCTTGGCTGCAATCTCTGCAGCTTTAAGAATAATATCCGCTTCCATCTGGTCGCGTTTTAGATCTGCATCCAATTGCAATTGAGCGCGATCGATCGCCAGCTGTTGCAATTTTGCGTAAGTCTCAGCCTGCGCCTTGGCCATTTCAACCTCTGCAAGCAGCTGGTTTGGATCTTTCTGATTTGCCTTGGCTGCAGCTTGAGCTTGAGCCAATTGCATCTCTTGCTCTGGGCTAATCGGAGAAAAGAAACTGTCTGGATTTTTATAACCAGCTTTTCTTACAATCTGAGCAAGCGTGTTTTGATATTGGCTGAGCTTAACGAGAGGATTGTCCATCCCCATCGTTTGAATTATCTGCTCTTGCTTTTGTGCAACGGTCGTTAAGAACGCCATCTGCTGAGCATCATCACCGCGACCTAGTGCGACAGACACAGTGCAGTCCATATCTGCGTCCCAGGTAGTGGGATCGATCGGCATCCACTCGCCGCGCAAGCGGATCAACAGTGGTTTGTCTTGATGCTGTGTAATCAGCTTGAGCAAGCCTCTAAACAGCTGACGCATACCGTTTTCTGCAAAAGTCCGAGCGATAATCTCGATACGCTCTTGAGCTGCACTGATTTGCGCACTCACTGCGCTTGCAGTCGTCGATTGCAAAAGCTCGGCGTCAAGACCTTGAGATGCAGGCGTTACGCCAGTTCTCTGAGCTTTAATCTCGTCCAGATATTGGATAATTGGCATCGCCGATTGACCAACAAATGGCGTAGATAAATCCTGCACTGCTCCCATCTGGCGCATACGTATGATAGAGCCAACCTCTTTATTCAACACGTCATCAATATTCGCCTGGCCTTCAACAACAGCTGTGCGAGGGAAGATTGATTGAGCTAAACTGTCCAAGGTGGCGCGTAGAACGTGAGATTTAATTCTCTGCAGATCCATTGTCACATCAGCGATCGAGTGACCAAATATCGCGTGCGGCTCTGGATCTGGGCAAAATAGCGCAAACGGCGCGTGATCTACAACGTAATCTTTTAGAACAAAGCAGTCTCTGCCAATGCACTCAATACAGCGCAATTCCGCAATACCGTCACCGTCGCGATCAATACGCATATAAATACGCATATATTTTACGCGTCGGAGAGCCGGATCATCATTATCGGTTGGAAAATATGTGCCGCGATTGCGCTCAAAATCTTCCATTTGAGCGATCCAGAGATTATCCTCTCCAGGCGAGCCGTGTTCTAGAATATCCTCTTCATTATAACCCATCTCAATCAACTCAGAGACGGTTACAAGATCGCGATATCCAACGAGATCAAAGAATTTATCTGTGTCTCTCGCTCGGCGATCGCAAATAAAGCATTCGGGAGGAAGAGCTCTTACTCGATATTTTCTTTGCTGATCAACAAGCCTTACGCGCACCGTATAGGTTTGCTGATAAGGGGGAATAATCTGCTCAGCTCTAATATCAAGAAATTCAACGCCTGGATTTTGCTGTTGGAAAAGTGTGATTTCCTCGTCCAGCAATCCAGAAAATTCTTTTTCAATTACGCGGTCTTCACTCTCTGCCCACCAAGTAACAATACCGAGCTTTTTAAGTAGAGCATCTTTAAACGCGCTGTGCAGGATCTGAAATCCTGGGTTCATATCGTTAAAGACGAAATTAATTGCGTCACTTGCCTGATCAGCAATTTTAACGTCTTCAGCCGTTCGCGGCATATATTCAACGATGCGTTGACCTGATGTAAAAATCCTCATCAGGCTAGGCATAATTGATTGGATTGTGTCTCTAACCTCAGAGAGAACTACCTGAGATCGACCCGCCTCTTCATCACCAAAGGGCGCCGCGCGATAATACTCAGCCGCTTGAACACGAGCTGGCGTAATTAGCGTGTCAATATATGTCTCTGCAGCTTGAACAGCGATACCAACTCGATTTTGAAACTCGGTTTCATCAAGTGGATTTAGTTTTTGCCTAACATCGGAATTGCCAGGGCCGTAAGAATTATTATTCTCTTCTTCGTCCCCGTCATCCTCAACGCCCATATCCTCTGCTGCATCCTCGTCGCCTAGCTCTACGGGAGCAGTGTCAAGATATGCAGCCTGTCCCGCATCCATTGGTGATGGGGATGCGCGGCGGCGTCTTCTACGAGCCATTCAATTTCCTATATTAACAGATTGCTACGCCGCGTCTTAAGGGCTTGCCAGGGAGCCACTTGAGCGCCCTGCCGCCAACTACGGCTGCTTGTCCCGCAAAGGTTAAACAGAGAGCGTCCGCGATATCGGGAGATCTCATCCCCCGTCGCTTCATCTCGCTCTTGCCTTCGACTTTAATTTTTCCGTTAGATGTAAAACTATATGTCGGGCCTAATAGCTCAGCCCTCAAATCAGCGTCTTTTGGTATCTTTACAGCTCGCGTATCCAACCAATCTTTTACAGCAATCCAGAGCTCATCTCTTAACCTTGCTGCAGACTGATTTAGCGCGACACTTTCCGAGACATTAACGTCTCGAACATTGTGGCCAAGTTCACGCAGGCGATCAGCAACGCCACCACCAAGGCCAATACTATCCACACAGATCTCGTAAGGATGATCGATGCTAGCCTCGTGAACAATTCTGCCAACAGTCCCCATCAGATCTTCGCCTGACCAGAATTTGTAACCCAGAGCTACGTTTCCGCGTCTCTTGAAAATTACAGTCCTATCAGATCCAAAACGCGCAACGTCAACGCCGTAAATTAACGGCTCTTCAGCATTCAACACGATGTCTCGATTTTGCGCCGTATCAACCAGATCAGCCGCAATCAGACTATCATCGTCTCGTAACGCAAACTCGCCGAGCACTCTTACTCGAAAGGCGTTTGAGCCCTCTCCATAAGTCGCTTTGATCTGCTCGATAAAGTCTCGGCTAACCAGAGGATTGTCTAAACAGCTAACGTGTAGAGTTTTCCAATCACTTGATA
This sequence comes from Methylocystaceae bacterium, assembly GCA_009921565.1. Taxonomy (GTDB): domain Bacteria; phylum Pseudomonadota; class Alphaproteobacteria; order Rhizobiales; family Beijerinckiaceae; genus Methylocystis. The sequence goes on along the minus strand of RFXM01000059.1, from coordinate 533 downwards.
ATTGATGATGCGTTTTAAAAAATAACCCAGTGTTTCTTGTTGGGTTTCCAATTAGAACGGTCGTCGCCTCGTGGCCCGACATCGAGCCGGCTGCGCTTTCAAAGACCGCTTCTGGAATAGCTGACGCCTCATCGCAAATAAGCAATACGTGCTCAGAATGCACGCCAGCAAGAGCTTCAGGGCGTTCTGCACTTGATGTCCTCGCGCTTATAAAGGAGCTCTCTGGAGCGCCCTTAGATATTATGCGATCGGTAAAAACGTCAATGCTTTCTCGCAAAGGTTCGGGCAATTTATTCGCCCAGTGTTTTACCTCTGAGAAAAGCGCATCAAATAATTGACCAGCAGTTGGCGCGGTGCAGACGCTCTTTTGCGGCATCCGCGTCATCATATGCCAGATTAACGCAACTGCGCAGACTGCCGATTTACCGACGCCGTGGCCAGCTCTGACGGATATTCTTCGCTCACCCTTTGCAAGCAGTCCTAAAAACTCTTCCTGCCAAGGTAGAGGTTCAAAACCTAAAACATTCTTCGCA
>RFXM01000058.1 GCA_009921565.1 Methylocystaceae bacterium | reverse complement strand
AAAAGTTACTTTGCCTTGCGTCTCAGTTAAAAGTTTAGCTTTCGACTTGCCAAATCCCATCGCGCGGCCAGCGCCGCCTTGCATTTGTCGAGAGAGAAAAATCCACACGCCAAGAAAGGCGACGAGCGGTAGGGCATTGAGCAACAGCGACATCAGCCAGCCGCCGCCTTCATGCAGAGGTTTAGCGCTAATTGAGATATTTTTAGCTTGCAGGCGCGGGATGAGATTTGCTTCATCTGGCGTGTAGGTTGAGAAGACGCGATTATCATTAAAATGGCCGAGAACTTCATTACCGGCGATGGTTACATCGTGGACGCGGCCTTGTTCGATTTGGGAGAGTAATTCACTATAAGTTATGTCACGCACAGCTGTGCGTTGGCTGGGTTGCTGAAACAGCATAACCAAGGCGACAACAAGCAGCCCAATAATAGCCCACAGGGCGAGGTTCCTGAAATTTGCGTTCATTACAGCTGCCTGAGAAAAGCGTTTATTAGGGACCATCCCAAGCAACGCTCTGATAGAACTAAGATAGGCGTCTCACCCCTGATTGCCAAGGGGCCAAAGCTTGGGCGTTTTTGTAATTATATCTCGCAACCTATTGACTCTTTTGGCTTAAGAATCACCTTTGGCTTTACAAAGGCTTTTACGAGGCGGGGCGCGGCCTATTTCGACAACGCCTTTATTTATTTTAATTAAACATCCCGCGAGCGTTTTTTGCCATGGCTTGCTGATACGCAGGGCCTCGTGGAGCTGCGTGACGAGACGTTCAAGACGTTCTAATCTGAGAAAAAATTGCGGACATAGACGGGTGATTTCTTGCGCCAAAAGACGCAAGACAATTTCGCTGGGAAGGCGCTCCAATTCTAGCGCGCTAAAAATCGTTTTATCGTCTTGCTGCTCGATTAACGCCTGTGCGCGCGCGCTTTTAGCATAAAAATCCAACGCAACATTAACGCGTTGGGCGCGTTGCCCCAGTCGTCGTAGCGCGTCAGAAGTCAACCCTTCTTCAGCAAGCGTTGGCATCAGCTTGCGCAGGCGCGCGCGCGTGTATTTCTCATTGAGATTTGTGGGATCGTTGAAGTAGGGATGATTCGCTTCAAGGCAAATTTTGACGAGATCCGTTTTTGAAAAATTTAGCAAAGGTCTCAGGAGTTTTATCTTATTTAATCTTCTTGTATCCGCCATGCCCGCAAGGCCAGTAAGGCCGGAGCCGCGCGTTAAACGCAATAAAATTGTTTCCGCCTGATCATCTGCGTGATGCGCTGTAACAATTGCTTCAGCGCCAATTTCTTTTGCGCATGTTTCTAAAAGGCGATAGCGCGCGTCTCGTGCGCGTTTTTGAAGCCCTGTTGTAGGCTTTTCCTCTAACCAGTTGAGACGATAATGGGTAAAGCCCAATTTTCGCGCCCAAGCTCCAACGGTTTCCGCTTCTTGAGAAGACTCTTCACGCAATCCGTGATCCACGGTTGCTACGGCGATAGAATGTTTGAGCCTCTCACGCCATTTGCTGATCAGAAGCATTAATGCAACGGAATCTGGTCCGCCAGATATAGCCAAGAGCAGTGAAGGATAAGGCGTCAGGACGTTTAAGGCTTGAACTTCCTCAATTAGCTGACGCAAGCTTCTTTCCTTACCTAATAAAATTTATTTGCACTGTATTTTTTTACTTTCACGCTGAGCTGTTTCTTTAACTCGTCCAGGAGCTGTTGGGTATTTTATCTCTATTTCACTAAATGAGGCGCATGCTTGCTCTTTAGCCCCAATAGCAATGAGGGATTGTCCTAAACGAAGTAACGCGTCAGGGGCTTGGCCGGATTGCGCAAATTTTGTCGTGATTTCGAGATATTTTTCAGCGGCCTCTCGATAGCGATTGCGCAAATAAAAACTCTCTCCAAGATAGAATGTTGCTGCCGGCGCATATTTTGTTTTGCCATTTTTTGCTAAAAATTTGGAGAAAGATTTCTCTGCTAATTCAAAATTTCCAGCCTGGAGCGTTGAAACGGCTGCGTCATAGTCATCCTTTGGATCTGAAGATGATGCAGGGGAGGATTTTGTTTTGTCACCGTCTTGGGGTGCGGTTGAGGCGCCGCCACTTCCCGCGGTGTGGGATAGATCCATTGGCTGGCCGACTTCCCGTTGAGTTAATGGGGCGGCTGGCTTTGTGTCAGTATTTAATGGCGGGGAGGGCGGCGTTGCGCCAAGCGGCTTGGGCGCGCCGATCGCATTCGGCTCAGCGCTTGGGTTGAATGCATCTGAGCGTTTTGTTGTTTTGAGTTCTGTGCTTTGTGCGCTGTTTGCGGCGTTGGAGGTCAAATTATTCTGCGTTTCGCTCGGGCGAGTAGCGTTATCTAGCGCGCGGGATGGCTCTTGGCGCAGGGAGCGAAGCTGCTCCTCGAGCATTTGCACCTTATGTTGTAATTCTTCCGCTTGCCCTGTCATGGCGCGTAATTCGCGTTCTAATCGATCAACGCGGGTGGATAAGGCGCCTGAATCTGCGTTTGCGCGCGGTATTTCTGCAAGATTTTCCTCGCCCTCAATCGGCGATCGCTCAAGGGCTTGCGTGAGATGCAGTAATCCAGAATCATGTGTTTTTGGCAATTCATACGGATTGATTGCATAAGTTTTTGTAACGCTGATGAATAAAATCATTTGAGCGACAAAAAACATGCATGCAGAGCGCGATTTCGTCATTGGGCCACAGAAAGATCGGTTAGGGCTCGCTTTGAGCGCGTGATGTTCTCTCATTCTTATAGTAGCGTGTTTCGACAGAATTTAGGCGCGTCATTGGCCTCACGCGTATGACAACTGAAGAGCTAGAGCCTAATAGGTCGGGGGCTTTATGTTTTTCTTGGCGTTTAGGGCTTACCGCTTCGCGCTTCATTCAATTATTGTTCATCTCCGGAAGCTTATTGCGATTTTGACAGGATCTCGCGCCGCTGACTAAAAGCGTCTCTGGGTCGTAATTTGAGGTCGCTTCTTTTATATTTGCGCGGATGAGATTCGACCCTCAGTGATGGATAGGGTGAGCAGGCGAGGGCAATTGCAATATAATTCTCACGCCTTGAGAAAAGCCATTCTAAAGCGCATACCGAACTTAAGCTTCTGGCGGGACGGTTACAGCTTCTCTTTGCCCTTATTTTCTATTTTTCTTATCAGTTTTTTTTTCTCAGCCTGCGCAGAACTTGAACGTCAGGGGCAGCTTTTTGAGCCAATTCCATCACAAAAACCCGCTTCAAGCACATTAAGCGCCGCGGATAACCGGAGCTCCGTTCAGCACAAGGAGCTCGTTACCCAGTTTGGCGGAGAATATCATGCGCCTCAGGCCGAGGCTTATTTAGACGCGATCCTGGTGAAGCTTGCCGAAGCGAGCGATGTTCCTGGTCAGTCAGCTTATAAAGTCACCATTTTAAATACGCCTGTTGTGAATGCTTTCGCATTGCCTTCAGGCAATCTTTATGTCACGCGGGGACTGCTCGCCTTAGCTGCAGACGCATCAGAAGCAGCAGCTGTCATGGCTCATGAGATTGCCCATGTGACGCTGCGGCACAGCGCTTTACGCGCCGAACGAGAACGCGAGGCGGCCTTAATCTCTCAAGCAGCCGCGATAATCCAAAATCGACAAAAGGGCGAGGAAGTTCGATCTCACCAGCGACTGTCTGTTGCGAGCTTTTCTCGTCAGCAAGAACTAGACGCAGATATTGCTGGCGTGCGCGTTATTGCCCGCGCAGGATTTGATCCTTACGGCGCCTCGCGCTTTTTAACTGCGCTTGGCCGGTCGAGTGATTTACGCACGTCGCTTTATGGGAAGAAAAAAAGCGCCTTTGATTTTGATATTATGTCGACGCATCCCTCAACCCCGGATCGCGTTGCTCGAGCGGTTGCCTCAGCGCGCGAGCTTGGGGCTCCTGGTCTCGGGATTCGCGATCGCGCTGGATATCTTGCAGCAATAAACGGCGTGGCCTTTGGCGACGATCCCAATGAAGGCTTTGTGCGAGATCGAAAGTTTACGCATCCCCGGCTCAATTTTACTTTTATCGCCCCTGAGGGATTTTTATTGGAAAACGCCAATGAAGCAGTATTTGGCGTACGACAGCCTGACAATGAAGCGCTGCGACTGGATAGTGTGCGTAATCCGCACTTTGGCGGGTTGGAAACCTATTTGAACTCGGGGTGGATTGACGGTCTTTTAGCCTCTTCAATCAAAAAATTAGATATCAACGGTTTGCCCGCGATCATTGCAACTGCGCGCGCGGGAGAGTGGAATTTTCGCATCGCCGTGGTTCAGCACGGGGATTTTCTCTACCGGTTAATTTTTGCCGCTCGAGCCTTAACGGATAGCGTTGATCAGTCTTTCCTTCAGTCAATCAACACCTTTCGTCGTCTAACGCCACAGGAATTATTAGATGTGCACGGCCTGCGTCTGGCGATTATTGCTGCTGTGGCGGGAGATAACCCTGAAACCCTGGCCACACGCATGGTTGTACCCAACCGGCCTTTAGAATATTTTAGACTTCTCAACGGGTTAGCTGAAAATGACCCCGTCATCCCGGGAGAACATTACAAAATTGTAATCGAATAATTGTGGTGAGACCGGAACATCCTCCAAGCCCATGGGTTGAGCAATTAGAGTTGTTCAAAAAAGCGCCTGCGATCGGTTCTCTTAAAACCCCGATCGACAATAAGCGCAGAGGGAGTTCCTGATGGCTTACTTACCTGGTCTTGGCAGAGAATTACTCAAAGCAGCCGCAAACGCGCCATTTCTCGAGAGAGAAGAAGAGAAGCAACTTGCATTAAATTGGCGTGATCAGGGCGATCGCCACGCCTTACACAAACTCACATCAGCGCATATGCGCCTTGTCATCGCGCTTGCCGCTAAATTCCGACACTATGGTCTTCCGCTCACAGACCTTGTGCAGGAAGGACATGTTGGGCTGCTTGAGGCGGCCGCGCGATTTACTCCTGAGCGGGATGTGCGCTTCTCAACCTATGCAACTTGGTGGATCCGCGCTTCAATTCAGGACTATGTCCTGCGCAATTGGTCTATTGTTCGCGGCGGAACCAGCTCAAGCCAAAAGGCGCTTTTCTTTAATTTGCGTCGTCTTCGCGCTAAATTAGCCCGCGATCCGCGAATGCAGTCCTCAGGCGCCGCTTTTAGAGAAATTTCCAAAGCCTTGGGTGTTTCTTGTGCGGATGTTGAAACAATGGATGCGCGTTTGTCGGGTTCCGATGTTTCGCTCAACGCTCAACTTGTCGATGATGATGCTGCTGGTTCAGCCCAGCGCATGGATTTTCTCATCGATGATCATCCATTACCGGATGAGGTGGTTGAACAAAATGTCGATACGGATCGACGCGTACAATGGCTACAGGATGCGTTAGCGATTCTTTCAGAGCGAGAACTGCGTATTGTTCAAGAACGTCGTCTGACGGAAGAATCTGTCACGCTAGAAATGCTTGGAGATAAGTTAGGCATTTCAAAGGAACGCGTTCGGCAAATTGAAAATCGCGCGCTCAGTAAGCTGCGTCGTGAACTTTCACGATTACAGGGCGACGATGTCCAGATGTTAGAAGCTCAAATGGCCTAAACAAAAAAGCCCTCCAAAACGGAGGGCTTTTTCTTTTAGTAATCTGATGCAGAACTTAAGCGGCGCGATCAACATCTGAGTCATCGCCATCGGCATCTGTATCAGCATCTGAAGCAGCTGCGTCGTCACCCTCGCCCTCAGTTTCAATCTTAGGACTGCGTTTTGGGCCCTTTTGCAAGAAAGATTCAATAAGCTTGAGGGCTTCAGCGTCAATCAAGCGGCGCACAGCGGCGATTTCCCGCGCCATACGATCAAGAGCGGCTTCATAGAGCTGGCGTTCGGAGTAGGACTGCTCGGGCTGCGTCTCAGAGCGGTAAAGATCTCTTACAACTTCAGCAATCGTCACCAGGTCTCCAGAATTAATCTTTGCTTCATATTCCTGAGCGCGTCGAGACCACATTGTGCGCTTAATCCGCGCGCGGCCGCTCAGCGTGCTAAGCGCCTTTTCCACTATGTTGGTTTCTGCAAGCTTGCGCATACCAACTGTAATCACTTTGCTGGTCGGCACTTTCAGGATCATCTTATCCTTCAGGAAGCTGACAACAAAAAGCTCTAGGCTAAAGCCGGCGACCTCCTGAATTTCAACGCCTGTAATCTGGCCGACGCCATGGGCGGGATAGACAATGAACTCATTCAATTTGAAGCCGTGTTTTGGACCTGCGATTTTTGCTTTGGCGGGCTGAGCGGCTTTAGGATCTATGCCGGCTTGCTTTGGCGCCGGCGCTGAAGCGGTGGCGGGCGCGATTGGAGCGGCTGGTTTTGGCGCTGACGGCTTGGTCATTTCGGGGCGCAGCGGGGCGGGGCTAGCATGGGCTGTTTTTGCAGCAGCGCTTGCCTCAACAGGCGTTTTAACCTGAGGCGCTTTTGCCTGGCTTGGGGCAGTCGACTTTGTGACGATTGGGGCCGCTTTAGCGCTTGCCTCAGACTTATTGCCGCTGGCCGGAACAGTAGATTTCTGGTCAACAGGTTTTGCTACCTTAATTGTGGATTTTACAGCATTTTCTGTGTCTTTAACAGGCTTGGCCGGCGTTTTTGCCGTTGGGGCTGGCGCTTTTGAGGTCGGCGCTGAGGCAGTTTTTTCAAGCGCTGGCGCTTTAGCCTTGCTTACTGATGCTTTTGTTATGTGAGGGCTTTTATCCGCAGATGCTGCTTTCGAAGCTGGTGCTTTGACGGCCGTAGGGGCGGCCTTGGAGGTCGGAGAGGGCGCCTTAGCGGCGGCAGTTGTTTTATTCGCTGTCTTCGCGGGCGCAGCAGGAGCGGGCGTTGCGGCCTTTGGCGCGACTTTAGACTTCTCAGGCGTTTTTGCTGCAGCCGGAGGTTTAGCGGCGGGGGCAGCTGATTTTTTCGTAGCCTGGGTTTTTGATGAACTTATCGTCGAAACTTTAGTAGCCGATTTACTTGGCGC
>RFXM01000057.1 GCA_009921565.1 Methylocystaceae bacterium | reverse complement strand
GACCTATAAGCATCTCAGTCTTTTTGGCGATGTTTTTGATAAAGTCCGCGCGGATTATGTCGAAAAGCCCGATGAACAAAAACTAGTTGAAAACGCCATTAATGGCATGCTGACCTCGCTCGATCCGCACTCAAGCTACCTTGACGCTAAAGGCTTCAAGGATATGCGCACGCAAACAGAGGGTAAGTTTGGCGGCTTAGGCATAGAGGTCACCCAAGAAGACGGCTTAGTTAAAGTCGTCACGCCGATCGATGATACGCCCGCCTCTCGCGCTGGGGTTATGTCAGGAGATCTCATTGGGGCGATTGACGATGAAAGCGTTCAGGGCATGACCTTGAACCAGGCAGTCGATAAAATGCGCGGCCAAATCAACACGCCTGTTAAACTGACAATTTATCGCGGCAAGGATAAACAAAAGATCGAGGTGAAACTCACCCGTGCTGAGATCCACATCAAATCCGTGCGCTCTCATAAGCAAGATGACGATGCTTATTATGTAAGAATTTCTCAATTTAACGAGGAAACAGCTGATGGCTTGCGCGCAGCAATGGCAAAAGCGCAAGAGGAAATTCCTGCTGATAAATTCAAAGGATATATTATTGACCTGCGCAATAACCCTGGCGGCCTTCTAGATCAATCTATTCAAGTTGTGAATGCTTTTATCGACAAGGGCGAGATTGTCTCCACACGTGGACGCAATGCTGAAGAAACACAACGTTACAATGCGCGGCCTGGAGATCTATCAAAAGGTAAACCAGTTGTAGTGCTTATTAATGGCGGATCCGCCTCAGCATCGGAAATCGTCGCCGGCGCCTTACAAGATCATAAACGCGCGACCTTGATCGGCACGCGTTCTTTCGGAAAGGGATCGGTGCAAACAATTATTCCGCTCGGAGGCAACAGCGGCGCGCTCCGGTTGACGACAGCGCGGTATTACACTCCCTCAGGCCGTTCGATCCAAGCCAAAGGCATTGATCCGGATATGGTCATTCTCCAAGACGTCCCAGATGAACTCAAAGGCAAGGATGATACAAAAGGCGAAGCCTCGCTTAAAGGGCATTTGAAAAACGGCGAAGAAGAGAAAAGCGGCTCTCAGGCTTATGTCCCGCCTGATGAGAAAAAAGATAAGCAGTTAATCGCAGCGATTGAACTGCTGCACGGTAAATCCCGAGCCCAAATCATGGCCGAACAACAAAACAAAGACACGGCGAAAGAGACGCCTAAGCCGGCGACAAAAGCTAATTAACGCTTAAGAGAAAGATATGGCGGAGTGTTCCAACTCGACTGGACATCCGTCATTTCTCCGACGACTTGTTTGAGTGGGTCTCTATTATAATGGCCAATGTTCTTGATTACGCCAATCCAACACGCTTCCTAAATCTCGCCCGAATCATCCTACCCTGGCTTTCGGCCCTTACGCTGCTCTTGCTGGCTGTTGGCGTTTACGGCGCCTTCACAGCTCCGGCTGATTATCAGCAAGGCGAAACTGTCAGAATTATGTATATTCACGTGCCAGCCGCTTGGATTGCTGTTTTTGCTTATATTGTTATGACCTCTGCTTCGCTTGGCGTATTGGTCTGGAAACACCCGCTCGCGGATGCTGCGCAAAAAACAGCTGCTTCTCTTGGCGCCGCTTTCACCTTTGTTTGCCTCATTACCGGTTCGCTTTGGGGTAAGCCCATGTGGGGAACCTATTGGGTGTGGGACGCGCGCCTTACATCAATGCTGGTGTTGTTTTTACTCTACCTTGGGTTGATCGCCATACGTCAGACCTTAGACGATACGCCGCGCGGCGCGCGCATTGCCTCTATAATGACTTTAGTGGGCGCGATAGACATCCCTATCATTAAATACTCCGTAGATTGGTGGAACACGCTGCATCAACCAGCTTCCGTTTTTCGCGCAGATGGACCAACAATCTCTCCTTCCATGCTGTGGCCCTTATTGGTCATGGCTTTGGCCACAACGCTCTTATTCACAACGCTGCATCTCATGGCGATCCGTAACGAGATTTTGCGTCGGCGACTTTTTCGCTTATCGCAACAAGCGCTGGAAAATGATCTTCAAGAAGCTTCAGCTCTGGAGCCTGCGCCATGAGCGACCACACACTCTTTGTTTTTCTTGCTTATTTCATAACAACTTTAACAATTGGCGGTGTCTCAGCGCGTATTCTTCTCGATTATCGTCGAGTGAGCCTCGCATTGCGTCAAATTAACGCCGAGCGAGATGACAAGGAAAGCACACGGTGAATGAGCCTGAAGCCGAAAGTATCGAACGACGGTCTAAGCTGAGATTTGCCCCGCTTATTTTATTTGTCTTATTAGCCGTCTTATTTTTATTAAGACTCTTTTCTGGTGACGCCTCTCGCATTCCATCAGCGTTGATTGGAAAACCTGTTCCCAATTTCAATCTTGCGGCGCTTCCAGGCCTGAATGACATCCCTGGCCTAAAATCAGATGATTTACGCCAAGGCCACGTAAGTATTATAAATATTTTTGCAAGTTGGTGCGCGCCGTGTCGACAAGAACATCCTATGTTAATGACCTTGTCTCGCGACCCGGAACTAAGGGCGAATGAGGTCGAAATTTACGGCCTCTCCTACAAAGATGAACCTGAAAACGCCAAAAGTTTTTTGCAAGATGACGGCAATCCCTTTCAAAGAATAGGGGTTGATCCTGCTGGGCGAATCGCCATTGATTTTGGCGTATATGGCGTACCAGAGACATTTATCATCACAGGAGAGGGGAAAATAAGTTATAAGTTTATTGGCCCGTTAACATCTTCTGCAATAACGACGGTTCTGATCCCTGAAATTCGCAAAGCGTTAAAATCGGACATCAAGGGGCCTTGATAAATAAGCCGATTGTCAAAGCAGCGCCGATAATAATCACAACGATCCGCAATATTTTCTCATCAATTGAGTGAAGAAATCGTCCCCCAATAATTCCCCCAATCGTCGCTCCTGAGGCTGTTGCGAGCATCTGGCTCCAATGAAGATCGGGCGAAAAGAAGAAAATCAAAACTGCAGAAGCGTTCATAACACCGGCTAAGATATTTTTAGTCGTGCTTGCAACATGAACGCTTTGTCCCGCCATAGTCAAAGCTGAAACCATTAAAAAACCTGCGCCTCCGCCAAAATAGCCTCCATAAATTGCAATAAAAAATTGCACGAGCGCAGCGCCTCTTGGACTTAAATGCATGTGGGCCATTTCTGATTTGCGCAGAAAATTACCCCAAAAGAAAATGAGCGTCGCAAATAACACTAACCAAGGGACTAATCCTGCGAAAAGTCCTCGCGGCGTATTCAGTAAAATAACGGCGCCAATCGCCCCGCCGACAATACTTAATCCAAAGAGTGTTTGGAGCGTTAATCCGCCAATGCCCGCCGCGGTTTTTCTTCCTGTCCAGCCCGTGGCGAGCTGAGCCGGAAACAAAGCGACGCAGGACGTAATATTGGCCGCCAAAGCGTCCATGCCCGTAAACATCAAAGCAGGCAAAATCAAAAAAGAACCACCGCCGGCTAAAGCATTTTGCGCCCCAGCCCAAATGGCGACAATAAATAACAAAATATAGTTCATACGCGGCTATCGCAGGTCAGACGGGCGAAGGCAAGATCCGCCAAAGCCTTCTCTAGTGGGGGTCATTTCCAGCAATCCAGAGATCGCAAGCTTAAATCGATAGTTAAAATTATTCAAAATCCTAATCGTTCCGTTAAGAAATTTGCTATAAATGCAAAGCAGTCTAATTGGATTAAAAAATGGCGCGCCCCTTACTTCTGTCACGTCGATTCTTACCCTTATTCCTTCGACAATTTTTGACCGCGTTTAATGATAATTTTGTTAAAAATATACTCATTCTTTTTATTTTATTACGCGCTCAACAAGCCGATAGCGCCGCGCTTGTCTCTCTAGCGGGAGCAATTTTTATCGTTCCGTTTTTCTTGTTTTCTGCTCTTGGCGGCGAACTGGCCGATAAATACGACAAAGCTCTTATTATTCTTTGGCTCAGTATCGTCGAATTTGGCGGCGCCAGTCTCGCCGCTGTAGGCTTGATCTATGAAAATACCTCAATCCTTTTTATTGCTTTGTTTTATTTCGGCGTCACCGCAGCGCTTTTTGGTCCAGCAAAATATGGCGTTTTACCTGATCACTTAACACAAGAAGAATTGCCTAATGGCAACGCCTATGTCGAAAGCGCGACATTTCTTGCTATCCTTTCTGGCGCAATTGCAGGCGGCTTCGCCATTCAATCAAGCAATCGGCTCGCTTATGCCGGTGGTCTTATTATTATTTGGGCCCTCAGCCTAAGTGCAGCGCATTTTATTCCAAAAACCGCTCCCGCCGCGCCGACGCTGAAAATTGACTTAAATATTTTTCGCTCAACATATCGCCTTTTAAAATTACTTCGCGCCAATGAGACCCTGAGAAGATTAACCGTAGTCACCAGTATGTTTTGGCTTTTTGGCGCAATCGCGATGTCGCTCATGCCTACAGTTGTTACCCAGCAATTACATGGCGGCGAAAATATTGTTACCCTACACCTTACTGTTTTCGCCATTGCAATCGCATTAGGATCTTGCGCCGCAGCCTTTCTTTTAAAAGGCCGGATTGTCTTATTGCCTACAGTCGCAGGATCATTACTCATCGCAATCGCTGCGGCGGATCTAGGCTGCGTTCTTTATTTCCAACCAACTTCGCAGATAATTCCGCAACAACTCAGCATATCCTCTTATTTTACTCAACAAGGCGCAAGCCATGCGATAATAGATTTCGCTCTCTTTGCGTTTTCCGGCGGCTTAATGATTGTGCCGGCCTTTGCAGCGATTCAGGCGCTCAGTCCCCTGTTTGAACGCGCGCGAATGATTGCGGCAGTTAATGTGCACAATGCCGCCTTCATGGCTATCGGCGGCGTGATTGTAGCTTATCTTCAAAATCTAGGCTTATCCCTCGCACATCTGTTATGGATTAACGCGCTCCTTGCTTTCTGCAGCGCGATATGGATTTTAGATAAATTAATTGAAAATCCTCTCTCTGATTTTCTTTCAATATTTTTTCGCGCCTTTTATCGGCTCGAAGTAAGGGGCTCAGAGAATTTCCTCAAGGCGGGTCACAATCCAATTATCGCTCTTAATCATATTAGTTTTTTAGACGCCGCCGCGATCCTCTCTATTCTGCCAATGAAACCTGTTTTTGCAATTGATTACGCCATTTCTCAAAAATGGTGGGTAAAACCGTTCCTCCGCTTTGCGCATGTCATGCCGTTAGATCCAACCAAGCCCTTTGCAATTCGCACGCTAGTTGCCGCTGTAAAATCGGGAAAAGCTTTAGTGATTTTTCCAGAAGGCCGCTTAACTGTTACCGGCAGTCTTATGAAAATTTATGATGGCGCTGGCCTAATTGCAGATAAAACTGCAGCGACGATTATACCTGTGCGCATTGAAGGACCAGAGTCGACAATTTTCTCTCGATTGACGCCTCAACAAGCGCGTCGACGCTGGTTCCCAAAGGTTACGCTGACAATTCTTGAGCCAACGCAATTAAGCATTCACAATGAATTAAAGGGCCGGAAACGTCGTGAGGCGGCCGGCGCACTACTCTATCAGATTATGTCTGATTTAGTTTTTCGCACATCTAAGGTAGATGAAACTCTTTTTGACGCAATCGTTGGCGCATCCAAAAAACACGGCTCTTCGCGCACAGCCCTAGAGGATCCAAGCGCTGGCGCATTAACATATCGAGCATTGTTAACCAGCGCCCGGTTGCTCGCAATAAAATTAACGAACTACGGCCGACAACGCGAAGCTATTGGCGTAATGTTACCTAACGCTAATGCAGCCGCGGTTACTTTCTTCGCGCTGCTCTCAGCAGGCCGAACGCCCGCCATGATCAATTTTACCGCTGGCGCCGCAAATATTCTCTCCGGATGCAAAGCTAGCGAGATAAAAATAATTCTGACATCGCGTCATTTTATCAATAAGGCGAAACTAACAAAATTAGTCGAAGCGCTTAGTCAAGAAATTACCCTCATCTATTTGGAAGATATAAAATCTCAGCTAACGATGATAGAAAAAATAGCCGCCTTTTTATTAGCCTATCAGGCCGTCGTACTATCAGCGCCAGATGACATCGCAGCAATTCTTTTTACTTCTGGTTCAGAGGGTGCGCCAAAAGGCGTAGCGCTTTCGCACAAAAATATCCTTGTAAACGCCGCTCAAGCAGCAGCGCGTATTGATTTCGGACGAACAGATAAGGTCTTTAATGTCCTACCAGTCTTTCATTGTTTTGGCTTATCCATTGGACTAATCTTACCGTTAATTTCTGGCGTACCCGTTTATCTCTATCCCTCGCCCTTACACTATCGACTAGTCCCTGAACTTATTTACGGCGCTAATGCGACGATTCTTTTTGGAACAGATACATTTTTAGCTGGCTACGCGCGTATGGCGAGCGCTTATGATTTTAGATCGATACGTTATGTTGTCGCAGGCGCTGAACCCTTAAAAAAGACGACGCGCGATATGTGGAGCGAAAAATTTGGCGTACGCATATTTGAAGGATATGGCGTAACGGAGACAGCGCCCGTTTTGGCGCTTAATACGCCCATGTTCAACAAGTTTGGCACTGTGGGCCAATTAATGCCGGGCGTAGATTACAGACTTGAACCCATGGCCGGCATTGATCATGGCGGTCGTCTTTTAGTTCGCGGGCCTAACGTCATGCTAGGCTATTTAAAAACGGACCGACCTGGAATTATTCAACCACCGCCTGATGGCTGGCATGATACAGGCGACATTGTCGCCATAGATGCAGAAGGTTTTGTAACGATAAAAGGCCGCGCTAAACGATTTGCAAAAATCGGCGGAGAAATGGTGTCGCTTGCCGCGATCGAGCAACTTGCCGCGGAGTTATGGCCAAAAGCCCTATCGGCGGCAGCAACTGACAGTGATAATCGTAAAGGCGAACGCGTCATTCTCCTGTCAGAGGAAAAAAACGCAAATCGCGCAGATTTTATGATTTTCGCGAAAGAAAAAGGCGCAAGCGACCTCATGGTTCCGGCAGAAGTCATGACCATTGAAACAATGCCGCTGCTGGGATCGGGTAAAATTGATTTTACCGCTGTCACACAATTAGCGCGCGCGCGCGAACGCGGCCTTCCTACAAAACAACTCAAATCCAATGGTTCCCAAGGCCGGATTGAAGGCGCATAAATCCAGCCATCAGATGAGACAGCGCCTCCGATTGCTATCGCTGAGGCTCCTGACGAGCCGCGCCTTTTTCTCGATAATTGCCTCACTAAGCCAAAAGTGCGCAAAATAAGGA
>RFXM01000056.1 GCA_009921565.1 Methylocystaceae bacterium | reverse complement strand
CCATATTCTCGCGCGTGGCGAAGTCGGCAAGGTTGGCGTCCCCGTTTCGCATTTAGGAGATATGCGCACCCTCTTTGAGGGAATCCCCTTGGGAGAAATGAATACCTCTATGACGATTAACGCGACAGCTGTTTGGCTGATGGCGTTGTATATCGCTACTGCTGAAGAACAAGGCGCGCCAAGATCTAAACTGCAAGGAACGACGCAAAACGACATCATCAAGGAGTATCTTTCGCGCGGTTCTTATGTTTTTCCGCCGACACAATCACTGCGTCTGACGCAAGATCTGATTTTGTTTACGACAAAAGAAGCGCCAAAATTTAATCCGATGAATGTTTGCTCTTATCATTTACAAGAAGCAGGCGCGACGCCCTCTCAGGAACTCGCTTATGCGCTCGCGACCGCGATCGCCATTCTCGATAATGTTAAAAAATCGGGTGAGCTTTCTGAGACCGACTTTGGTCAGGTTGTTGGGCGTATCTCATTTTTTGTTAATGCAGGCATGCGTTTTATTACTGAACTTTGTAAGATGCGCGCCTTTACGGAACTATGGGAAGAGATTACGCGCGAGCGCTATGGAATAAAGGATGAAAAGCTGCGTCGTTTTCGTTACGGCGTTCAGGTAAATTCTTTAGGGCTAACCGAACAGCAACCAGAAAATAACGTCACACGCATTCTGATTGAAATGCTCGCTGTCGTTTTATCCAAAAATGCGCGCGCCCGCGCCGTGCAATTGCCTGCTTGGAATGAAGCGCTTGGCCTACCGCGTCCATTTGACCAGCAATGGTCGCTTAGGATGCAGCAGATTATGGCTTATGAAACAGATCTTCTTGAGTATGGCGATATCTTTGACGGCTCTCCAGAGATCGCGCGTAAGGTTGCTGCGTTAAAAGAAGAAGCTAAGGCTGAGCTCAAAAAAATCGATCAATTAGGCGGCGCAGCGGCGGCTGTCGAAATTGGCTATATGAAATCAAAACTCGTTGAGTCCAACACAGCGCGTCTTGAGGCCATTGAGGCCGGAGAGCAAACCGTTGTTGGCGTCAATAAATTTAAGGAAGGCGAGCCCTCGCCGCTAACTTCCGGCGACAGCCAAATTATGGTTGTTCCTGAACATGTGGAAGCCGAACAAATTGCTCGCTTAAATGCCTGGCGCAATCAGCGTGACGCAAATGCCGCGCAAGCAGCGATTGAAGAATTGGCGAGAGCGGCGAAAGAGGGCCGCAACATGGTGGATCCATCGATCGCCGCGGCAAAAGCTGGCGTTACGACTGGCGAGTGGGGTAATGTTTTGCGTGGCGTATTTGGCGAATATCGCGCGCCAACTGGGGTGTCGTCTACAGCGCGCCAAGTCGGTGGACAACTAGACGCCGTTCGCAGCGAAGTCGAGCGCGTGTCGCAAAAACTTGGCGAGAGAGCAAAATTTCTCGTTGGAAAACCTGGACTGGATGGTCATTCAAATGGCGCAGAACAAATTGCCGTTCGGGCGCGAGACGCTGGCTTTGAGGTAATTTACGCTGGCATTCGTTCAACTCCTGCTGAGCTTGTGGATGCAGCTAAGAAAGAGAACGCGCATTGTGTCGGTCTGTCGATTCTCTCTGGGTCGCATGTTACCTTAGCCCATGAAGTCATTCGCTTAATGAAAGAGCAAGGAGTGACGGCGCCGCTTGTTGTTGGCGGCATCATTCCTCCTGCAGATGAAAAGCTCTTGCTTGAGTCTGGGGTTGCGGCCGTCTACACGCCAAAAAATTACGATCTCAATAAAATTATGACTGATCTGGCGCAGATTATTGAAAAAAGCATGGCGTAAATTAAAAGTTGCGGCGGGAGAAAATTATGCTGCAGCTGATTTATTTTAGCACGGCTCAACTCGGGTTAAGCGTGCAGGAGCTCGAAAAGATTCTTGTTTCAGCAGTCGCCTATAACCAAAGTAAGGGCGTCACGGGCCTGTTATTATTTAATGGTCTCAATTTTCTTCAAATACTTGAAGGCGCGCCTAAAGAAGTAGACGATCTCTACCATAAAATCAGCGCCGATCCGCGCCATAGCGGACTTAGGTTAATTAGACGAGAAGAGATTAAAGCGCTGAGCTATCCTCAATGGGGTATGAAGCTCAAAGAAATCGGGGCTGACATGGGGGAGGAAGATCCCCTACGTTTGGGTCAAGAGGCGGCAAATGCGCTCATGAATTCTTCAAGCGAAGAGCTCAAGCCAATGCTGAAAGCTTTTCTTACCTTGAATTGACATCTGTCATTGGGAACTATTCGCGCTCTATTAACTAAATTATTTAAAAAGAAATGCAGTAAATTTGGCTACGAAAGCATTGGATTGGAGATAAAATGGCGGCGGCGTGCACAAATGGTCTCGACACAGGCTTTGTGGACCTTGGTTATATGAAAGTCGCAGTTCTTGGCGTTGTTCAAGGCATTACAGAATTGCTGCCGATTTCGTCTACGGCGCATATGCGCATTGTGCCGACATTGCTGGGATGGAAGGATCCGGGTTCAGCATTTTCCGCAGCCATGCAATTAGCGGCGCTCGCGGCAGTGATCAGTTATTTCTGGAACGATATTCGATCGCTTGCTTTTGGATCAATCCGGGCGTTTCAGCGTCGTGATTTTAGCGACTGGAGTTTTCGTTTTGTTGTCTGGATAGGTTTAGCGACAGTGCCGATAGGTTTAGCGGGATTATTGCTTTCTCATACGCTAAATACATGCGGGTCGCCTTTGCGATCTTTACCAGTCATTGGCTTATCCTGCATCGTCATGGCGGCGCTTTTGGCGATTGCAGAGCTTTATTGTAATCACAAACGCTCCTTGGATCATGTCACTTTAACCGATGCTTTGATTGTTGGCTTCGCACAGGTTGGCGCTTTAATCCCAGGCGTCTCTCGATCAGGTTCGACGTTGACTGCGGCGCTCTTTCTCGATCTTAAACGAGAAGAGGCGGCGCGATTCTCATTTCTTTTGGGTTTGCCAGCGATCACGCTGGCTGGGCTGAAAGAATTATGGGAGTTGCATAAGGCGCATCTTGACGCACATGGGTGGTCAATGTTGGCCGTGGGTCTTATCGTCGCTTCATTGTCCGCTTTTATTGCAATATGGGGACTTCTTCGAATCCTTGAAAAGTTTTCAGCCTGGCCTTTTGTCGCTTATCGCGCCTTTATTGGCTTTGTTCTTTTAATTGGTTTTTATACAGGTTTTCTAGCTTAAATTAGCGGAATGATTTCTTTAAGCTCCGTTGATTTATGCCGGTTCTTTGAGAGCGGAATAATCTTTAAGGGTTATTCCGCCGCCTCACGGAGCTCTAAACGAATGCGTGCGCGCAATTCGTCTATTGGATAAAGTTTACCCTTTTTTTCATAATGCCAAAAGGTCCATCCATTACACGCAGGTAAACCTTGAGCCAGCGCGCCTGTTTTGTGAATCGATCCAATAAATCCAGATAAAGAAAGCGCACCATCCGCACGGACCTTAGCGCGGTGGCGTTTTTTTGCGTCCATCAACACAGCGCCTGGGGCGATTAAGCCGCTTTCAATTAGGCTCGCAAAAGCAACGCGCGGTTCTGAACGCTTTGACGGGGCTGCAATTAGCGTATCATGCTCTAAGGGTTCAATTGCATTAATACGGGCTGCAGCGGCCTGCGCATAGGTCGTCTCTCTTTCAAGTCCAAGGTAATCGCGTCTCAGTCTTTTGGCGACTGCTCCTGTTGTGCCGGCGCCAAAAAAGGGATCTAAGATGAGGTCGCCGGCTTTCGACGCAGAGAGAATAACCCGCGCAAGCAGCGCTTCTGGTTTTTGGGTTGGATGCGCCTTACGGCCGTTTTGATCTTTTAATCTTTCTGCACCAGTGCAAATCGGCAAAAGCCAGTCAGATCGCATCTGACAATCTTCGTTACCAGCTTTGAGCATTTCATAATTAAAAGTGTAGCTCTTACTGGATGCATCGCGCGAGGCCCAAATCATTGTTTCGTGGGCATTTGTAAAACGTCGGCCGCGGAAATTAGGCATCGGATTATTTTTGCGCCAAACAATATCATTGAGGATCCAAAAACCAAGATCCTGCATGATTGCGCCGACGCGAAAAATATTATGATAAGAGCCAATAACAAAGATGGTTGCGGATGGCCGCATCAATCTGCGGGCCTCGATCAGCCAATCGCGCGTGAAAGCGTCGTATGCGGCAAAATCCGTAAATTTGTCCCAATCGTCATCAACGGCGTCAACAACAGTTTGATCGGGACGGGTTAGCGTGTTGGCCAATTGCAGATTATAGGGCGGATCTGCAAAAACCAGATCGACGCTTGCGTCGGAAAGCCCACGCATTAAGTCAATGCAATCGCCTTGAAGGATTGCATTACGTTTTGGCGCCGCGCGGGACGGCCTAACGATTGATGACCCGGTACGCGAAACCTTTACCCGGGGTTGAAGGCTGGCCGCCCCAACGCGTGCATTACGCATTTACTCGACACCACAAACACTACTCACAAGCTGATGATGTCGTAATGAGGTAAAGGTCCCGTTTAGAGGCTAGAAGATTAAGTGTCCCTTTTTTGAACGTATTAATTAATAAAAAGGAAATATTATTCCTGACGCTGCGCTCCATCACACCCACGCAAGGGCGCAAAGCTAAAACGATGAAAGGGCGTTGGACCCAGGCGCTTTAGGGCTTCCAGGTGTCGTTTCGCGCCGTAACCGACGTTTGTCTCAAAGCCATAATCTGGATAAAGAGCCGCAAGCCGACGCATCATGCCGTCGCGCGCAACTTTTGCGACAATTGAGGCGGCTGCGATCGAGAGCACTGTCGCGTCGCCTTTAATGATGGCGCGGGCAGGGCAGTCGAGCTCAGGGCTATCTCGGCCATCTATAAGCGCAAAACTCGGCTTGAGCGATAGACCATCAATCGCACGTCTCATTGCAAGAAGAGAAGCTTGACGAATATTAATACGATCAATCTCGGCGGCTGTAACAAAAGAAATACTGATTGCTAGAGCGCGCTCTATAATACTTTCAAACGCAGCATTGCGATGTTTTGCGTTTAAAGCTTTTGAGTCTGCAACGCCCAAGGGTAAATTCTTTGAATTCAAAATAACAGCCGCAGCTGTTACTGGGCCAGCCAAAGGACCGCGCCCCACTTCATCAACGCCGACAATAGGCGAAAATCCCTCAAGAAGTAGCGTTGTCTCTAGTTGAAAATCTGGCCACTGCATTACTAAGCTCTAAGCTAACTAAGTTAAGGGGAGAATAAGACAGCGCAGTCAATTGTTAAATCAGAGATGTGACAAAACATAAATTATTAAAACAGACTAAGTTGCTCGGATTTACGTCGCGGAGGGGAAAATAGATCAGTTCGCAAAGAAATTTGCTGGAAGTTTAATTTTTTTGTAGCGATTTCAAAGCGACGACCAATCATCCAGGCATAAGGGCCGGCGCCGATTATTCTTTTACCAAAGGCTGAATCATAAAGTTTGCCGTCTCGAGTTGATTGGATCAATGAAAGAATGCGTGATGCTTTATCTGGAAAATACTGATTGATCCATTGAGTGAAGAGCGCGCGAAGCTCATAAGGCAAGCGTAATAAAATATATCCAGCTTCTTGCGCCCCCGCAGCATGCGCACGGGTGAGAAGTTTTTCAATTTCATGGTCGTTAATAGCTGGAATAATTGGCGCTGTCATAACAGTTACTGGAATGCCAGCGGCCGCTAATTTTTCAATGACGATGAGTCGTTGCGTTGGCGCAGCGGCGCGCGGCTCCATAAGTCGCGCAAGTTGAGGATCAAGCGTTGTTAAGGAGATTGCAACTTTAACAAGTCCTTTTTGCGCCATCGGCGCTAGAAGATCAAGATCGCGAAGTATCAGCGCTGATTTTGTAACGATGCCAACAGGATGATTGGCTCGAGAGAGAACTTCTAAGATAGATCGCATAATGCGATGGCGTTTCTCAATAGGTTGATAGGGGTCAGTGTTCGATCCAATTGCGATAATCTTTGGCGTATAATTTTGCGCAGATAATTCACGTTCAAGGAGTTGTGCGGCTCCCTCTTTGACAAAAATTTCTGTTTCAAAATCAAGCCCAGGCGACAGCCCGACATAGGCGTGAGTTGGCCGCGCAAAGCAATAAATACAGCCATGCTCGCATCCTCGATAAGGATTGATTGACCGATCAAAACGAATATCAGGAGAATCATTCTTTGTGATCAGGCTGCGTGGTTTTTCAATATGAGCATTGGTCTTAAGGGCAACGAGTGTTTCTAACGTTCCCCATCCATCATCTAGTTCCTCGCGATGCAAAGGCTCAAAGCGTCCGCTTTCACGACTTAAGGATCCGCGCCCGCGCCGACGTTGGGCTTCAATCAAGTTTGCTGGCGTTAAATTTTCTTTGATTGTTGGGTCAAAGCTCAGTGTTTGCGCCATGTCGACCTACTCCAAAATCATATGGGGGAGGCAACGCAAAAGCGCTTACTCCCCCATGATTACCTTACGCAACGCTGACCAAAACGCGCGTAACGCGGGGGACCCAAAGCTCAGGCTAAAATAACCTGAACATAAGGCGAACATAGAACATTAGTAGAACATTAGACTGTGCGTCAAGAGGTCCAATTAAAATTGGCGATTGAGCTGTTTTTCCAGTCTGACCTGAGCGCTGAGGTTATTTGACAAGGATGTTTTTGAATTGCCAGGGGTCGCTGGCGTCAATATCTTCCGGAAAGAGGCCGGGTCGACCGTCCAATGGCGTCCAGTCTGTGTAAACGCCTGCTACCGGCCCAAGGTATGGCCGCTGGATGTCCAGGCATCGCTTAAAATCAATTTCATCCGCCTCGACGATCCCAGCTTGGGGATTTTCCAAAGCCCAGACCATTCCGGCCAGGGCTGCTGAGGAGACCTGGAGGCCGGTTGCGTTTTGATAAGGCGCTAGATCTCGAGTTTCCTCGATTGAAAGCTGCGAGCCATACCAATAGGCGTTCTTTTCATGGCCAAAAAGCAAAACGCCCAATTCGTCGACGCCATCGACAATTTCGTGTTCATCAAGGATTGTCCAACTGGATTGCATTTTTCCGTTGGCGCCAAACATTTCATGAAGAGATAAAACAGCGTCATCAGCTGGATGATACGCATAATGACAAGTTGGTCGATAGATCGCTTGACCGTCTTGATCCCGCAGCGTGAGATAATCTGCGATAGAAATAGATTCATTGTGGGTAACAAGAAACCCGTATTGTGGTCCAGGCGTTGGGGTCCATGAACGCACGCGCGTATTGGCGCCCGGCGTCAGAAGATAAATAGCGGCGCCACACCCAGTTTGATGCGTGCGTCCAATATCTGGTAAAGTTTTTTCATGGGTGCCCCAGCCAAGTTCTGCGGGTTGCAAGCCTTCAGAAACAAAACCTTCAACAGACCATGTATTGACAAAAACATTT
>RFXM01000055.1 GCA_009921565.1 Methylocystaceae bacterium | reverse complement strand
GCCTGCGCCGCATCATTTTGCGCCAAGGCGCCCAGCGCCTTCTGCTTGCGGCTGGCGATTAAGACCGGATTATCGCCATTGCAATTGCGCATCCCCAACGCAATAAGTTCAACGCCCGATAGGACATGATACTCGCGCGTCAAATAGCCTAATCGCGCCTGCACCTGAGCCGGATATGAGGCAAAAAGTTTGGATGAAACGCCCAGATCCACCTCTTTGGTGATGGCGTTATAGGCCTGGTGAAATTTAATTTTCGCGTCTGGATAAACGCAGACATTGGGTAAACTCAGCGCCAGCGTGCAGGCCGAGCGGCACTCATGCAGCCGCACTTCACGGTTTTCGCGACGATATTGCTCCGTCTGGGCCTCATAATCCGTGACCAATCCGCCTACGTCTTTGTAAACGACAACGGGGGCCGGAGCCGGAGGGGGAGACAAATAACCCAAAAAGCACCTCAACACTGGATTGGCGTGGGCCTATCTTCGCCCGCAAGCGGTGAAGAATGGCTTAAGACGTAAAATCAGCCTCTTATGCCAACTCGCAAACCAAAGGAGGGTCTTTCTTGCAAAACATTGCGGCGAAATTTGAATAGGGCCGCGGGACGCCCGCCCGTTAAGTGACTGGTCTCGCCGGTGGGCTCGACGATTTCTGAGCTTTCCACCAGGCGTCGGAAATTTTGCTTATGCAAATGACGCCCCGAAATCGCCTCCACAGTGCGCTGAAGTTCGGTCAGGGTGAAGGTCTCAGCCATCACTTCAAAGACCACGGGACGATATTTCATTTTTGAGCGCAGGCGTCCCATAGCGGTGGCGAGGATCCGGCGATGATCCTGACGCATGGCGTGTCCCAAGGGCTCCAGATTTTTGCGCTTAAGCGCCGCCTCGCGCCCGTCTCTTAACGATTCCTCCAAAAGCCCCGCCTCATAGAGGAGTTCATAACGATCCAAAACATTTTCCTCATTAAAGCCCCGCTCCCCCACCCCAAAGAGGAGATTAACGCGCTGCGTGCGGGTGAGGCCTGAGGAAGACAGAGCGTCCGGCGCCTCCTGGCGCCAACTCTGGAGACCCGGCAAAATTGTCGCCTCAATCATCTCTGGGCGCCTGACGCGCCAATCTTCCCAGGGAAAAAAATCGTGCCAGCAGCGCCAGACGCCGGCAAGGCTTTGCGGAATTTCATTCCCTATCCGGGTTAAGGCGAGATAGCCGACTGAAACCACATGCGGATCGCGGTCGCCCAGCCGCGCCTGACGGCCCCGATCGCCAAATGTATAAAGCTGCTCGACATAACCCAGTGGCGCGCCAGTTTGCTGCGAAACCCATTCGCGCAAGCCGCTATCAAAGGTTCGGTGGCGAATTGGATCAAAGGGGCCAGAGGGGAGAGCGGCAAGGGCGCCGTCGCCGCCAGAATTTACTGTCAAAATCAGCGGCTCATCGCCGCGCACCGTAACAATTGCCGCCGTCAGACCAATCTCAACGGGTGGCGGGGCGCCGCTTATGGCGCGTGGGTCAGATCGATTGCTCAGGCGAGGTCAAGCGCGAAGGGCGCCCCCTCATAGCAGTCAACGCCTCGGCCAATTGCGCCAATTGCTGCGCTCATGCGGCCGGCGCGGTTCAAACGGGCGTCGGCAAGCGCCACAAGTTTTCGGTTTGGCGTCGCGGTGGGCGACGCGTGCCGCAGCTCCTGCGCCACCGCCTGCTCGCAGCGATGGGGCGCCAGGGCGCAGGCCGCGATAAAGGCGGCGGCTGGCGATCGGCTGACGCCAGCATAGCAGTGGATCACGAGAGGCGCGCGCCGATCCCAATTTGAAAAAAATTCTAACAATTGCTCAATGTGGCTCTGCTCTGGCGTGATATGCCCCGCAACTGGCGCGTCAATATCCGACATGGCGATGCAGAGGTGACGATCGGGAGCGATTTCATGAGGGCGCACGAGTGAAGCGCCGGCAGTGAGAATGGTGACAAGCGAGCGGGCGCCGCTGTCGCGCACAGTTTCAACAACGCGCGTGAGCGAACACACATAAAGCCGCGCAGAACTCATAGGATTTCTCGCGCCTTTCTATCGCCCGGCGTCGATTTCGCGAAAGCGAGCAAGAAACATTTCCTGAGCTGTTTCAATTGGAGCTGGAGAGATTTCATCGATAAAAGATTTGGCGGCGATAACAGGACGGCCAAAGATGCGCTCGGCTTCCGCGCGTGTAAAGCCCGCGAGCGAAATCGCTTCAAAAAAAGCCGCCGTGCGATCGGCCTGCTTTGATAGTTTCAAAACAGCTTGAGATGGCGTGGCGGGGAGAGAATAGCGCAGCAAAATGGCGCTGAGTATACGATTTTCTACAGATTTATAAGCTTCTCCTATGACGGCCTTAAAGGGCGAGATCATATCGCCAATCACATATTCTGGCGCGTCATGCAGCAACATGAATAAGCGCTCTGCGCGCGTGATGTCGGGATGCAGCCGCGCCGCAATTTTTTCAACTAAGAGACTATGTTGCGCCACTGAAAAAATATGCGGCCCTTGCGTTTGTCCATTCCAGCGCGCAACGCGCGCGAGACCATGGGCGATATCTTCGATTTCAACGTCAAGCGGGGAGGGGTCTAAGAGATCGAGGCGGCGTCCCGACAGCATGCGTTGCCAGGCGCGCGGCGCTTCTTTTGCTAATGTGCGGGTGGAGGAGGATTTTACGGACATTTTCTCGCCGGTTTCTTTTCTTGGCGACAGTGACAGTTTGTTAAGTGATCGTCGACCATGCCAACAGCCTGCATGAAGGCGTAAACAATCGTTGGTCCACAAAATTTAAAACCACGCGCTTTGAGATCCTTTGAGATTTTTTCAGAAAGCGGCGTCTGTGAGGGAATGTCGGCGGTCGTAGAAAAGTGATTAATGATTGGCTTTGCATCAACAAAGTTCCAAAGATAAGTTGAGAAACCAATTGAAGCGTTAATGTCAAGATAAGCGCGCGCAGAATGAACAACGCCGTCACATTTGGCGCGATTGCGCACAATGCCGGCATTCGACATTAAAGGCGTAATATTTTTTTCCTCCCAGCATGCAAGTCTTTCAGGATGAAATCCCTCAAATGCAGCGCGAAAATTCTCACGCTTACGCAAAATCGTAATCCAGGATAGCCCAGCCTGGAACCCATCTAGCATCAGTTTTTCAAAGAGCGCACGACTATCATATTCGGGTTGTCCCCACTCTTCATCATGATAGGCGACATAAAGCGGGTCGACGCCAGCCCAGGGGCAGCGGTAGCGTCCGTCTGGATGACGCAGCGCTGCGGCATTTCCCCAACGCGCTGGCAGCGGGCGCTCACGCGACATGCGGCTCTACCTCCACGAGAAAGTTATTCTATTCGTCTTATCGCTGTTATGACCTGACCGGTTTGCCTTCACAAGCTAATGTGGCTTATGACTGCCGTGCTCAGCGGGCTTGCCCAAGAGAGCGGCAAGCGGGCTGCAAGAGAGCTGGAAAGAGAGCTTACTGAGCGTCTCTCAGTAGGCTTGGCGCCCAAGCTGCAATAGCATGGCGCAGCACTCAGCAAAGGGTGTTTTTTGTATTTGTACCTTTTTCAAAGGAGGCCGTTTAGTGAGAGCTCATTTTTCCCTTCGTGCGGGAGTAATAATCTTTTCATTCGCCAGCCTCAGCGCGATGGGCATTGCGCCTGCTTTCGCGCAAGCTAATATTTTACGCGAATGCGGATCAAAATATCAGGCGGCTAAGGCCGCAAACGAACTCGCCGGTCAGAATTGGCAGGAATATTTAAAGGCCTGCCGCGCGCGACTGACAGAAACGTCAAAACCCGCTGAAGCCCAGGCTCCCGCAATGCCCGCCGCAGCTGGATCAGAAACTGAAAGCGCTAAGCCCATGCCAAGTGCGGCGCCACTCAATGCGCCGGTTACACCGCCAGCGGTCGCTGCGCCTGCTGAAGAAAAGAAACCCGTAACTGAGACGCAAAAGAGCGAGAAGGACAGCAAAGTCGCAAAGGAAGCGGCAAAGCCAGTAAAGGTCGAAAAAGGAGCGCAAAAAAATAGCCGTAAAATTTCGCAAAAAACCGGGAAGAGCAAAAGAAAAAATTAGTAAAATAATTTTTACTTCGGAGCTTGGAGCACTATTGCGGCAAGATGTTAAAAGAATATC
The DNA here is from genome assembly GCA_009921565.1 of Methylocystaceae bacterium. Classification (GTDB taxonomy): domain Bacteria; phylum Pseudomonadota; class Alphaproteobacteria; order Rhizobiales; family Beijerinckiaceae; genus Methylocystis. The sequence goes on along the minus strand of RFXM01000055.1, from coordinate 3,396 downwards.
TTTAGCTTTGCGCTGGAGGATTTTTTCTAGGTGCGAGGTTAGGGATTAAGGAAAATATTTTTTAAAAAGACGAACTTGCTCATTGTTCAGCTTCGTGGCAGTGGTTTTATCCAATATAAGCGGGGGAGGCTCGTTTGGACAAAGTCGAATTAAAAAAACTGCAAGAATTTTTGCGTCGCTCGCTGGGGAATGAGGATATTCGACTTACGCCTGACGCAAAAAATCCAGACAATGCCGCAGTGACTTTGGGTGAGCGTAAAATTGCGGAAATCTCCGTAGATGATGAAGATGGCGATCGCTCTTTCGCTTTTGAAATGAAGATACCGGTTGGGCGCGAAGTCAATAGTGATGGCGAATTTCTCGGCGTTATTTCGGCTGATGATCCCAAGCTGCAGAGCTTTACTCTGCAGATCGCTATTTTAGATTTTGACCTTGAAGATCAGTGAAGCCTTTAGCGCATAATGCGCCAAGTCTCCTTCTCAAGGCAGGCCTGACCCTTTGCTTCCTGTGGACGGCCATTGATAAAAATTTTATGCGTGTAGTCCCGACAGCCATTGGCCTCTGCCGCTGGGACAATGAATCCATAGACGCCGTGTGCGCCGCGCCAGCTTTTGCGTAAACCCGTTGCGACCGCTTCTTGCTGTGCGGCAATCGCGCGCGTGCGATCTGTTTCATCAAGCGTTTGTCCAATCATGTTTCCGACGACGCCGGGAGCAGGCGGCGGGGGCGCCTCAGCATGTTGGTCAAGAGCCGGCGGCGGCGATGATTGGCAGGCGGCTAACGTTATCAGGCAAAAAATCAAGAAAAATTTCAGTAAGAACTGACTCTCTATCTTTATCTGCATTGATTATCTCTCACTCAACTCAAACAAAAAAATGAGGTTGATTTTATAGACGAAGGAGCGCGTCAAAATCCTGGTAAGAGTAATTCTGCGCGCAGTCCGCCTGATGGACTATCTTCAAGTTTTAGTCCTCCGCCATAAGCCCCTGCAAGATCGGCGACAATAGAAAGCCCTAGTCCAGAGCCAGGCTTGCTTTCATCAAGACGTTGCCCTCTTTGCGTCGCTTGTTCACGCTGAGTGGGCGAGAGACCGGGGCCATCATCATCAATGATAATTTGTAGCAGCAAGCGATTCGTCGAATTTTCTGGCTTAAACGGGGTGATTTCAATTTTAACTTCGCCTTGCGCCCATTTGCCAGCATTGTCGAGCAGATTGCCAATCATCTCCTCAAGATCCTGACGTTCTCCTAAAAAACGCAAATCCTTGGCGATGGTTTCAGAAAATTGGATTTTGCGCGGGGCATAAATTTTTCGAAACGTTCTCAGCAGTCCCTCAAGGCAGGGCTCGATTTGTGTTGAGGCTCCGATGGTTGCGCCTCTTGCGGCGGCGCGCGCGCGATCGAGATAAAAACTAATTTGATCCCGCATCAAATTAGCCTGTTCAGTAATTTTATCGGCAAGCATCGAAGGAGAGGCGTCAGCCTCATTGACTATGACGCTGAGCGGCGTTTTGAGCGCATGCGCGAGATTGCCAACTTGTAAACGAGCGCGCTCTAAAATGTCGCGATTGGCGCCAATAAGCACATTTGCTTCTTCGACAAGCGGAGCGACTTCGTTTGGATAGATGCCGGCAATATGATCTTTTTCTCCACGCCCAATAGCGACCAGTTCCTCGCGCAGCAGCCTTAGCGGCTTTAATCCAAACCTCACCTGGAAAGCGGCAACGCCAGAAAGCGCAATGGCCAAGGTTGCAAAGGCGACAAAAAGGCCCAAAAGGAAGCGCTCAATTTGTTCTTCCATTTCTTCAGTGCTTGCGGCGATTTGAACGAGGTAAACGCCCATATCCCCGACATCGATAATGCGCTCTAAGATACGCAAGCGACGTCCGTCTGGACCTAAGGCATAGCCGCGTCGAAAGCCGCCCACTTCTGCAGCGACGCCAAGATCGGAAAGTTTTGGTAACAAGCCAACAAAGAGCGAGCGCGAGGCTTTGATTTCATGGGCTGCGTTATCCAGTCGGGTAATTTGCCAATACCAGCCCGAGCCAGGAAGTTCGAATTGAGGGTCGCCGAGTTGTCCGGGTCCAAGGCGGCCTTCCTCACCAGCTTCCGAGACATCGGCAACAATAGCCCGCAGATAAACATCCAATCTGCGCTCAAAAATATCTTCCGCTTCGCGGCGATAATAGGCTGTGATAAAAAAGCTCGCGATGAGCAAGACCACCGCGCTTGAGGCGGCGGCTGTGAGAAATAAGCGCGCCGAGATAGAATGAATGGGTAGGAATTTTAAAGTCATCAGTGCGTTTTTGACGGCGCAGTCGTATCTGGCGCAAGCGCCATATAACCCAAGCCGCGGATAGTTTGGATCAGGTCAACGCCAAGTTTTTTGCGCAGTCTGCCGACAAAGACTTCAATTGTATTGGAATCGCGATCAAAATCCTGGTCATAGAGATGCTCAATAATTTCAGTGCGCGAAACAATGCGGCCCGTGTGATGCATGAGATAGGCTAGCAAACGATATTCATGCGAGGTGAGCTTGATAGCTGCGCCATCAACGATTACGCGGCCAGCTTTTGTGTCAAGACGAACGGGACCGCAAACAAGTTCATTGGTTGCATGTCCGGTGCTTCGGCGCAGAAGCGCACGTAAGCGCGCCAGTAATTCCTCCATATGAAAAGGCTTTGTGAGATAGTCGTCAGCGCCGGCATCAAATCCTTGTACTTTTTCACTCCAGCGATCACGCGCCGTTAAAATTAGCACTGGTGTCATGCGACCTGCGGCGCGCCATTCCTCAAGAAGCGTAATGCCATCTTTTTTTGGCAAACCAATGTCGAGAATAATCGCGTCATAGGGCTCTGTTTCACCGAGAAAATGCCCGTGCTCGCCGTCATATGCGCGATCGACGGCATAGCTGGCTTGTTCTAATGCGGCGACAATTTGACGATTTAGATCCTTATCGTCCTCTATAACGAGTAGTCTCAAATCTCTTCTCCCACTATGAGGCTTGCCGCTGTTCTCTCTCGGAGTATGTGATCGAGGTGATGAGGCGTGAGATTATTCTTGCCCGTGTATTTGGCGTTGATGACCCGTCGTTGCATCAAAAAAAAGTTTCTCAATATGCCCATCTGATCGTAGGAGACGGATCTCATAGAGAAAATCATCTCCCTGCTGACACAGGCGCGTGGTCAGCGGTTCGCCTTTGTGTCGTTCCTTTGCGTTGCGCATGCTGGCGAAGGGGTTGGCAAGATGCCGTTCGTCGATCTTTAATCGGCTTTCCTGGGTAGAAAAACATTGCACAGCCGGCTTTTGCGCAAAAGCTGGTCCAGTTGCGCATAGGAGAACGATGACAACGAAGAAAATACGCGAGCTCAACTGACCTTCATTTCTTCAAATCTCT
>RFXM01000054.1 GCA_009921565.1 Methylocystaceae bacterium | reverse complement strand
GACAGCCGTTGTCGCTGGTGCGGCAGGCTTTGCGCTGGGCGTCTATGAAGCGCCAAATGAGGGCGTGTCTAATCTGCGCTCGGCGATTGAAGCTCGGCTACAATCTTTCAAAGATAATATGAAAAAAACAGAGCCAGCGACGGAAGCGCCAGCTGAGGCTCCCTCGTCTGAAACGCCAGCGACTTCTCCGGAGGCTGCTGCGCCAAGTTCAGAATCTGCGCCAGCCGCGGAAGCTACTGCGCCTACGCCAGAAGCGCCTGCAACGCCGCCTGCGCCTGAGGCTGCTGCGCCTACAATGACGTTGCCATCAACCCCTGCTCCCGCAGTTGAAAGCGCGGCGCCGACTGCTCCAGCGACGCCAGCCGCCCCTGAGGCCGCTGCGCCGGCAGCAGAAACGCCTGCCGCCGCTACGCCAGCGCCAGTTGAGGCGAAACCTAAGCCAAAACCAAAGCCAAAACCAAAGCCAAAGCCTAAGCCTGTTGAGGCGCCTGCTGACGCCGCCCCGGCCGATGCTCCAGCCGCTCCAGCAGCGCAATAAAAAGCGTCTTATTTTGACGTGACGATTAATGACCTCCGCTCAGGTGAGCGGAGGTCTTTTTCTTTGCAGCTTAAAATTCGCGCTTAACTTATAAAAAGTTCGAAAATCAACAAACAACCTTGGCAAAAATTTAGATCAATCAAATCTGAACTAAAAAAAATACATCCCATAAGGTACGCCAAGCTACTTATCTTTCAAGCCTCATCGACGACGTTACTTTGAAATAAATTCAATAAAAGAGCACACATAATGAGTAGTCGCATAAAATCTGTATTTATAAAAAACATCTCGATCAGGGGCATGGTGATTGCGACATTTATAATGAGTCTTCTTGCATTAATGGGACTATTTGGCGCGCAGCAGGCTGAAGCGCAAATGAATAACTCTGAATTCGCCTGGATAACGTTGCATAAAAAAACGTCAATGACTTTCGCCAGATATCGGGAACTTGTGCTGTTAAAAGCTGCCGATCTTGCTGAATCGAGAGGCTATACGCATTTCGAGCTTGTTGATCAAAATGGCTACGAAGCTCATGGAACGGTCGCCGCACGCCATTTCTATAAAACAGATAACTATGGCAATAGCTCTTATTCAACTCTTCCGCCTGCATCCCACCCTTCAGCAATCGCCACAAACACGGAAATTCTTGTTCATTTCTGTAATGAGTCTGAAGGGCCTTGTAGAGGCCTAAAAGCGCATAGCGTTATGTTAAACTTACCCAGATAACTGCAAAACAAGGTTTAGCGTCAGTTAAAAGAGTGTGCTCAAATTCCTAATCAAAGCGTTACATTTGAATTACAGCGTTTGTCCGATCGCATTCGGCGTCTCATTGCGCCAAATGCGGGACCTTTTACCCATACAGGCACCTGCACATATATTATCGGCGACGATCAGCTTGCCCTCATTGATCCAGGCCCAGATGATACGCAACACATCAAGGCTATATTACAGGCAATTGAAGGAAAAGAGCTTCAATATATTCTTGTCACCCATACTCATAAGGATCATTCCAGCGCCGCAGGCGCTTTAAAGAAAGCAACGGGAGCTAAAATTTTTGGCTGCGCGCCTTATGCTCCTTCTCCTGATATCTTAATTACTGGCCCGGGATTAGACGCGGCGCATGATGGAAATTACTCACCGGATTATATTTTAAGGGACGGAGACAAAATAAGTCTCGCCACAACTACCGTGTCCGCGCTGGCGACGCCGGGACATACGGCTAATCATTTGTGCTATGCGCTAGAGGAAGAAAAAGCCCTGTTTACCGGCGATCATGTCATGGGCTGGTCAACGACCGTTATCGCGCCGCCGGACGGATCAATGCGCGCTTATTTAAATTCGCTCGAGCGTCTACGTAATAGAAACGATCAAATTATGTGGCCAGGCCATGGCCAGCCGATTACATGCCCTCAACGCTATTTGCGTGCGATCCTTCACCATCGAAACGCTCGCGCTGGAGCCATCTTGAGACGACTGGACGCTGGCGATCAATCAATTGAAACCATTGTTGAAAATATTTACGGCGACATCAACCCAAACTTACGGCGCGCTGCCGCCATGACTGTCTTTGCCCACTTACAAGATCTCGTTGAGCGCAAGCTTGCAGGATGCGAGGGACCTGTTGCGCCTCAATCGCACTACTTTTTAATCAACTGAAAGATGATTATTTTTTTGGCTCTTCTGCCGGGATTAAGATAACCACTTCATTTTTATGAACGCGTCCAAGACTTCTTCGGACTTCTTCATCCAAGATGTCCGCCTCAATCGTTTCACCTTTTATTAAGCCTATCCGCTTTTCCCATTCTTGCCGTTGAATTTTTAAAATATCGCGTTCAAACCTCAGCTGTGTCAGCTTTTGCTCATATTCTTCACCGATCCTTAAACCTCTTTGGCCGTGGACCGCATGCCAAACAAAATAGGAAACCGCCATGCTCGCGACGCAATAAAGCATCAAGGGCAACAAATACCTGCGGGAGAGAATGCGCAGCATTAACATGACGTCTTATCTAGCTGAAGTTGGTATAGACAGCGTTAACAAACCAACCAGAAGACTGCTGCAGCGTTTACTTTTAGCTGTCTCGTCCTTGACGCGAAATGCGCTTGATTTCAGCCTGAACCAATCGCTCAACCATTTCTGGCAAATGATCATCCAACCACTGCTTAAGCAGAGGCTTCATTAAGCCCTGGGCAAGTTCAGCGATTTGATCTGATTTATCGAAAAAAGCGTGAGCAGCGAGCGCTTTAAAATGATCCGACACGATCGTAGCTGTCTGTGCAGATAGGATTTCCTCGCTTGCCGCATCGTCACTTTCAACCCTGCTATCGACGCCCTCGCCACTCAGGTCCCGCGTTTGGAAGGATTGACGCGTCGACTTCTCATGGCGTTCTTTAATCCGCTCCTCTCGTTCATCTTCAAAATGAGAAGGGCGACGTGTCGACGCAGCGCCACGTGAGGCAGAGCTATTTGCACTCGCTGAGGCTGTCTCTAACAGCTCGCTTTCCTCGGAAATAATCCGACGAATAGAGGCAAGCAGCTCCTCAATCGTCGGTTCCCGGTGACGCCGATCTTCTTCATACTCGTCGTCAAGGGGCGGCAAATGCGCAGCGCTCAGGGGGAGATGTTTCTTGTTCATGGATCCCAAAGGAAGCGCAGATCGAAAATTTATGCGCGCAGCCTATCTGTGAAGGGTTGTCGGCCTTGAAGCAACATTTTAGGTTAGAATTCCACATATTTTACAACTATCAAGGCTAGGGTCTTAAAAGGCGTCACTTCAAAACGTCGATAAATCTGTAAAAATTTACCTTTATTAATCCACAGAGGCTTAGGTTTGGCTAAGAGTTAGCCTAAAACCCCAATCTAATAGAAAGTTTGGAGCAGCAATGATGAAGATGAGCCTTCAACGAAGCCCGTTTGCGGCCCTTATTCTGGCTACTCTCGCGCCTTTGCCAGCCTCTGCCCTGATCAAATCCGCCGATGCTGCAGGGCGCTACGCGGTTATTCGCGAGGATAAAGATACAGGCTGCATGCTCACGCTCGATCTCCGCGCCCGAGGGCCTGGCGGCAATAAGGCGCTCCTCGCGCCCGCCTGTCGAGATAATGGAATCGTCGTTTTTGATCCTATAGCCTGGACCCTAGAGCGCGATCGCCTCGTACTCAGCGCCCGAAAAGGTCATAAGGCCCATTTTGACCGTGGGACTGACGGCGTTTGGCGGCGTGACGCTACTGAAGGCAAATCCCTTGGCCTCAAACCCTTATAAATCGCCGCACGGCGAAACAGACTGCGGGCAAACTTGCCGCTTGCATTGTATGTGAATAAAAAATCTTTAAAAAAATCACATAAAAAATTTACAGAATATGCCTTCTGCGAAAAACACGCGCGACAGCATACAGAATTCGCTTAAGGACAGACGTTTTGTGGACATGCCCTCACTGCGCTTAATCACTCTATTATACTAAAGCATCGCGCTTGAGTTTGCCGTTCGCGTTTCTTGGTAAAGACTCTAGAAAAACGACAACTTTGGGACGCTTGTAAGCTGCAAGATGGCTCTGGCAATGGGCTATAATCGCGGCCTCATCGGCACGAACTGCATCTCGTAATACAACATAGGCTTTGATGATTGTTGTCTCCCCATCCCGACCCGCGCGCTCAGCAACCGCCGCCTCAGTAACATTGGGAAAACTAAGCAAACATTTTTCAACCTCAGCAGGAGAAACTCTAAAGCCTCCTGCATTCATCACCTCATCCGCGCGGCCATGTCGCCACATATAGCCATCCTCGTCAAATTCTACGAGATCGCCTGAAACAAACCATTCGCCGCGAAAAGCCTGTCGTTCTTCTTCCTCGCGCTTCCAATAACCTAACATCATTCCTGGATCATCGCGCCGGATCGCTAATAAGCCTGTTTGCCCGGAAGCAAGAGGAATACAACCACTCTCAACAGGCAAAGCCGCGACGACTCTGCCAGGCTGCGCTCTACCGGGAGAGTCGCTTTTGATTGGCGTTAACGGTCCAGTTGAAATGAAAGTAGATATTTCACTCATGCCAAAAGCTTCAAAAATTTCCTTGCCAGTTCTTTTGCGCCAGTCGAGAGATAAATTTGGCGGCAACGCCGCGCCAGCAGATAGCCCATGTCTTAGCGATGACAGATCATATTCTTCTAACGCGCAATATTTGAGTATTTGCCTAAATACGCCTGGCACAGCAGCAAATACAGAAACGCCATATCGCTCGATAAGACGCGGCCAGACTGACGGATCTGACTTACCATTGTAGAGAACCGTAGCTGCGCCGACAGATAAAGGATCAATGACGCCAACGCCCAGCGTATAGGTCCAATTGATTGCGCCTGCATGAAGCATGACATCTTCTGATCGAAGGCCTGTCCAATGCGTAAGCATAGGTCGACGTCCCCATGCAGCGCGATGGGCATGCAAAACACCTTTAGGACGGCTGGTGGTTCCAGAAGTATAAACAAGATAAGCCGGATCGTGCGCTGCAGTATCTGCATAATCTGCAATTGGCTCAGAAAGAAATAATGCATCCAGCGCCTGAGGCGGCAAAATCCTGACGCCTGGCGCAACATGATTTACGCAACATAGCCTGCAGCAATCGCAGCAAAATAAGCCAAGGCGGCGTTGGCTTCATTACCCATACGGATCATAATATGCGCGCCTGGCTTTAGATTTAGACTTTTAAAACCGGCTGCTAACTGTCTAACTTTTAAATCGAGTTGCGCATAAGACCAGCGCTGAACGTGGTCATCGCCAACAACTGTTAATCCAATTTTGTCAGGATGAAGTTGTGCGTTTTCGGCCAGACAATACCGAGCAAGGTTAAAATGTTGCGGAACAGCCGGCAGCATTAATCAAACAAGCTCGACACGCTCTCTTCGCGCGCAGTGCGGGCAATGGCTTCGCCAATCAAAGAACCTATTGGAACCACGCGAATATTAGGCGCAGCTTGAACCAGCTCTGTCGCGCGAATTGTATCGGTAATGACAAGTTCTTTTAATTTGGATGCCGCGATCCGCGCTGCCGCTTCGCCAGATAGCACGCCATGAGTGATATAGGCATGAACGCTTGCCGCGCCAGCCGCTAGTAACGCCTCGGCGGCGTTACATAAGGTTCCACCAGAATCAACAATATCATCGATCAAAATACAATTGCAGCCAGAAACGTCTCCGATGATGTTCATCACCTCAGACTCTCCTGCCCGTTCACGACGCTTGTCTACGATAGCTAATGGAGCGTCTATTCGCTTTGCTAAAGCGCGCGCGCGCACCACACCGCCAACATCGGGGGAAACGACCATGGTGTTTTTGAGCTCGCGATGGGATTTGATATCCGCCACCATAACGGGCGCTGCAAAGAGATTATCAGTCGGGATATCGAAGAAACCCTGGAGCTGGCCGGCATGCAAATCGACCGTTAAAATCCGGTCTACGCCCGCGCGGGTAATTAAATTTGCGACCAATTTGGCCGAGATTGGGGTTCGCGGTCCCTGTTTACGATCTTGTCGCGCATAGCCAAAATAGGGAATGACAGCCGTGATCCGGCGCGCTGAGGCACGTCGCAAGGCATCCGCCATGATCAACAGTTCCAATAAATGATCATTGGCTGGGGCGGAAGTGGACTGGATCATGAAAACATCCTGTCCTCGAACGTTTTCAAGCACTTCAACCCATATTTCACCGTCTGCGAACCGACGAACATGGGCGCGGCAAAGAGAAATATCGAGATGGGCGGCAATTGCCTCGGCGAGCGCGCGATTAGAGTTGCCCGCCAGAAGTTTCATTGCTGACATCGACCCCACCTCATGGTTTTGATTTCCGGCGGGTCTTAGCAGCCGCAGCTGCTAGGAACAATATGACACGGAAAAGACAACGGTTCGTCTTTTAACGAGATTGCGTCAGGCCATGGGAATGTCTAAATGAGCGTTCGGGCAGTTTTCAACATCTTAGTTCGGTCTGATGACGCGTCATAAACCTCTCCGCCGCCAGAAGCCTGCGCGGTCCGCCCAATGACTGTGTGCGCGCCCTCGAGCCTCGCGGCGACGATGCAAGCGCCAGAGAAAACGCGCGTCGTTGTCGCTATGTCAGGCGGCGTCGACTCTAGCGTGGTCGCCGCCTTGCTCAAGGATCAAGGCTATGACGTTGTCGGCGTCACCCTCCAACTTTATGACCATGGGGAAGCGACACATCGCAAGGGAGCTTGCTGCGCAGGCCAAGATATCCAAGATGCGCGCGCAGTCGCGGCGCGTCTTGGCATTCCTCATTTTGTTCTCGACTATGAAACAAAATTTCGAGAAAAAGTGATAGACGGTTTTGCCGCCTCTTACGCAAGCGGCGAAACGCCTGTTCCTTGTATTTCCTGCAATCAATTTATCAAATTTGCTGATCTCTTTGCTACCGCGAAAGATCTTGGCGCAGATTGGCTTGCAACAGGACATTATATTTCCGCAAGAGAAGACGCTTCTGGTTTTCGCGCCCTGTATCGCGCAAAAGATGCTGGCCGAGATCAAAGTTATTTCCTTTTTGCAACAACGCGCGAACAATTGCGCATGCTGCTTTTTCCACTCGGCGATTATTCTAAATCGGAAGTGCGCGAAATGGCCCGCCATTATGGTCTTTCGGTCGCTGATAAGGCGGATAGTCAGGATATATGCTTTGTTCCAAATGGGCGTTACACAGATGTTGTGGCGCGTCTTGCGCCAGAAGCCATTACGCCTGGAAATATTGTCCATCTTGATGGTCGTATCCTAGGGCGTCATGCCGGCGTCGCCCATTATACGGTCGGACAACGTCGCGGCCTTGGCTTAGGCGCAAGCGTTACCGGCAGAGACGCAGAGCCCCTCTTTGTTGTTAAAATTGACGCAAGCAAAGCTGAAGTTATCGTTGGGCCACATGCGGCTCTTGAAACGCGCTTAGTCCGCTTAAGAGACGTAAATTGGATTGGCGACGGCGAGCTAAAAGACATACCGCCACAAGGCCTAACTGTGATGGCTCGGGTGCGCTCGACGCGCCCGCCGCTCCCTGCGCGTATTTTTTTAGATGCTGACATGAGTGTCCAGGTTGTCTTTCAGACCGGCGAATTTGGCGTCTCCCCCGGTCAGGCATGTGTTTTTTATGACGGCGAAGAAGAACACGCACGGGTTTTAGGCGGCGGTTTTATTGCTGTCGCAGAAATGGGCGATACAGAGAGCTCTTCTTTCGCAACACCCTTGCAGCCCCCTACAAACACCTCAAGAGCTAGCGCATGAGCGAAGCCAGAGACTTTGCCCTCAACGACTCCG
>RFXM01000053.1 GCA_009921565.1 Methylocystaceae bacterium | reverse complement strand
CGAAGAATAAAATTGCAGGAAATTAGGTCAATCACTATTTGATTATAACTCTGCTAAAAGCCGCTGCTCATTATAACAACATTTAATTAGCATGGATTACGATACTTTAAATCATAAATTTACATTCCTCTCTAATCGTGATTTTTCTCAACTGTGGCGTGAATAAAGAGCAATACAGAAGCTGCCCTATCGAAAGAGATATTAAAGCCGTTTCAGCCGCATCGTCTCGACCAACTCAGGCGGAAAATCTTATGATCAAACGTAATTTTCGACAGCATAAACTCTATTATTAATTCCAAGAAAAGGCCATATAAATAGCTCAGCATCACGCAAGTAGTTGCAGATCTTTATCGCTAGGCGTTGTTCTGTTTGCGCAAACCTTGCAACAGGGCGCTATCACCTTGGCTAATTCGGCAGCCTCGCCGTAATCAAGCGTGAACGTATCTTTTTATACGCGGTGTAAACTAAAATCGTTAAGTGAAGAGGTTCACCTCAAGTTTTGCAGGTTCTTGCTAGAAGGGGGTGGCGTGAAGCAATTAGTTGTCTGGCTGGGAAGATACCCGGGGCGCGCCATAGTTTGGGAATAAGTGGACCGTAAAGCTCTTGCGTTTTTGTTTCTGGCATCAATCCTCATGATTAGAAAACGATATAATGGCGCGTAATGTCTTGAGACCTACTCCAAGACGGGAGATCGAAGAGTGTCAGCAAATAATCAGGCGGGTAACCCATGGTGGTCAATTGTTTGTCCGCTTTTAGCGGCCACGCTTGTTCTTATCTATTTCCTCGGGGCCTTATCGTCTCACCCGCTAGAGGTTGCTCTTGAGGTAGGATTTCTAGCCGTCGCGGTGTTCTCAGCGGTGCACCATGCAGAGCTCGTGGGCGCGCGCGTGGGAGAGCCGTTTGGCTCTATTATCCTCGCCATCGCCGTCACTGTCATTGAGGTTGGGTTGATTGCGGCGCTGATGTTGGCTGCTAAAAACGGCGGCCCCACCATTGCGCGCGACACGGTCTATTCGGCGGTAATGCTTGTACTCACTGGTCTCATCGGTCTCTGCCTTGTTCTCGGCGGCCACAAACACTACGAGCAAAAGATAAGGGTGAGCGGAACCTCGTCTTATTTAGCTGTACTTAGTACGCTCGCGACAATCGCACTTATACTGCCTAATTTTACCACTACAACTGCGGGGCCTACCTATTCATCGGCCCAGCTTGCTGCGGCTGCATTTGTCTCCTTAATGCTTTATTGCGCCTTTCTGTTTATTCAGACTGTGCGTCATCGCGACTATTTTCTGACCGCCACCGATGATTCAGATGCCGCCAATGAAGAGTTCAATCCACCCTCTGGCCGCCAGGCGATTACGAGCCTTATCTTTCTCGTTATTTCCCTTGCAGGCGTTATTCTCCTCGCGAAAATTTTGGCGCCGCGAGTCGATGACCTAATAAATTTTGTAGGACTACCACACGAATTCACTGGGGTCATCATCGCCGCACTCGTTCTAGCGCCAGAGAGTATCGCAGCCGTTCGGGCGTCGCTGTCTAATAGACCACAGACGAGCATTAATCTTGCGCTGGGATCTGCTTTGGCTTCGATCGCCCTCACTATTCCCATTATCACACTCATTGCCGCCTTCACCGATGTGCAACTCGCTCTCGGAGTGCCGCCACCGAAGATGACCCTACTTGGGCTCGCCATGTTTGTGAGCGTCATCACGCTGTTGCCCGGCCGGACCACCGTTTTGCACGGCTTTGTCCATCTTAGTATTTTTGTCATGTTCATCGTGGTCGCTGCGGTGCCCTAGAATTCTCATCTTGGACGATGACTAATCGCTAAAAAGGGTCGAGAAATTAGAAAGGCGTGGACCGCCGCGAAGCTGCTGTGGTCATAGCGACCCGATCATGAGGGCCGAAGGCTGGGTTGGGGATCGGAACAAGCAGTGTTTGGCCCGGCACATTTGCTATGCGCGTCTGGGGCCTGCCAACCTTTTTTTGATTTGGGCTTCGTCTCCAGCAGACCAAAACATTGTCGACTTTTAAAAGAATTCTATTAATTCATTCTGCTGGATTCGCCTTTTTGTGAGACACGAAAGGCCTGCTTATTCCACAGTTATGCTGCGTGGTTCAGTATTTCAGGGGCTTCATGTGGGGTAGGGGTTGGCTCTATTTGGCCAAATTTACTAAAATCAACATTTTACAGAATTAAATGGCAGGAGTGACCGGGATCGAACCGATAACCCCCGGTTTTGGAGACCGGTGCTCTACCAATTGAGCTACACTCCTGCATACGCCCACAGGCGCGCGTCTTCAATGCCGTAACCGAGCCTTTGACGCAAGGGCGTTTCCTGGCGACTTTTATTAATTTCCTCGTGACAGCAGGGTGACGGCGCGACGATTTTGAGACCAGCAAGAAATATCGTCACAGGTCGCAACGGGGCGTTCTTTGCCAAAACTCGTGGTGCGAATGCGATTTCCGCCAATGCCGCGCGATATCAGATAGTTTTTGGCGGCTTCAGCGCGCCGTGAGCCAAGAGCGAAATTATACTCTCTTGTGCCGCGTTCATCTGCATGGCCTTCAATTGTAAAGCTGTAGCGTCCATAGCGGGTGAGCCATTCAGCTTGCTTATCCAAGGTCGCCTGAGCAGTGGACGAGAGCTCGGTCGAGTCGCTTTCAAAAAAGATTCGATCGCCGACATTAGAGACGAAATCCTGTGCGCTTCCTGGCGTTGCGACGCCATTATGGGCGACTCCATTACGACCATTGGCTCCGCCTGAGACGCCGTCGATGAGCTCATCGGCTGGATTCTTCGCGCAGCCCGCGAGCGCCAACGCCACCGTTAATGCAACGGCGAAATTGGTTATGCGTAGGCTTTGGGAAAAAGACATGGGTGAACTCCTGCAATGACAAAGTAAGCTCAGCTTTTATCTTTGCGGAGTTAAGCGATCGTTCTTTCTCTTCGCATGAGCGTAAATTAACGCGCTCATGCTCTGAAAAATAGCAACGTGATTAATTAAAAGTTAATAGGGATTTTGTGAAATCTCATCATTTAGGGCTTATAATATTCACCATCTGGTCCTCTCCAGGCGCCCTTCAGTTCTGCGAAGCGAAGATCTTCATCAAAGGTTCTTACGCCACCGGGCTCAATGAATTGCCTGCCTGGAACGGGTCGCGTGTCGCGGATCAGGGAGAAATAACGATCTTCGGAGCAGTCAGGGGCTCGGTGTGGCGCATCTGGCGCGCAGTCAAGATTGGCGCCTTTAGGAAATTTGACGCTTGCTTTGAAAAAAATCTCATAACCTCTGATTTCGCCAACAATCATGTCAAAATCCGCGGTGCGTTTGGTTTCCAGCGACAAGACATCGAAGGTAGGGTCAAATCTTTTCGCAATTAGATGGTCGATGACTTGACGTGTTTCGCTTTCGCCAGGACGGCACGCCATGAGACAAGCAAAAGCTGTGTTGGCGCTAAAAAGTGTAATCAGTAATATTCCGGCGCTAATTATCTTTCTCATTTTTCGTTAATTCCATGTGAGATTGGAGTTCTAGGCTTTTTGTGCGTTGCTCTGGCAAGGTTTTCTCCCAGGCTTCATGCTAAATCCTGCTGCAATGCACAATTTTGCATTCCTTAAGACTTGTCGTGAATTGATCCCTCGCTACATTAATAGGGCGGAAACAAGCGGAGAAAATGCGATGAATGAGGGAATAGCGCCATTTTTTTCGCCTTTTACGCTTTTGATTGGCGGTTCCTTAGTCGCCATTGGGTTTCTCTCGCTCTTTGATCTCCATTTTCTCAAGACCCCACTGAGGGGAAAAATCGCCTTGGTTGTCGGACTAATCTTCATTGTTGCGACAGAGGCAATGTTCGCCACGAGCAGCGCCAGCGGACGCTATCTCGAAGGTCAAAAGGTTGATTTAACTGAGTGTGAGTTTCAAACAGAGCGCGATTTTCCGAATGAAAGACGCGATAACCCAAAATTTATTTCAGAAAAAATATCCAGCTGCATGAATTTACTTGGATATGAATGGCTCAATACCCATCCTCATTGTAAAGAAGCGCCAATTTCAACCAATGTTTTTTGCTATCTTCCAACAGGACCGATGGATCGAAAAATTGTCTCATTTCAAATGGGATTTGAGTGATTAAAATAATTGCCCCTGTTTGTGGTCGGTTTTATTTTTAGAGATCTTTTTGGGAGTTGAGGCTTCTTTATATTTAGAGGCTTGCGGCAGTTCAATAATTTGAGTTGTGAGTTGTCCGTCTGAGAGATCAATCAAAAGCGTTTCAGCTTTCTGCGTTTGCGTGATGCTACGAACCAGCATTCCGCTCTTATTTCTAACCAAGGCGTAGCCTCGCGCAAGAGCAGCTTGGTGACTGAGGGTTTCTTGTAAGTGACTTAATTGATGAAAATAGTCTCTTTTTTTCTTTATGTATTGCGTCATAGCATGTTCTAATCTTTTGCTTGCGACGCTTGTGGTTTGGGTAAAATTTTCAATGTTGCGTTTCTCAGTCCCAATTGTCGCTAGCATTGATTGTTTTAGGCGGACTGTTAATCCCTGTAATCTTTCGCTCATGCGAGCAAGCTCAACTTGAGGCGAATGTCGGTCTAGTAAACTCGAAAAACGCACAAGTTTAAGTCTTCTTTCATCTTTTACCTTGTTGATGAGCGAGTGTAGGCGCTCGCTATTGCGATCTAATCTTTGACGGGGAGCGGCTAAAAAAGCGTCAGCATTAAGTAGGAGACGATTTAAATTTTTAATTTCTAATTTTCGACGCTCAGCAAGTCTTTCCCATGCGCTTATCAGACGGCGTCGGTTATGCGAGAGGGCGGCAACTAGATCATCGCGCACGGGCACGCTTTTTTCAGCTGCGGCAGTTGGCGTTGGCGTGCGTAAATCAGCAACAAAATCAATAAGCGTCGTATCGGTTTCATGGCCGATTGCCGAAATGAGCGGAATATGACTTGCCGCGGCGGCCCGCACGACATTTTCTTCGTTAAAACTCCACAGATCTTCAAGCGATCCGCCGCCCCGCGCTACTATAATCAAATCTGGGCGCGGGATCTCTCCCTGCGGGGTTAGAGCGTTGAAACCTTCGATTGCCGCCGTTATTTCCGCTGCAGCCGTTTCGCCTTGAACCCGGACCGGCCACACAAGAATGCGCCGTGGAAAACGATCAGCGATCCGATGGAGAATATCGCGGATGACGGCGCCTGTGGGCGAGGTGATGACGCCGATTGTTTTTGGAAGGAAAGGCAGCGGTTGCTTTCGACTATCATCAAACAATCCCTCAGCGGCTAATTGACGTCGACGTGCGTCTAATAGGGCCATCAAAGCCCCCACGCCTGCAGGTTCAAGAAGTTCTATGATGATCTGATAAGAAGATTTTCCAGGAAAAGTTGTAATGCGTCCCGTGGCCAGAACTTCAAGCCCCTCTTGGGGTCGGGTCCGTAACTTTAACATAACGCCTTTCCAAATAACGGCGTCAATGCGGGCATTTTCATCCTTCAATGAAAAATAAGCATGTCCTGAACTATGTGGGCCGCGATAATTTGAGATTTCGCCGCGCACGCGAACGCGACCAAAGTGATCTTCTACGGTTCTTTTAAGCGCTTGTGAGAGCTCCGAGACGCTGATTTCTGGCGCATTTGCGCCAATCGTCATTGGAGCAGGTGGCGTGTCGGAATTCTCGCTCATCTGCAAGATATGACTTATTTTAACGCTTTGATCGAGTGTAAAAAACTAAAGGCCAAAAAGATCAGCGCATCGTCATTATGCAGCTTCTTCTGTCTCTCTTAGGGCATTACAAACTTGAGCGACTAAAGTTTCGACGAGATGGGAATCATCGCCTTCCGCCATCACGCGAATGACAGCTTCTGTACCAGATGGGCGAACGACCAGCCGTCCATCGCGGCCCAATTTCTTACGCGCATCTTCTATGACAGTGATCACGCTTTCTTTTTCTAAAGCCTGTTTTTGCGCCCGCACATTCTTCAAAATTTGTGGCAAAGGCTCAAAGCAATGGCAGACTTCGCTCACCGCTCTTCCTTGGCGCTTAACTTCGGAGAGGACTTGCATCGCTGTGACTAAGCCATCGCCTGTGGTTGAAAAGTCAGAAAGAATGACATGGCCAGATTGCTCACCGCCAACATTATAGCCTGCTTGGCGCATCCGCTCGATGACATAGCGGTCGCCAACAGCTGTGCGTTCCAATTTAAGATTGAGTCCAGCCAGGTGACGCTCAAGTCCTAAGTTCGACATGATTGTCGCCACGAGACCAGGCTTTGTCAGCAAGCCTTGTTCTTTCCAGCTGCGCGCAACAACTGCCATTAATTGATCGCCATCGATTACTTGGCCATTCTCATCGACCATGATGACGCGATCAGCATCGCCATCAAGCGCTATACCGACGTCAGCGCGCATTTCGCGCACTTTATCGCGCAAAGCGCGAGGATGTGTGGATCCGACATTATTATTAATATTAAAGCCGTCAGGCTCAACGCCAATCGCGATAACTTCAGCGCCAAGCTCCCACAGCGCTTCAGGAGCAACTTTGTAGGCGGCGCCGTTGGCGCAATCTATAACGATGCGCAGTCCCTCAAAACTCATATTTCTTGGCAAGGTGCGCTTGGCGAATTCAATGTAGCGCGCGCGAACATCTTCAATACGTCGGGCGCGGCCCAATTCAGTTGGACCTGCAAGCTTTCGGGTTAATTCGCTATCGAGAAGTTTCTCAATTTCTAGCTCTATTTCATCAGAGAGCTTATGTCCGTCTGGGCCAAAAAGTTTGATGCCATTATCTTCAAAGGCGTTGTGAGAGGCGGAAATCATGACCCCAACGTCTGCGCGCATGGATCGCGTCAACATTGCAACAGCAGGCGTAGGCATGGGACCAACAAGCAGAGGATCCATTCCGACAGAGGCAAAGCCTGCAACAAGCGCGTATTCGATCATATAGCCTGATAGTCGCGTATCCTTGCCAATCACGACGCGATGGCGACCTTCTCCGCGATGGAAGATCAATCCCGCAGCCTGCCCAACCTTCAAAGCAAGTTCTGGGGTGATCTTAACATTCGCTAAACCGCGAATGCCGTCGGTGCCGAAATATTTGCGGCTCATGGACTATCCTCAAAAAAACGATGTCCAGGCTTATAACATGAAAAATAGCAAATTTACGACGCTTCGGCAGGAGCAAAAGCGCCTTCTTCGTCAATTGGGTTAAAATCTTGACGTCTTTAGCCCGCGCTTCATGCTAATTGTTGATATTTAAAGGTAAAATGTGACGGGCTCACCAGGGGCTTAAACCGGATGGGGTTCTAGACCGCTAACCCCCAAGTCTGGTTTTCCGCCAGAGGAGGGCACAGAGGCGCTCGGCGGCGTTTGTGAGGGCGGAGACAACAGATTTTCCCGACTGGGTTTTTTCCCCTCAAGTATTCCTTTCATTTCCTCGCCTGAAAGGGTTTCAAATTCGAGAAGCCCCTGCGCAAGCGCATCAAGTTGAGGTCTTTTTTCCGTTAAAATGCGTTTCGCTGTGTCATAGGCTTCTTGCACTAAGCGACGCACCTCAGAGTCGATCCGTTGCTGCGTGGCTTCAGAAAGGCTTTGCGAGCGGCCTGTTGAGTAGCCAAGAAATTGCTCTTGTTGCGGCTCAGCATAAGCGACCGTCCCGAGCTCTTTAGAGAAGCCAAGCTGTGTGATCATGGCCCGCGCGACGCGCGTGCATTGCTGAATATCGGAAGCAGCGCCTGAGGTAACATTATCATGCCCAAAGACGAGCGTTTCGGCTACGCGACCTCCCATCGCAATTGCAAGCATCGCTATCAATTGTTCATAACTTTGCGAAATCTGATCGCGCTCTGGCAGTCCTTGCACCATACCAAGCGCGCCACCGCGCGGAATAATCGTCGCTTTATGAATTGGCATTGCGCCGGGCATGGAGAGTTGGACAAGCGCGTGGCCGCCTTCATGATAGGCCGTCAGGCGTTTTTCTTCCTCCGTCATCATCAATGTGCGACGCTCTGCGCCCATCAT
>RFXM01000052.1 GCA_009921565.1 Methylocystaceae bacterium | reverse complement strand
CGCGTAATGCGGCGCCCAAACTGGGATTAAAGCCCTAGGGGTTAGCACTTCTAGGCGGGGCTCGGAGGCGCCTGGCAACAGAAGCCTCCACTTTCTTTGCGCGGGCGCCGGTATTGGGCATAGCGCGAGCTCAAATTGGCGCATCACAAATGTCACAAGATTTCATCCGTTATGATCTTCTCGTACAAGACGCGATGCGAAGCGTCATGCACAAAGTGCTCTCAGATGTTGCAGAGCAAGGGTATCTTCCTGGCGACCATCACTTTACGATTAGCTTTCTCACACATGCTGAACATGTGAAGATCTCACCTCGCTTGGCAGAACAATGGCCGCATGAGCTTACAATCATACTTCAGCATCAATATTCCGATCTTGAAGTTAGCGAGGAAGGTTTTGGGGTCACGCTATCCTTCCGTGGCGTTGCTGAGCATCTTTACATCCCCTTCGCCGCTGTTACCGGATTTTTTGATCCCTCTGTCGAATTTGGACTTCGCTTTGAGGCAGATGAAGAAGAGGATGCGCAGGAAGACAAGCCAACCTCTCCGCCGATGCGCCCAAGCCTTGTAACAGCTGACGCGCCGCCTCAAGTTCAAACGTCAAAACCTGCTTCAGAAAAACAGAAGAAGAAAGAAAAAACAGAAACTTCGCCCGCCCCTGAGCAAGAGAGTCAGGACGAAGTCTCAAAAGTTGTATCAATCGACGCGTTTCGAAAAAAGCCCAATGGCTGACGTCATCAATCTCAGATCTGCGCGCAAGCGCCGCGATAGACGCAAAGAGCAAGACAAGGCTCAGGAAAATCGCGCGCTCTTTGGACAAAAAAAGAGCCTACGCGCCTTAACTCAAGCGCAAATCCATCTTCAAGATACGCAACTTGATGCTTCTCTGCGCGAAAGTTTTTTGGATCCAAGGCGTGATTGATGGCGCCACGCCCAATACCCGCGTCATTAAGCACTCTATAGTCATCGCGGGCCATCGCACCAGTATTTCGCTTGAAGACGCTTTTTGGCATGCGCTGAAAGAAATCGCCAATGATGAAGATCTATCCTTGGCGTCGCTTGTCGCCCAAATTGACGCTGCGCGCGGGAGCGCCAACTTATCCTCCGCCTTGCGCGTCTTCGTCCTAAACCGTGCGCTGAAGCGGCGCTAAGGCGCTCCAGCTCGTCGCAGGAGCTTTAAAAAACGCCGCTTTTTTTAAAACTTTTGTATGAAAAAGGTTACGATAACAGTAATTCTACCCCCGGGAGGTCTCTGGCGTTTTGCGGGCGATTCGCACGGCCCGCTTCGATGCATTGCCAAGATTCTCTAGGAGCTCAGCTTGTCAGAATTCGATGATTACGCGCCTCAAGAAAATAGTCTCGCAGCACGCGCGCGCGCAGTTGCGCAGCGCGCGCCATATCTTGATGGCCTCAATCAAGAACAACGAGCGGCAGTTGAGACGCTAGAGGGACCAGTCCTAGTATTGGCTGGCGCAGGCACGGGAAAAACGCGCGCGTTGACGACGCGGATTGCGCATATCCTCGCTCTTGGCCAAGCGCGCGCCTGGGAAATTCTTGCTGTAACCTTTACTAACAAAGCTGCACGGGAGATGCGCGAACGTGTGGAGCGTCTTGTTGGGGAAGGCGCTCAAGCCATGCAATGGCTTGGGACCTTTCATGCAATTTCAGCAAAGATTCTTCGCCGACACGCCGAACTGGTCGGACTAAAATCTAATTTTACTATTCTTGATACGGACGATCAAATACGATTGATCAAACAAGTCCTACAAGCCGAAAACATTGATGATAAACGCTGGCCAGCCCGCGCTTTTGCAATGCGCTTAGACAGCTGGAAAAATCGCGGGCTGTCGCCAAAACAAGTACCTGCGGGAGAGGCGGAAAGTTTTGCAAACGGTAAAGGCGGAGTCTTATATACGCTCTACCAAGATAGGTTGAAGGTTCTGAACGCAGTTGATTTTGGCGACCTTTTGCTTGAAACACTGAGGTTATTTCGCGAAAATCCAGATATTTTGGCGGATTATCAAAACCGATTTAAGTTTATTCTTGTCGATGAATATCAAGACACCAATATCGCGCAATATCTCTGGCTAAGATTAATTTCTCAAGGCCGACGGAATGTCTGCTGTGTTGGCGATGACGATCAAAGCGTCTATGGTTGGCGTGGCGCTGAGGTTGAAAACATACTTCGTTTCGAACAGGATTTTCCTGGAGCGAAAATAATTCGCCTTGAACGCAATTACCGTTCTACGGGCCATATTCTAGCCGCCGCCTCCCATCTCATTGCGCATAATGAGGGCAGACTTGGCAAAACCCTATTTACCGACGGCGACAAGGGTGAGATGCCAACACTCACGGGCGTTTGGGATAGCCAAGAAGAAGCGCGCGTTGTCGGAGAAGATATTGAACAACTCTATCGTCACGGCCATTCGCTTGAAGAAATCGCTATCTTGGTTCGCGCATCATTTCAGATGCGCGAGTTCGAAGAGCGCTTTGTCGAAATAGGACTTCCATACCGTATTATTGGCGGCCCTAGATTCTATGAGCGATTAGAAATACGCGACGCGCTTGCTTATTTGCGCAGTGTCGCCCAGCCTGCAGATGATCTTGCTTTTGAGCGGATCATCAATACCCCCAAACGCGGCTTAGGCGATGCGACGGTCCAGCTTCTGCACCATTACGGTCGCGCTGAGCGCATGCCCCTCCAGCAGGCGGCGCGTATTCTCGTCGAAACAGAGGAGATGAAGCCAAAAGCGCGCGCATCGCTTCGTAGCTTGATCACTGACATAGATCGCTGGAGAAGCTTGATTGAGATCACGCCACAAAACGAGCTTGCGGAAATCATATTAGATGAGTCGGGCTACACGGAAATGTGGCGACAGGATAAAACGCCAGAAGCTGCAGGCCGACTTGAAAACCTCAAAGAACTCATTCGAGCCATTGAAGAATTTCCTGATCTGGCGGCCTTTCTCGAACATGTATCGCTTGTCATGGAAGCTGAGGAGAGCAAGGAACAAGAGCGCATCTCTATCATGACGCTGCATGGCGCGAAGGGGTTAGAGTTTGAGTCTGTTTATCTGCCTGGCTGGGAAGAAGGCTTGTTTCCGCATCAACGCGCGCTGGATGAGCAAGGTCGCGCTGGATTAGAAGAGGAGCGACGCCTTGCCTATGTTGGCATTACGCGCGCCAAGCGCCGAGCTAAAATCTATTTTGCAAGCAATCGACGCATACGCGGACTTTGGCAACCTACGACTCCCTCGAGATTTATTGATAATTTGCCCTCCGCACATGTCGAGGTAGCTGAAGCGGCAGGAAGTTCGCAATATGGCTCTTACGGCATTTCGCGCTTTTCAAATCTTGATAGCTATGAGTCCGACTATGTTACCCCTGGCTGGCAACGCGCCAAATCGCGCCCTTTTGAGGAAAACTCAAACGCACCCTCAGCCTCGCGGAATAAGCATTCAACAAGCGGCAAAAAAAATCCAACCATTAATGGCGAAATACTATCCCGCAGTTCAACACGTAGTCATTTTGTCGCCGGCGCCCGCGTTTTTCATCAGAAATTTGGTCCAGGGACAATTGCCGCCGTCGACGGCAACAAGCTAACGGTAGATTTTGATAAGGCTGGACGAAAAATGGTCTTAGAAAGCTTTTTGCAGTCCACTTAAAATCAAACAACAGAGGCGTTAGGTCCCACTTGTTGCAAATTTGCAACAGTTATTGAAATTCTACTGATTTGCCTCGTCAGGCTAAATCTTAAGATTTCCTTGACCATGATCCTAAGCTAGATTTGTTTGCGTGATTTGGCGCATGCCCTGATGAATGATGTCATCTGGCTTTAGCGGTAAATGAACTCTGTCCGCTTTCTAGCGAGGATGGCCATGCGGCCAAATAAAAAGACACCCTTTCGTCTTGTTACGCTTTCCTCGGTTATGGCTCTGCTTAGTCCCAGCAACGCCAAGTCAGAGATATCTCACTCTGACCAATCAAGCATCTTCTCGCCTCCAGCAATCGTCACATTAACGAATACAGAGAAGTCTCTTGCCTTTCCCCACTTTGATTATTTTGCCTCTACTCTCGAAAGCTCAACGCTAATTTCTCAGTTACAGACGCATTTATCGGTTAGCACGACTGAAAAAGCATATTCAGAGTTTGCCTGGAGCCTTCTACCAGACATCCACCGTCAAATTGCTCAAGCATTAGTCTTGTGGGTTAATGCGCCGGATATAAAACAGGATAAGGATCGCTTACGACTCAGATCTCGTATCGCCGTCGCTTATGCTGCTCGGAATTTTACGCCTTTCTGGATTGAAGCAAGCGGTTGGCGAGAGAACGCAGCCTCGACCCTGTCTCGACTCATTAACGCTAAAGAAGACGGACTGGATTTAAGAGCGTTTAAGCTCCCGTCGATAGAAAAGTTTCAACCCCAAGCAATAGATGAGCTAGCCCTTTCCGAAGCCGTGGCAGCCTATGCTCTACAAGCGCGCGGCGCCAGGGTAGATCCTGGACAACTATCAAAGCTTATCGGCGCCAGACCAAGTCTGCCAGATTTGAAAAATACGCTCAGCGAAGTCGCCGAGGCTAATGCGCGTGCTGGAGACAGGCTGTTAAGCTTCAATCCAAAACATGAAGGCTATCAGAAATTACGGCAAAAACTCACGGAGCTCTATCAAATCCAAGCGGCGCAACCCACTGCCCGACGCGTTGCTGAAGCAACAGATGGGTTACTCCAATCGGACATGCAGTTAACGACAAGCGCTTTCGTACATAAAAACAAAACGGGTAAGCGGAGCCACATTGAGGCGGAAATTATCGCCAATATGGAGCGTTGGCGCTGGCTGCCAGGAGACCTTGGCGAGACGCATATTGAGGTGAATATTCCGGACTTTGAGCTCGCCCTCGTTCGTAATGGCGTAATTGCGCATCGTACGCGCGTGATTGTTGGGAAGGAAATTACGCCAACGCCGATTTTTTCCGATGAAATGGAGTATATTATTGTCAATCCTTATTGGAATGTCCCACAATCGATTATTCATAAAGAAATGATGCCTAATGGCGGCCCAGGAGAAGGATTTAAGGTTTCTTATAGTCATGGCCAGATAGTCGTACGCCAACCCCCTGGACCGTCCAACGCTCTGGGCAATATGAAATTTGTCTTCCCGAATGATTATGCAGTTTATATGCACGACACGCAGTCTCGACATCTTTTTGCGCAGTCTCATCGAGCCTTCAGTCACGGATGCATGCGCGTTCAAAATCCTTTCGCGCTGGCTGCCGCTATTCTTGGCGATAGCTGGCCAACAAAAAAACTTGAAAAACTCATAGGACCAACTGAGCGTTATATTAATTTAGTAAAACCACTCCCTGTCCATGTCGAATATTTCACAACCTATGTCGATAATAACGGGAAAATCGTTCAGCGGCCCGATCTCTATGGCTACTCCGCGCGCGTGCGGCGCGCGCTTGGACTAGAAAGCTAGTCAGGCTTGAGCGGAAGATATAGACAAATCCTTTTGTAAATTCTGTTTTAAAGGAATTCTCGCAATTAACTTTGCGCCGCCTGATGAGAGATTCTTAATCTTCATATCCCCTGAGACGCCATAAATTCTTTCGCGCAATCCCCGTAAGCCCATACCTTCACGAAAGTCTTCGCCAATTCCACATCCATCATCAATAATCGCGATTTCTATATTATCGCCGCTCTTATCTGTTATCATTTTTAAATTTACAGATGCTGTTTGCGCCTTTGAATGTCGATAAATATTTGCAAGAGCTTCTTGCACAATCCTAAAAATCGTCAACGAGATTTTTTCGTCTAACGTAACATCCTCTAGCGTCAAGCCCATGCTTAGCGCAATATCAGGATGCGCGCTGCGCCAACTTTGCCCCAATGCCTCCAAAGCGCCCTCAAGACCCATCTCGTCCAGAGCCGCCGGCCGCAACCTGCCAAGAAGTCGACGATTTGCTTTTTGTAATAACTCAATACTCTGATCGATTTTATCACAATCTTGAGCGAGCGACCTATTATCGCCTGAGGCTACTAATTTTTTTCTTAACGCCCCAAGCTCTACGCGAGCTTTAAAAAGAAAAGGCCCAATATCATCGTGCAAATCGCGCGCAATATCTTTTCGCTCTTCGTCCTGAACAAGGATCATTTTCTGTATCAAATGGTGATTTTCATCATCGAGCGCCTGGAGCGTTTTTGAAAGCGCATTAATCCGATCAGAGATGATTTTGAACTCTGGCGATCCGCTTCTAGGTAAAATGATAAAGCGATGCCCCTGGTCAAGTCGCGTTAAAGCCTCAACATGCATTTCTAGCGGCGCAAGCGTGCGCCCAACTAGAAAATAAACCACAGATAGAAGCAAAAGCAGCGCGCCTAACGCGCCAAGGGCAAACCACTCGATCTCATCCCAAATTTCAGCGATTTCATCCCTGGCCGACGCCTCAATTTCAATCGATTCATGCGCGTGGCCATAATCCAACAAAGGAATATGCGCCTTTTTGATTTCTGGAGCGAGAAGTTTTGAAAACCAAGCAGGCGCAGCCTCTATTTTATTCGTAAAAGAAACCTCTTGCTGGTCATTCTCTATCCAGACCCGGACGTGCCGAAGGGTCTGCGCCTGCTGAATGAGACCCTCTAATTCTTTCCTCGGCGCAATTGGGCGCGCGACGCGCGACAGAGCGTTTTCGACGAAGTTGACCGCAAGCCCAAAAGCGCTTTCAGCCTCTATTTTTATGCGTCCTCTTGCATGTAGACTAAATAATATAAGGAATAAGATAACTGTCGCGATAATCACCCCGCCAAAGACGATCGATAATCGGTATTTTAATGACAGTTGGGTAAACATAGTTTTTTCCGACAACAGGAAGCTTTACGCTTTATCATGTTACCGGCAATATTTGTCAGAACTTTCTTCATTTCAGAAGGCCGAAAATATCATGCGTATTTTGATCGTAGACGATCATCCCGTCATAATCGCAGGATGCCGGGCGTTGTTTTCAGCTGAAGAGCATTTCGACGTCGTGGACGCCAATGACGCAGCAAGCGCCCTAGTCGCATTCAAAACGCATCAACCAGATATTTCGATCATTGATATCGCTCTACCCGGGATATCAGGATTAGATCTCACCCAACAGATTTTATTGATCGACCCACAAGCGAAAATTATTATTTTTAGCATGAATGACGATCCTATTTTTGCCTCTCGAGCGTTAAAACTTGGGGCTCAGGGCTATGTCGCCAAAAACGACAATCCTTATCTGCTTCTTGAAGCAGTACAGAAGGTGAGCGCTGGCGGCCTCTATCTGATGCCTCAAATGGCGGATAGTCTTCTGCTCAACGCCACGCGTCAAAATGCCGACCCCTGGCTACAACTTAACAGTCGCGAACGCGATATACTCAGACTTATTGGCGAAGGACTTGACTTAAAGGAAATCGCCGGCCGGACAGATGTCACCTATAAGACAATCGCCAATAGTTGCACGCTAATTAAGAAGAAACTCGGTTTGCGCTCATCGAGCGAATTATCGCGCAAGGCCTTCGAGTATAAAAATATGATTTAAAAAAATTGGCGGGCTCCGCACTGAAGCCTCTTTTAGCCTGCCACACTATCGCCCAATTTCTATTTCAAAAACTAAAATCTCGGGAAAAATT
Organism: Methylocystaceae bacterium; assembly: GCA_009921565.1. GTDB lineage: Bacteria > Pseudomonadota > Alphaproteobacteria > Rhizobiales > Beijerinckiaceae > Methylocystis. The sequence goes on along the minus strand of RFXM01000052.1, from coordinate 421 downwards.
CCCGACTAATTCCAGGAAAATTAGGAACTGTGCTCATTGCGCAACACATTGATTAAATTGATTTAAATGGATTGACCCATCAGTTCTTTTCACGGCATTTATTTCATCCAGAAAAATGCTCGCTCACATCTGCAACTTTTTAAATATTAGCCAGCGTTCATCTAAAAGAAAAAATCTGATGCGTAAACTTTATCTCTCATCGATTTCTCTTCTTGCGTTAAGCATTGCGATCCCCGCCTGCGCGCAACAATCTCTGCCAACAATAGAAATTGGCGCGACGCCGCTACGCGCTCAATCTCGCGCGCCTTCGCGTGCGATAGCCGCTCCTTCACGTATAGCAGGAGGAGCGCGCCCTACAGCGCAATCCACATCCAACGCCGGGATAGGCGCACAAACGCCTTACGTTTCGCCACTCGTAACT
>RFXM01000051.1 GCA_009921565.1 Methylocystaceae bacterium | reverse complement strand
TCATTTCAAGATGTCGGTCATGATAGGCCTGCAATGTCGATCGATGTCCAATAGAAATAATTGTTGTATCGGGCAGGCGCGTACGCAGCATTTTATAAATTTCCGCCTCGAGATTTTCATCTAGCGCTGAGGTGGCCTCATCTAAAAATAGCCAATTCGGCTTGGCCAATAAAGCGCGCGCAATCGCAACGCGCTGTTGCTCTCCGCCCGAGAGACGCTGACCCCAATGATTCTCCTCATCAAGGCGCGCTATGAAGGGCGATAATTTAGCTGCAGCGAGCGCTTCTTCGATTTCGCTGCGTGAGTAGCGTCCTGACTCTCCAGGATAAACAATAGCCTCAGCTAAAGTACCCATTGGGATATAAGGTCGTTGTGGCGCGAGCATAATGCGCGCAGTGTCAGGCATAAAAATTGCGCCAGTAAGATGCGGCCATATGCCGGCGATAGCGCGGAATAAGGTTGATTTACCCGATCCAGAGGGGCCCGTTAACAAAACAGCTGGTCCAGGATTAAGATTGAGCTCCGTTACGCTGACAATTTGGCGACGGTCTGGCAGCAACAGAGCAAGATCGCGCAATTCAATCGCAGAAGCAACGCTTGGCGCAATAATTTGCGCGCTGTTTGCTTGCGCCTGCGCGTGATCAATCGCTAAGTCAAAAGAACTTAGTCGATCAAGAACAGATTTAAAATTCGCCAATGAAGTGTAATAATTAATGAAGAACGTTAGCGCTCCTTCAACGCGCCCAAAAGCGCTCGCCGTCTGCGTCATCACGCCTAATTGAATGCGCCCAGCAAAATAAAAGGGAGCAGTTATGACGTATGGAATAATTGGCGATAATTGACCATAAGAGGCTGTAAAGGCCATCAACTGCTTCCGCTTCGTGACGATAGAAAGATAATTCATCACAATTTCGCTGAAGCGATGATACAAGGTGGTACGTTCAGAGTTTTCGCCAGACAGCAAGGCAATTTGTTCGCTATATTCTCGCAAGCGCGCCAATGAAAAACGAAAATCCGCTTCGCGACGTTGGCGGTCAAAATAGAGCCTCGTTAATGAACGCCCAATGAGATGCGTAATGAGCGTGCCTAGAGCGGCGTAAAGCAGAACAACCCAAAACAAGAATCCCGGCACGTGAATATTGGTGCCCGGCAGCGGATAATTGCCTGATAGATCCCATAAAACATAAGAGAAAGAAACCAGAGAACTCACTGTCGAGATTAATAGAATGGAGTAGGAATAAATACCGTAGCCATCTTCGCCGCCGCTGATAAACCGATTGACGTCTTCAGCAATACGCTGATCTGGGTTATCCGCTTCGCCGTCAGCGAGCGCCATGACATAATGCGTATGACGTCCAAGCCACCGAGTAATATAATGCTGCGTTAGCCAACGGCGCCATCGAATAATCAACATGGATTGAACGACAAACTCGACTACAGCAATGGCGACATAGACAAACGCCCAGGGCGTAAAGACGTAAAGAAGCTGCCACCAAAACTCTGCAGCATTTTTTTCCTGAATTGCGTTAAACCAATCTCGATTAAAAAAAGACAAGCGCACAGAGATGCCGACTTGGCCCTGATTAATCAAAACAAGAACAATAATCATCGCAATTGCAATGGACCGCTCGCGCGCGCGAAAAGCTGGGAAAGGCCATACCCGCCCCTCTCCGTGATCTGGCGCGTCAAAATAGAGATCGGCGATCCGCGTCATTTCGCGCACAACGCCAATATTCGATACCGCATAAACAATGACAGAAAATACCGCGACAGTTAGCGCCATATTTTCAGGCGGCGTAAAATTGACTAGCGCTTGCGGCCAAAGCGCCTCTGCTTGCAGGAGGCGAATAAATCCAAAGATGATCGTTTCAGTGGCAAAGATGCAGGCGAATATTTTCATAAAGCTCGACATGCTTGCGCCACGCAATGTGGTGAACGCGCAGAGCGCGCAGGCAAGGGCTAAAATGAAAAAATCTACATCCGACTTATGGACACCAACGATTGTCGAGAAAACAGCAAAGACGGCGATAGCCGCGCTTAACTTGCGCATTTAAGTTCCTAAATCTATTGGCGTTAAGTTACATTAATCGCGATATGGCGAAAAGGAGCGGGACCTGGAGAGCATATTGTCCTCCTTGCCTGCAGCTTCAACCGCCAATGGACGCAAATGCGTCAGTCTTCCTCGGGAATGATTGGGTCGCCGTTGACATGGGCGACGAGAACGGGCGACGCCTTGAAGGTTAACACCCGACGCGGCGTAATAGTCGCCTCGACGCCTGTCTTTGGATTGCGCCCAATGCGCTCTCGCTTTGAACGCACATTAAAGGTGCCAAAAGAACGAAGCTTAACCGACTCTCCGCGCAATAAGGCTTCGCTGATCTCTTCAAATGTCGCATCGAGAATTTTACGCGCTTCTGAGCGCGATAAGGAAGGACAGCAAGCGTAGACTGCTTCGCGCAATGCCGCGCGCGTCAACGTGTTTCCAGGAGCGCTTTTTCTAACCATGGTCAATGAACGCTGCAATCTCTTGTCGTGGCACGACCGATAATCAAACCGCTTTGCTTAAACTCTTAATGTTCTCAAGAGAAAAGGGGTGATCATAAATTCATGCGCACATAATTGAGGGAACGCAACATAGTTGCGCATAATTTAGCCGGATGCAAGGCCGCATATCGCTTCCGGCCCATTGAATTTGCGGGTTTTTCGTCATAATCGCCCGATTTTAGTCAACACGCGCCGCTGGGCTTGGAGCGCTTAGACCGCCAATTTCACCCGATGCTGCGCGACGGGGATCATCGCCCGCACCTTGCGTATACGATCAAGGTCAACATGCGTTGAAACAAGGCCAGGGCCCTCCGACGCTTTGGCGACGACATGGCCCCAGGGATCTGCGATGAGCGAATTACCATAGGTAAAGCGGGTTTCATGTCCCGCCTTATGCGACCCCGTCTGACCGGGCGCACAGACATAGGCCTGCATTTCAATGGCGCGGGCGCGACACAACACCTCCCAGTGATCCTTACCCGTTACTAGGGTAAAGGCCGCAGGCAGCGCGACAATGTCAACGGCCTGTTCCGCGAGCGCTTGGAAAAGGTAGGGAAAGCGCAAATCATAACAGATCGCGCAACCAATCTTCACCCCTTCGACATCATAGGTCACGATAGCGTCGCCAGGTTTGAAAGCGGCGCTCTCATGATATTTGGCGCCGTCGGGCGCCGTGATGTCAAACATATGAATCTTGCGATAGCGGGCTACTTCTTTTCCTTCGCGGTTGAAAGCGACGCTGGTGTTATGTAGCCGATCCTCAGTGGGGATCTTTTCTAGGATGGAGCCGGCGTGGATAAAGACCTTGTGCTTGCGCGCGAGTTCTTTGCACATCTCATAAGCGGGACCGCCGGGTAATTCTTCAGCCGCCGCGACTTTCTCCGCCCGAGAGCCGCCCATAAAATCGAAGACTTCCGGCAAGCAGATCCAGTCGGGACGCTCTTGAGATACAGCCCGCTCGATCAGCGCGCGCGCATTGGCGAGATTAACCGCCTTATCGCTAATCGAATTCATCTGAACGAGCGTAACTTTCATCGACGTGCCTTACTTTCCATTTGTCCAAAAACTTAAGCTATCTTTGCGACTTTTTACACTTTGCGCAACCAAATATCAAAGCGCTCAGTTGAAAGTCGCTTGCGGGGGTAAGTTTTGATCAAGCCGCCGATGAAACCAGGTCGCATAAAGCGCAGGCAAGAACAACACGGTTAAAAATGTCGCGACAAAGAGACCGCCCATAATTGTCAGCGCCATGGGACCCCAAAAGGCCGATTGTGAAAGCGGCAACATCGCTAAAATAGCCGCCATAGCAGTCAGCGCGACAGGCCGCACACGCCGCACCGTCGCGCCAATAATGGCTTCTCGGTACGTGGCTCCATCCTCAAGGTCTTGGCGAACCTGATCGACTAAAATGATCGAGTTGCGCATATCCATGCCTGAAAGCGCGAATAGGCCCAGCATAGCGACAAAACCAAAGGGCGCATGCGCAAGGTTGAGCGCCAAAGACGCGCCAATAACGCCAAGCGGCGCGCTCATCATAACCAATCCAGCGCGCGTAAAATCTTGCAGCTGCAACATCACAATGGTGAGCATCAAGAGAACGACGAGTGGGAAAAGATTAAAGATCGAGCCCTGACCCTTACCGGATTCTTCAATCGCGCCCCCCATCTCAAGGCGATAGCCAGGGGGTAGGCTTTCACGAATTTGAGTTAATTGCGTCCAAAGACGGGTGGAGACGTCTGGCGCTTGCACCCCGTCCCTGACGCCGCTGCGAACGGAAATCATCATATTGCGATTGCGCCGCCAGATAATTGGCTCTTCATGGTCATATACAATTTTGGCCACTTGAGAAACGGTCACGGGTTTGCCGTCGCGCGCATAAATGACAATATCGCCCAATTTGCCAAGATCCTTTCGCTCGCGCGCGACAGCGCGCACGACAACCGCGACGGGATCAATCCCATCGCGCAAGGTCGTCACTGTGACCCCTGAAATTGACATCTGAAGTCGATTAGAGACTTCTTGCGGCGTGACGCCCAAAAGTCGGGCGCGATCTTGATCAATGACCAAACGCACGCTCGGCGTTTGCTCATTCCATAGCAGATGAGGATCAAGCGCGCCTTGATCCTTACGCATAATATCGCGCACTTGATAAGCGATTTCTCGCACTTTGAGTGGGTCTGGGCCAATAACTCTAAATTGAATTGGCAGACCAACTGGCGGGCCATAACTAAAGCGTTCAACGCGACCCCGCGCTTGCGGCACTGCGCCTAAAGCCAAAGCTTGTTCAAGTTTTTTCTTTAACCGTTCGCGGGCCTCGACATCCTTAGCGATGATCACAATCTCTGCATAAGCTTCATTGGGCAATTGAGGATTAAGGCCAAGCCAAAACCGCGGCGGTCCTTGTCCGACATAAGTTGTATAGAAATTTGCGTCAGGATCGTCCTTAACCAATAGCTCGGCTTGTTTCGCCGCATCAAGCGAGGCGAAAATTGAAGATCCCTCTGGCAATTGCAATTGGAAAAACAGTTCAAGTCGTTCAGCATAGGGGAAGAATTGTTTTTGAACGATGAAAAAACCGCCACAGGCAAGAAGGAAAACGCCGATTGTTCCTCCAATGACGCGCGCGCGATGATCAACAGCCCAGGTCACCACTTCCCGCAACCGTAAATAGGCAGGCGTGCGATAAACATCTTCTGGATCATGGCGCAATTTATCAGATGCGAAATCTGGAAGCAGCGCCACACCGATATAAGGAGTAAAAAGAACAGCAACGAACCAAGAAGCTACGAGGGCGACAAACAAGACCCAAAACATCGAGCCTGTGTATTCGCCAACGCCAGAACTTGCAAAGCCTACCGGCATAAAGCCAGCCGCGGTAATCAAGGTTCCCGTTAACATCGGAAAGGCTGTCGATTTCCATGCATAAGTCGCGGCCTTAATTCGACTAAATCCCTGCTCCATTTTCACCATCATCATTTCAACAGCGATAATGGCGTCATCAACAAGCAAGCCCAACGCGATAATGAGAGCCCCGAGCGAGATGCGCTGTAAATCAATCCCCATCACATTCATAAAAATAAATACAATCGCCAGGACGAGGGGCACGGAGAGCGCAACAACAATGCCGGTGCGAAATCCAAGAGAAAGAAAACTCACGCCAAGCACAATCACCAAGGCTTCAAGAAAAGACCGAACAAATTCTTTAACAGCCGCCTCAACAACCTTTGGCTGATCGGCGATCTGGTCAATGTCGATGCCAAGCGGCGTTTGCGCTCGAACCTCGTCAATCGCGGCTTTAATATTGTCGCCAAAACGCAGTACATTTGCCCCTTTAGCCATGACAACGCCCACAACCATCGCGGGAACGCCGTTATAGCGGGCGAGGAATTGTGGCGGGTCTTCAAAACCAGAATAAATATTAGCCACATCGCCAAGACGGATCACTTTGCCGTTAGCCTGAATGGGCACTGCTGCAATGGCGTTATCGCCCTTGAGCTCTTCAGTGACGATCACGCGCACGCGACTTGATGGCGTTTCAAAAACACCGGCGTCAGAGACTGTATTTTGTTTGGCGAGCGAGTCGAAGATCGCCTGCGGCTCAATGCCTAAATTTGCAATTTTAGCTTCACTAAATTCTACATAAATACGGCGCGGCTGCTTACCAACGACATCAATTTTTGTTGCGTCTGGCACCTCAAGCAGCTTTTGCCGCATCCGCTCGACAACCTTATCAAGCATTTGGTAATCGACGCCTTGACCGCTTATTGCGTATAAAACTGTATCAACATCGCCATATTCGTCATTAACATTAGGACCAATTACGCCTTGGGGCAGCGCAGGCTTCACATCATAAAGCTTTTTTCGCAGCTGATAAAAAAGCGTTGGAACTTCTTTTGCCGGCGTGAAATCTTTCAAGACGATCTGCATCGCCAAAAAACCCGGCTTAACATAGGTTTCTATTTTATCTAGAAACGGTAATTCCTGGATCTTTTTTTCAAGAACCTCTTCAAGTTGGTCGCGCATATCTTTCGATGTCGCACCGGGCCAATAAGCCGTAACAACAGCAATTTTAATCGTAAAAGAAGGATCTTCCGCGCGCCCTAATTTGAAATAGGACATGGTCCCAGCGACAGCGATTGCAATCATCAGAAATAGCATCAATGTCGGTCGCCTGACCGCCCATTCTGAAAGATTCAATCCAGACAAGAAAAAGCGCTCCTAAATCGGTCGACCAATTAACCGCACTTTTCGACCTGCTTCTAGCTTATGCACGCCAAGCAAAACAATCTGATCTCCCTCTGCAACGCCCGTCACTAAAACGCTATCGGCCTCATAACGCACGACCTTAACAGGAAGCAGCTGCACTCGATTATCTGCGTCAACTTTCCAAAGCGCTGGGCCGCCGCCTTGATTAAACAAAGCCGACAAGGGCACGCGCGCAATTTGCTGCGCGCCAGGCAGTGCAATTTCCAGCGTCGCGCTCATGCCAAGCGCAATGGCGCTATCGGGATCAAGGATTGAATAACGGGCTGCAAATGTGCGCGTTTGCGCATCCGCCGTTGGACTGAGCTCACGTAATTTTGCTCGGTAGCGCTTGGCCTTATTTGACCAAAGCGTCAGCGTCGCAAGGCCCTTATCCGCCTGTTGCGAAAAATCCTCCGGCAAGGACACAGCGGCTTCAAGTTCATCCATATGCGCAACGCGAATTGCCGTTTGACCTGCTCCAACCACTTGGCCCGGCTCTATAAGCGTGGCCACCACAACGCCATCATGATCGGCGCGCAGCGTCGCATAATCGAGCGAATTGCCGGAAAGTTCGAGCGCGCGCTCAGCGCGCTGTAGACGACCGCGAGCTTCCTGCGCAGCAGCCCGCACGCGATCAACCGCCGCCTGCGCCGTCCATCCATCCTTATGCAAAGTTAGCGTCCGCTGTTCGTCGCCCGCCGCTTGGGCGAGCGCCATTTTGGCCGCCGCATGTTCCGCTTCCGCCTGTTCCTTCTGCAGGCGCAAGTCTTTTTCATCCAGCAGCGCTAGCGGGTCTCCTAATTTGACGCGCTGTCCAGCCTGTACAAAGCGCTTCACAACTTTGCCCGTAACGCGAAAGCCTAAATCAGATTCCACTCTTGGTCTTACGGTCGCGACAAAATCGCGAACTTGCCCCTGAGCGGCAAGATGCGCCGGCTCGACCAGGACGGGACGATCCGCTTCCCCATCCGCGTCGTTTTTTGACTTCCCGCAACCCGACAATGGCCAACTGGCGAGAAACACGCAGCCGATCAGCGCCCAGGCGAATGGAAGGCGACGCTGTTTGTATACAATATTGGTTTTCATAGCGCCATCCAACCGCCTCAGACCTGTGGCGGGCCCGAGTGCGCGTGAAGAGCGTTAGTCATCGCTCTACAGTCGCGTCAAGATCCAGAGCAAATCTAATTTCGCCAGGCAATATTTTCGTTGCCGCGGCGGCTCGACTGCGGCAATGAAAGATTCCCCTCGATTGGGGTAGACAGCCCTTGCGAGAAGAGGGCATGGACACAATCTTGAGGACAAGCAGCAATGTGGATCGC
>RFXM01000006.1 GCA_009921565.1 Methylocystaceae bacterium | reverse complement strand
ACGGCCCCTAGGGGCCGTTTTTTTTCACCGTTTTTTCTGCGCCGCGGCCAGGATTGGCAAGAGAAGCGCGCGCGGCGTTAATCTGGCGAAAAAGACCAGAAATTTATTCACGACGCCGGGAATAACTATCGTCTTACCCGACATTAAACCGCCGTAGCCTTGTTGAGCGACGTCTCGCGATGACAGCATGGCTGGTTTCATCGCCCCCATTGGACCAGAGAAATCAAAGCCAGCGCGCGCTTGGAAACCTGTTGCGACAGGGCCTGGACATAGGCAGGAAACTCTCACGCCAAGGGAGTTGAGTTCTTCTGCAAGGGCTTCAGTAAAAGACCGCACATAAGCTTTCGTGGCATAATAAATTGCAAAGCCAGGTCCTGGCATGAAGGCGGCGACGGACGCGACATTTAATATGCCCCCCTTATTCAAGATAAGCTGCGGTAGAAACTCTAGCGTTAAAGCCGTAAGCGCTTCGCAATTAAGTCTGATAATATCGAGTTGTTCTTCGGCGTTAAGTTCAGCAACGCGTCCGATCAAACCAAAGCCGGCGTTATTGATAAGATATTGAATGCTCAGTCCGGCTGTATTGAGTTGTGTGACAAGGAGCTTGGCGGCGTCTGGCTTGATGAGGTCAAGTGCGATCACAAGAGGCGCTTTACCGCTCGTTGTTTTAATTTGATCGGCTAAGGCTTGCAGCTTATCTTGTCTTCTCGCCACAAGTACAAGTTCATGGCCATTTTCGGCAAAAACATGAGCAAGCTCTGCGCCAATGCCATCGGACGCTCCGGTGATCAGCGTTACAGCGCGGTATTGTCTTTCAAGACCCATATTCAGAATTCCTCAAATGACTATTGGTCTTCTGACGATTGAGCGTTGAGGCTCTCGCGTACTAGGCGTCTCAATTCAACGCGATCGCGAGTAGAGACGCCGAGTAATTCGGCAACGCGCCAGACAACATTTTCTTCAAATTCATGCACGGCGCCATCGGCATGCGCCATATCCCATAACATGCCGACAACTTGAATGCGTCCATCTGCGTCAAGTCGACGTTTCAGCACGCTGGTAAAGCGGTAAAGATCGACTGCCTCGCTTTCGCTTTCCTGTGCGGCGATAATCAGCATGCTGGCTTGTGCTGGCGTGAGGCCAAAACGCGCTTCAACAAGTTGTTGGATCCTGTGTCGTTCCTGTTGATCAAAATCGCCATCAATCGATGCGATATGTACAAGCAAGGCCGCCGCTGCAAGCTGATAATCAGCAATATCAATGGGTTTTTCCCGCTGACTCTCGCCGGTGAGTTCGTCGATGAAGTTTTTTAACGCATCCAGCATTTCAAGAGACCTCGGCGTCATAAATGATTTGAGGAGGCGTTTATAGAGCAGGGCGTAGAGGTTGGATAGTTGCAAGCTTCTAAGGAGATAGCGTTAGGAGCGATAATTTTGTGATGAATTATGGCTTAGGCTAATGAGCTTGGGTGCGACTTAAATCAGCAATGTTGATTTTATATTCCGGCGAAGAGCGATCTTATTTGACTGCGTCCATTGCTTGTTTAATTTTTTTGTGCGCGCAGCTTAAAGCTGCTTTGATCGTCCGGGCTTTTAGATAATTGATTTCTGTTGAATTCTTGAAAAAGGCTTTTCTTTAAAGTCCCAACTATTTGTCATCCTTTTGGCGCTGAGGGCGCATGCGGGGGCGCAGGATAAACGTCTGCTGGATGAAATAAGAGCTAAGCGGGGTAGACCGGCTTGTGTGCTTCCTAGGGGCCGAAAATTATTCTCCAAATGACCCGCAATAAAGATATAAAGATTTGTTTATATCTTTATTGCCTTCGGGAGAATGTTTTGTTACAGAGAGCGCCCATGCTGGTTAGGGCTAACCGCCTTAAGGCGTGAAGATACGCCAGAATTAATTGCATCCTGCTGTTTTAAAAATGTTTTCTTTACAGCGGGCATGCGGGGACGCCGAACCGTCGGCAAAAGCAGAGGAAAAGAATGACCGCTCATTTCAATGATTATGCCGTAACTGATATTGCGCTAGCGGATTGGGGACGTAAGGAAATCGCCATCGCCGAGACGGAAATGCCTGGCCTCATGGCCACACGCGCTGAATATGGCGCCGCCCAGCCGTTGAAGGGCGCGCGCGTTGCGGGTTCGCTGCATATGACGATCCAAACGGCGGTATTGATTGAAACGCTAAAGGCTTTAGGCGCTGACGTGCGTTGGGCGTCTTGCAATATTTATTCAACGCAAGACCATGCCGCGGCGGCGATCGCTGCAACCGGAACGCCTGTTTTCGCTAAAAAAGGCGAAAGCTTGGAAGATTATTGGGACTATACGCATAAAATATTTGAATGGAGCGATGGCGGTTGCCCAAACATGATCCTGGATGACGGCGGCGATGCGACTTTGCTAATTCATCTTGGCTTGCGCGCTGAAAATGGCGATACCGCTTTTTTAGATAAAGCCACAAATGAAGAAGAAGAAGTGCTTTACGCTGCGATTAAAAAGCGTCTGAAGGCAAATCCAGGCTGGTATAAGCGCAATGCCGAAGCCATTAAGGGCGTCACTGAAGAGACGACAACTGGCGTACATCGGCTTTATATTATGCAAAAAGAAGGCAAGCTTCTTTGGCCGGCAATTAATGTCAATGACTCAGTGACAAAGTCAAAATTTGATAATCTTTATGGATGTCGCGAGTCGCTCGTGGATGGCATTCGTCGCGGCACCGACGTGATGATGGCGGGCAAAGTGGCGATGGTGGCTGGTTTTGGCGATGTTGGCAAAGGATCTGCCGCTTCTTTACGCAATGCAGGCTGCCGCGTTCTTGTCTCAGAGATCGATCCGATATGCGCCTTGCAAGCAGCAATGGAAGGCTATGAAGTCACTACTATGGAAGACGCTGCGCCCCGCGCAGATATCTTTGTGACGGCGACAGGAAATGTGGACGTTATTACAATTGATCATATGCGAAAGATGAAAGATCGCGCGATCGTTTGTAACATTGGCCATTTTGATAGTGAGATCCAAGTTGCGGGCTTGAAAAATCTCAAATGGCATAATGTTAAGCCACAGGTTGACGAGATTGAGTTTCAGGACGGCAAGCGCATCATTCTTCTCTCGGAGGGACGCTTGGTAAATCTTGGGAACGCCACGGGCCATCCTTCTTTCGTCATGTCTGCATCTTTCACCAATCAGACTCTGGCCCAGATTGAGCTCTACTCAAAGCAGGGCGCTTATAAAAAGGAAGTCTACACGCTGCCGAAGCATCTTGATGAAAAGGTTGCGTCTCTTCACTTGGATAAAATCGGCGTCAAACTTACACAGATGACAGAAGAGCAAGCTGTCTATCTGAACTTACCGCAAAACGGTCCGTTCAAGCCGGAACATTACCGCTATTAATTTGGCGTAACTGTCCCATTCTGAATCAATCATGACGATACAGCGCCCCCTCCAAAGCTGGAGGGGGCTTTTTTTTAATTCTATTTCATTTCTTTGTCGAAACACGATTCTCTTTTCCGCTTTGACGCTATAAATTGAAATGATTCGGAGCGCGCGCGCGGCTGCTTCGTTGGGTCTTGTCAGCGGAAGCCGCGTTATCCCGAGTATTGTGTCACGATGGTTGTTTTTCATCGTAAGCGCCGCTCTCAGCGTTGTCGTAATGAGCATAAACATTCGACCGTGGAGACCGGTTAAGATGAAATTTTTTGACGATTATGCGCGAGCGCGGGTCTGAGCGCATGAATGATGATCGTCATAGGCGCGCTGAGGGGCTGCGAATATTTTCCCGGTCTAGCGGGATGTCGTCTCCGCTATGCTTTGGGCGATGCTCATTATTTTTTACCGGCCTTCTTGTGCTTGCTGCTGACATTTTTCCTTGTTCGCAGGCTTTAGCGCAGAGTGCGGCTTTTGCTGCAGAGGCTGGGTATGATCTGAGCGTTGCAAATTTTGCCTTCAGCAGCGGCTTAGCGCTCATCACGGCTGTTGTCGCCTTAACATATATCGCTGAACGCCGTTCTTGGCGTAAAAGCGCAAAGCGTTTTTCAAGGGAGCTTGCGGATACGCGTTCCCGTCTTGAGCAGGCGCAGAAATTTCTCTCCAGCGAAGCGCAGATTCTTATTGCTTGGACTGGCGTCGAGAGTGCGCCGGATGTGCATATATCGACCATTAAGTCGCTTGAAGGTCTCTCTCCTCAGATCTTGCTATCTTTTCACTCATGGTTATCGCCTGAGCCGGCGCAGGCGCTGGAGAGCGCCATAGGACGTCTTCGTTTAAATGGCGAGGGATTTTCTTTATCATTGACCAGTCGCGCGGGTGTTCATTTCGATATTCAGGGTCGCGCCATAGGCTCCTGCGCTGTCATGAGAATTAGAGAAATATCTGGCGATCGGCTTGAGCTTTTGTCCATGCGGGCGCGTTACCAAGAAATGGAGAATGAGCTTGCGAGCCTCTGCGCTCTCCTTGACGCATCATCGGTTCCGGTGTGGATTCGTAATCAAGAGGGGAGTCTTATTTTTGTTAATAGCGCCTATGCGGCGGCTGTCGAAGCCAAGGATCCAACAGATGTTTTAGCAAGAGGCTTAGAGCTCTTGGATCAGCCTGCGCGGGATCTCGCTGCGGCGTCTTTGCAACAGGAATTGATCTGGCAAGCGCGCGTTCCGGCTATCGTTGCTGGTCAGCGTCATTCTCTTGATGTCACTCAGGCTGTTTCAAGAGACATGGTCGCGGCGATGGCGATTGATCGTCATGAGGTTGAATTAGTGCGTTTTGACTTGCAACAGCAAATGCTTTCGCACGTAAAAACGCTGGATCTTTTGCCGACTGCCGTGGCTATTTTTGGTCAAGATAGACGGTTGATCTATTATAATGACGCTTATGCCAAGCTCTGGCAGATTGATGCAGCCTTCCTTGTTCAAAAGCCATCAGACGGTGAATTATTGGATTGGCTTCGAGCAAAACAGCGCCTCCCGGTGGAAGGCGATTATCGCTCCTGGAAAGAACGCATGTTTAGCGTTTATCGTTCAACAGAAGCCGCGCGTTATACGTGGCATCTACCCGATAGTCGGATTATAGAGGTGGTTGCGCATCCTAATACTCAGGGGGGCGTGACATATCTTTATGATGATACAACTAAAGCCTATGATCTTGAGACGCGATTTAACGCCTTAAATCGTACGCAAAGTGAAACGCTAGAGACTCTGCGTGAAGGCGTGGCGGTTTTTGGTTCTGATGGCCGGCTGAGCTTCTGCAATCCCGCTTTTGTAACATTGTGGCGCTTGCCTGCTGAGCTTCAGCAAGAAAAGCCGCATATAGATAGATTGATAGAGATGTGTCAGTCGCTACATGGCGCAGAGAGCGGCTGGGCCGCCTTAAAGCATTTTGTTACTGGACTAAACGAATTGCGTGAAGGATTTACGCAAAGAATCGAGCGAAATGATAATGTCATACTAGACTGCACTGCGCAGTCGCTTCTTGATGGAGCGGCCTTGCTGACCTTTGTTGACGTTACGGCGAATGTCAATGCAGAACGCGCGCTCTCTGAGCGCAATAAGGCCTTGTTGGCTGCAGAAAATCTTAGAAATGATTTTATCCAACATGTATCTTATGAATTAAGATCGCCTTTAAATAATATTAATGGCTTTGTTCATTTATTAAACGAGCAAGCCACGGGTCCATTGAATTCTAAGCAGATTGAATATTTAGGCTATGTGAGTAAATCCTCAGCCGCGCTTTTGGCAATTGTTGATGATATTTTGGACCTTGCGACAATTGATAAAGATGCGATGGATTTGGAATTGTCTAATATCGATGTCGAGCAAGCAATGCGCGCAGCGATAGAGGGCGTTCAAGATCGCCTTGCAGAGAATTCCATAGATGTGCAGATTGTGGCTATGGATAATGTTGGCAGCTTTAGAGCTGACGCCAAACGGTTGAGGCAGATTCTTTTTAATTTGCTTTCTAACGCCATAGGCTTCTCCAGTGCGGGGCAAACTGTCACATTGGCGGCTTTTCGCCGCAATGGCGAGGTGATCTTTAAGGTTACAGACTGCGGCCGCGGGATCTCTCCGGATGTGTTAGATAAGATATTCGATCGTTTCGAGTCCTACACGAATGGCTCGCGGCATCGTGGTGTTGGCTTGGGGCTTTCAATTGTGCGCGCCTTCATGGAGCTTCATGGCGGTAAGGTCTTTGTAGATTCTGCCCCAGGAGAAGGCACAACAGTAACTTGTGTGTTTCCAGCGTCTTTAGCTCTTGATCAGACAACGCAGATCGTCAATCAAAGAGGCGCATAATGACGCAAAATAATGATAAGGCGACGGTTGTTTGGCAGATTGATGTCGCTCATGAAGAAGAGCTCATTGCGCTTGCGCATGAAATTTCTGCATTCGCGCAATGTGGAGATTTTATCGCCCTAACAGGCGATCTCGGCGTTGGCAAAACAACTTTTGCGCGGGCGTTGATATGTGAATTTTTCAACGACCCTAAAATAGAGGTGCCAAGTCCAACATTCACTTTGATGCAGATCTATGAAGTTGAGCGGCAACGACTAGTACATGCGGATTTTTATCGGGTGAATTCTTTGCAGGACCTGGTTGGTCTTGGTTGGGACGAAACAATAGAAGATGCGCTAGCTTTGGTGGAATGGGCCGAGCGTATTCCACAGGCCCTACCGAAAGATCGTTTAGAGATCGCGCTTAATTTTGGTCAGACAGATAATCCAAATGAGCGCCGAGTTATGATTACAGCTTATGGCGATTTTGCCGCGCGTCTTGCGCCATTTAAGTCTATCCGAGAATTATTGCGCCAATCCGGCTGGGCTCAAGCGCATCGCAGTTTTCTACAAGGCGATGCGTCTACCCGCGCCTATGAAACATTGGAAAACAAAGACGGCGCAAAAGCAATCTTAATGATATCCCCGCAGCGTCCAGACGGGCCGCCAATTCGATATGGAAAATCTTATAGTCAGATTGCCCGGTTAGCTGAAAATGTGACTCCTTTTGTGGCGATCGCACAAGGCTTGCGTGAGCGGGGATTTTCAGCGCCAGAAATTTACGCTTCTGATCTAGAGAGCGGTATTTTACTTGTTGAGGATCTGGGAAGGATCGGCATTGTGGATGATGCGGGTCCAATTTTAGCTCGTTATTTAGAGGCGGCGGCAGTTCTTGCCGCTCTGCACGGGCAGTCTTTGCCAGAGGCGTTAAAAGTTGAGGAAGGACGATATTATCACATCCCGCCCTATGATCTTGACGCCTTATTAATAGAAGTCGAGTTGCTCCTAGATTGGTATGTTGACCACGTAAATGTAAGCGTAGCTTCTGGAGCGCGCGCAAATTTTATTAATCTCTGGCGTCAAGCGCTCATGAATATTACGCATGCGTCGCCAACTTGGACGCTGCGGGATTATCATTCGCCGAATTTAATTTGGCTAGAATCACGGGAAGGCATAGAACGTATTGGGATTATTGATTTTCAAGATTGTGTCCTGGGTAATCCAGCGTATGATTTAGCCTCTTTGGGACAAGACGCGCGTGTAACGATTGCTGATGCTTTTGAGCTAAGACTTTTAGCTCATTACGCGAATCTCCGTCGAGAAAAGGATCCGCAGTTTAATATGGCGGAATTCGCGCGCTCATATTCTATTTTAGCAGCGCAGCGAAATACGAAGATTCTGGGCATTTTTGCGCGGCTTAATCGTCGTGATGGCAAACCGCATTACCTTGCCCATCTTCCGCGTATTGAAGCCTATTTGAAGAAATCTTTACGGCATCCTGCGCTTGAGGAAATCAAGGCCTGGTACGCGACGAATATCCCCACGTTATTTTCAAATGAATGAGTCCCCGGTGTCAGCGCTAATTCCAGAAATCGCTATGGTGTTTGCCGCAGGATTAGGCACGCGTATGCGGCCCTTAACCAATCATGTGCCCAAGCCCTTAGTGCAGGTACAGGGGCAAACTTTAATTGATCGGACCCTTGACGCTTTAGCTGAGATTGGCGTTAAGACGGCAATTGTTAATGTTCATCATCTTGCAGACCAGGTTGAGGAACATCTTGAGCGTCGTCAAAATCCGCGGATCATCATTTCTGACGAACGCTCCTTATTGTTGGATCAGGCAGGCGGTATCCGCAAGGCTTTACCGCTTATCGGGTCTGAGCCATTTTATATGTGTAATACGGACGCCTTTTGGTATGGCGCAAGACAGTCGAATCTATTGCTATTGGCGCAGGCGTGGAATCCAGAAAAAATGGATATTGCTATGTTGCTGTCGCAGACAAAGGAAAGCGTTGGCGTTGATTGGCAGGGGGATTTTGATCTTGCGCCTGATGGTCGTCTGCTTCGGCCAGAGGGACCAAAATCATATGTCTACTCCGGAGTGGCTTTAATAAAACCAGAGCTCTTTTTCGACGCGACGGAAGATGTAATTAAATTATCGCCTTATTTATTTGCAGCTGGCGCAGCTGGCAGGCTTTATGGCGTGGTTTCTCAGGGTCTATGGTTGCATGTTGGGTCTATTGAGGCGATAGAAGAAGCTGAGAGGGCGATCGCGGCTTACGAAAAATGACACGTTCGATATTAAGGCGAAATCTTTTCACTATCGCTCCCGGCGCGCCTTTCTTAAAAAACTTTGTTAGAGCTTTTCTCGCTGGTCATATCCTCCCCTCTATTTCCCATATGTCTTCGCCTTTTTCGATTGCAAAGACAAAAATATATGTTCCAACGCGACGGGCCGCTCAAGCTTTAAAAGTTGAATTTGAGCAAAATCATTTTGGTTCTGCTTTGCTTCTTCCACAAATACTTCCACTTGGCAGACTCAATGAGCCTGCTTCACAGGAGCTCTTTTCGATTGATGTAGAGAATAGTTTTGAACTTTACCCCGCTTCAATCGGCGAATTAGAGCGGCGTTTCATTCTAGCTGAACTCATTCTTGCCTGGTCTCAATCTTTTAAGCATGCAATTGTCTCAATATCGCAAGAAGGACAGATGAGCTATGACCTCCAGGAGCCTTTTCTTGTAACTTCTACGCCTTCGGCGGCTTATTTGTTAGCGCGAGAGCTTGCCAGTTTAATCGATGAATTTAATATTGAAGATATTGATCCACAGTTTTTAAAAAAAATTGTTGATGATAATTTTGATCCCTACTGGTCTATAACGACGCGATTTCTCGATATTGCCTTAACGCAATGGCCAAAAATTCTTGCTCATCGGCAGTTAATGGACGATTCTGATCGACGAAAAAAAATAACAGAAGCTCAGGCGCTATTACTAGAAACAGATAAATCTCCAACGCCGATCATTGCAATTGGATCAACTGGCGCGCAGCCAGCAACGACCCGGCTGTTGACCGCCATCTCTCTGTTAGAGAATGGGGCTGTTGTTTTACCGGGGTTAGATCAGGAAATGAGTGAAGCAGCCTGGGCTTGTCTAGGTCGGGCGGAAGATGAGACAAGTTATAGCCATCCGCAAATCATGCTCAAAAGATTACTTGAACAGATGGGCGTAGCGCGTGACGAGATTAATGAAATTGGCGAATTAACCACTGAGCTCTTTGCGCGTCGACGTATTATTTCTGTCGCGATGGCGTCAGCGACGCAAACGGCGGATTGGGGAGAATTTTGCAAAGACGCACATAAGCTTTTTCAGACTGGATTAGCGGGAATTAGCTATGTTGAAGCGCCAGATGAGCGGCTGGAGTCCTTAACTTTGGCGCTGTTCATGCGCGAGGTCCTCGATCAACCTGACAAGACAGCTTTGTTAATTACTCCAGATCGAAATATTGCGCGCCGAGTAGCGCAAGATCTTCAACGCTATAATATAGCTATAGATGACTCTGGCGGTGTCGTCTTTGCGTTAACCCCTGTTGGGGCGCTATCGACATTAATTTGCGATATTTTTTCTGAAGGCCTGACAGAACTTAATATTTCAGCGCTCTTGACTCATGAATTGTTCACTCTGGGGATGATGCGCGAGGAAATAGAGAGACTGCGTCCTTTAATCGAGATTGCTGTCTTAAGAATAAAAAAGAGCAATAATAATAATTGGCTTGAGCATATTGGATTAGCCCAACAACGCGCTGCATCTCAATACTCCTATCCAGCAGCCCAGCGTATTGATGAAAAACAATGGAGAAATATTCAAGAAATCTTCTTAAAACTGCAAGCTATCTTTGCTCATGGGATAACTCTGTCAGATCAAAGTCCATTGAGCGTCTGCGCCAAGATCCACAAGGAGATTTTTCATGCTTTAATTGCTAACGCGAACTATGATGAATATGAAGAAATTGAGCTTCTTGAAAAGATTTTCGACCAACTCATAGAGATTGAGGCGTTAAATCCGATAGGCGCGGCGAATTATCGAGTGATTTTTCAAAGCATTGCCCATGAAACAATATTTCGCGTAAAAAATAATTCCCATCCAAGATTACAAATCCTAGGACCGCTTGAAGCGCGGTTGATTGACGCTGATTTAGTCTTGTTGGCTGGGCTTGATGAAGGGGTTTGGCCGCCACAAATCGAAACTGGCGTTTTCCTCAATCGTTCAATGCGACAACAATTAGCTATGAGTTCGCCTGAGAGGCGGATTGGTCAAAGCGCGCATGATTTCATGATGGCGCTTGGCGCGACTAATGTTGTGTTGTCACGCGCTTTGAAAAGGAATGGATCGCCAACTGTCGCTTCGCGCTTTATAACAAGAATAAAGGCGCTGTCAGGAGAAGCATTTGACGCTTGTCGAGAGCGGGGGGTTAAGATGCAAGACATTGCGCTGCGTCTAGATGACCCTGAAATGTTGATCTCCCTAGAGCAACCGCGCCCAAAGCCGCCTCTTTCATTGCGTCCAACGCAATTAAGCGTTACTCGTATCGAACAATTGCGGCGCGATCCTTACGCGGTTTATGCAGAGTCTATTCTCAAATTAAAGCCCTTAGCCCCTCTAGGCGCAAAGCTAGGCGCGCGCGAAATTGGAACGTTTATCCATATAGCTATCTCGAAATTCATTCATCTTTATCCGCAGTGCCGTTTAACAGAGCGCATGTATTCAGAGCTTATAGAAATCGCTAAAGGAGAGTTAGCGGAATTTTTTGAAGATCCAGAATTTGTAGGATTTACTTGGCCGCGTCTCACTGCAGGCCTTGACTATTTTTTTAAGTTTGAAAGTGATAGACGCAAACAGACAATATCTATTTTTCAAGAAATTAATGGGATTTGGCGCTTTAAACTTAAAGATGGAAGCGACTTTACGATTACAGCTCAAGCAGATCGTATAGAAGTCGATCAGGATAACATCGCTTGCGTCTATGATTATAAAACAGGTCGCGTGCCAACTAATGCTCAAGTAAAAGCGGGGTGGTCGCCGCAGCTGACTTTAGAGGCAGCGATGGTTGAGGCGGGCGCTTTTAAGGAAGTTGGATATAAATGCGTCTCTCGCGCCGCCTATATTGGGCTAAAATCAGGCGGAAGAATACAGTGGCTTGAGTGGAAGGATCAGACAGATTTTGCAGCAATTGTTGCGCGTCATCGTGAGGAAGTTATCAATCTACTGACCCAATTTAGAGATGAGGCGACGCCCTATCTCTCGCGTCCATATGCTTTTCTAAACTCCGATATTGGCGATTATGATTATCTCGCCCGCGTCCTTGAATGGTCGCGCAGTGGCGGAGAAGAAGGATGATAGATCGTCCAATTCCCTCGTTAACTCTAAAGAAACAACGAATCGCAGCAGATCCGTCGCGGTCGATCTGGGTTTCAGCTCATGCCGGCTCTGGGAAAACATATGTTCTCGCCCAACGAGTTTTACGCTTATTGCTTAACGGCGTGCCGCCTTCGCATATTTTATGTTTGACTTACACAAAAGCGGCAGCGGCAAATATGTCCGCGCGTGTCTATGATAATCTAGCAAAATGGGTTCTTTTAGACGATGTCGAACTTGTTGAGGTTATCGAGGCGACTGGCGCATCTCGTCCATCAAAAAAAGATCTTGTATTTGCCCGACAGCTTTTTGCGCGGGCCGTGGAGACTCCTGGTGGATTAAAAATACAAACAATCCATGCTTTCTGCGAAAGAATTTTACATCTTTTCCCGTTTGAGGCGAATGTTCCAGCAGGTTTTTCTGTTGTGGACGACGTATTGCGATCTGATCTTTTAGAGCGTGCAAAAAAACTTATTATTCAACAAGCAATTTCAAAATCAAGCGCTTTAAATCCAGCATTCGAACAAATTTCCCGTGAGATTGGGGCGGGAAACTTTGAGACGATTTGCAGCGAGCTGTTATTTAATCGAGAACTTATTTTAGACACCGATGACTTTGAAAATTATTATAACGAATTACAAAAATATTTTGGTCTAACTCGAGAAGACAACTTAGAAAAAATTGATCAGGAAATGATCTTTGGCGGGGAAGAACCCGCACAATGGTCTCTTCTTGCCGACCAACTTGAGGCTGGCGGGCTCAATGACAAAAAACTTGGCCTGGCGCTGCGAGAAGCTTTTGCGCATAGAGAAGCGCCGTTATGTCTTGATTTATATCTTTCTGTTTTTTTCACCAAGGAAGGCGCGCCAAGAGGCATAGGCTCTCGCGCGGCGATCATCAGTAAAAAACTGAGTGAGCTGCATCCTGGTCTTTTGGCGCGACTTGAGTCGGAGCGCGATCGTCTCGATCGACTTATCAATAAACGTAAAGCAGCTGCGCTGATTGAACGTTCCCGTTCATTAATTGCTCTTGGTCGATCGATGTTGGATCATTATCAGCAATTAAAGCGGTCTCAGAATTTACTTGATTATGATGATTTAATCGAACGTACGCGACGCTTGTTAAGCTGCTCCAGTCCATCATGGGTAATTTATAAGCTCGATTCGCAAATTGATCATATTCTGCTTGATGAAGCTCAGGATACAAGCGCAGCGCAGTGGGATATTTTAACCGCGATCGCCGATGAGTTTTGTTCTGGCGTAAGCGCACGTTCAGTGGAGCGGAGTTTCTTTGCGGTAGGAGACGAAAAGCAGTCGATTTTTTCTTTTCAAGGCGCTGCGCCAGATAAGTTTCAAGAAATGCGTCGCCTGCTTGAACAAAGATTTAAGAATGCTGACCTCAACTTTGATCAAATCGCCTTACATCAGTCTTTTCGTTCCGCTCCTGGCATATTGAGCGCCGTAGATACAGTGTTTTCTAACGGAGATAATGAGCAAGGTTTAGGGCTTACTGCTGACGAGACATTGACGCATGAGGCGGTAAAAGCTGATGTGCCTGCGCTTGTTGAAATTTGGCCGCTGATTGGAAAAGCAGGGACGCAGGAGCCACAGGATTGGCGGTTACCCGTCGACGCTCCAGAACGCGACGACCCAGCTGAACGCTTGGCGGAAAAAATTGCGGCAAAAATTAAAAAAATATTGGATGTCAATAGCGGCGAAACGGTTGAAGAAAACGGACAAAGAAGAGCGGTTAATGCAAGCGATATATTAATTCTTGTCAGGCAGCGCAGCGCTTTTTTTGAGGCTATGATCCGTGCGTTGAAGATACAACATATTCCTGTCGCAGGAGCGGATCGATTAGACCTTATTCATCATATAGCTGTTATTGATCTCATAACGCTCGGACGCGTCGCCTTACTTGTTGATGATGATCTGATGCTTGCTGGTTTATTGAAATCTCCTTTTATTGGATTTGATGATGCGGACCTTATTTTATTAGCTCCAGATCGTACGGGATCATTATTTAACGCCTTAAGCGCATCTCAGGCGACACATCATAAAAAGGCGGTCGAAAGAATTGAGCTTTGGCGCAAAGCGGCGCAACAGAGCGGTCCCTTTGAATTTTATAGTCATATTCTCGCTAGCCAGGGATATCGGGCGTCTTTAATCGCCCGTCTGGGGATTGAGGCGAATGATGTCATAGATGAATTTCTCTCTCTTGCTTTGACTTTTGAGCGATCGCAATCAGCTTCTTTAGCCAAGTTTCTCTCAATGGTTCAATCTCTTGATCTATCCATTAAGCGGGATTTGGAGTCGGTGCAAAATGCCGTGCGCGTCATGACAGTGCATGCCGCCAAAGGACTTGAAGCTAAGATTGTTTTTCTGCCCGATACCTGTGGGGCGCCTTCGGGCAAGCACGACCCCAGTCTTTTTACCTTAAACTCCAAGAATCGCTCGTTGCTTATATGGTCAAGAGGTAAAGATAGCGATCCGAAACAAGTAACAATCGCGCGTGAAGTCTACCGTAAGGCTGAGCGCGCGGAACATCAGCGTCTTCTTTATGTCGCTCTTACGCGGGCTGAAGAGCGCTTATATATTTCAGGATTCCACGGGCGAAACGGTCCTGCTGAAGGATGCTGGTATTTATCGCTCCTCTCCGCCCTATCTCCGCTCTGCATCGAACGCAGCGATCCCCTTCAAGCCGACCAACAGATACTTAGCTTTGGCGAGCTCCCAAGACACAAGACCATAGAGCAGAAAATAATTACCCGCGAGCGAGAAGTAATTCCTAAATTTGCGCTTACGCCGCCGCCGCCTGAGAGTGAAAAAAATAAAACGCTTTTCCCCTCAAGACCAGAAAATCTAGAGCTGCTCTGCGTCAGCGGTTTAGATGAAAGGCGGAAACGGGCCTTATTGGTTGGCGCATTGTCTCATGAGCTCTTACAGTATTTACCTGATGTTCAGCATGAGCGGCGTCAGACCCATGGAGAGAAAATTCTCCAACGCCGCGCGTCTGATCTAGATATTGAGACGCAAACAGAGATTTTATCCTCTGTGTTGGAGTTACTTGATGATCCTCAGGCGCATAATCTTTTCGGAGAGAATTCATTAGCCGAAGTAGATGTGGCGGCGACGCTTGCTGCGGGGAAAGTTGTGCGCGGTAGAATTGATCGATTGGCGCAGGTAGAAAATGAGATATGGATTGCAGACTTCAAAACGGACCGAACTATAGATTCTTTTTCGGAAATACATCTGCGCCAGATAGCGCTCTACCGCGCCGCGATTCAATCTCTATATCCAGGAAAAATTATTCGATGTTTTTTAATTTGGCTTCGTCAAGGGAAAATTGACGAAATCGCCAGTTCTTTACTCGATGAAGAGATAAAAAAAATTTTATAGTAATTGCGCTTTTTAATGGACCGGGTCCTTTGGACTCCTCGCTTTAAGCTTGGATCATAAAAAAAGTCGCCAGAGAGAATCTGGCGACTTATGATTTTATTACGAGTTTGGAAATTTAGGCTTCTGCGCCATCCGCGAGTTCAGATTTTTCTTTAGCTTCTAAATCTTCGCCTGTTTCCTGATCAACAACGCGCATCGATAGGCGCACTTTACCGCGATCATCAAAGCCAAGTAGTTTGACTTTGACGCGGTCGCCTTCCTTAACGATATCGGTTGTTTTATTCACGCGTTGTTTTGCCAGTTGAGAGATGTGCACAAGGCCATCTTTCGCGCCAAAGAAATTGACGAAGGCGCCGAAGTCAGCAGTTTTTACCACTGTTCCTTCATATATTGCGCCAACTTCCGGGTCAGAGGCGATTGATTTAATCCAATTAATGGCGGCTTTGATGGAATTGCCGTCAGAGGAAGCGACTTTGACTGTGCCGTCATCCTCAATGTTAATTTTTGCGCCCGTCTTTTCGACAATCTCACGAATAACTTTTCCGCCTGACCCAATCACGTCACGAATTTTGTCCGTTGGGATTTTCAAAGTTTCAATTCGCGGCGCAAATTCGCCAAGCTCAGCGCGAGATGAGGTAATAGCTTTCGACATTTCATTGAGGATGTGAAGACGCCCGTCGCGCGCTTGGGCTAACGCGACGCGCATGATTTCTTCAGTAATGCCTGCAATCTTAATGTCCATTTGCAGTGAAGTCACGCCATTGGCCGTGCCCGCGACTTTGAAGTCCATGTCGCCCAGATGATCTTCGTCGCCAAGAATGTCTGAAAGGACAGCAAAACGCTCGCCTTCAAGAATGAGACCCATGGCGATGCCGGCGGTTGGCGCTTTAATTGGCACGCCAGCGTCCATAAGCGCGAGGGAAGTGCCGCACACAGTCGCCATTGATGACGAGCCATTCGACTCTGTGATCTCAGAGACAACGCGCAAAGTGTATGGAAATTCGCCAGCAGCGGGCAGCATGGGCCTAATCGCGCGCCAGGCAAGTTTGCCATGGCCAATTTCACGACGGCCAGGCGATCCCATACGACCTGTTTCGCCGACCGAGAAGGGAGGAAAATTATAATGCAGCAGGAAGCGTTCTTTATACGTGCCCTCAAGCGAGTCGACGAATTGTTCATCTTCGCCCGTGCCAAGCGTCGCCACGACAAGCGCTTGCGTTTCACCGCGAGTGAACAAAGCCGAGCCATGGGTGCGCGGTAAGACGCCGACATCAGCGACAATCGGGCGCACAGTTTTGACGTCGCGGCCGTCTATCCGCACGCCAGTGTCAAGAACATTCCAACGCACGACTTTAGCCTGGAGTTCTTTGAAAACTTCACCGACGCTTTCTTTACTAAATTTTGGTTCTCCACCTTCGGGAAAGAGCGCGGCGGTCACCTTGGCTTTCACTGCGTCAACAGCGGCATAGCGATCTTGCTTGATGGTGATTTTATATGCGTCGCGCAATTCAGCTTCTGCAATTTGCGCAACAGCAGCGGAGACTTCCGTTAAGTCTGGGATGACAAGATCGCGGGGATCTTTCGCAGCGCGTTCTGCGAGCCGAATAATTGCGTCAATTACTGGCTGAAATCCACGATGGCCTGTCATCACAGCTTCGAGCATCATTTGTTCTGAGAGCTCTTTTGCTTCAGATTCGACCATGAGTACGGCGTCTTGCGTGCCTGCGACAACAAGATCGAGCTCAGAGAGCTTCATCTCTTCTATTGTAGGATTAAGTTTTAAAGCTCCATTGATGAGTCCAACGCGGGCGCCGCCAACGGGTCCCATAAATGGAACGCCCGATAGCGTGAGAGCAGTTGAGGCGGCGACCATTGCAAGAATATCAGGATCGTTTTCAAGATCGTGCGATAAAACAGTAACAATGACTTGTGTATCGTTACGATAGCCGTCAGGAAAAAGTGGACGAATAGGACGATCAATTAAGCGCGAGACAAGCGTTTCGCGTTCAGAGGGCCTACCTTCTCTTTTGAAATAGCCGCCTGGGATCCTGCCGGCTGCGAAAGCCTTTTCCTGATAATTGACGGTCAGGGGAAAGAAGTCTTGCCCAGGCTTTGCCGCTTTAGCTGAAACCACAGTCGCAAGTACTGTCGTTTCACCCCAACTGGCCATAACGGCGCCATCAGCTTGTCGTGCAACCTTGCCGGTTTCGAGCACGAGCTTACGGCCGGCCCAATCGATTTCTTCGCGATGAATTTGAAACATTCTTGATCTTTCTCTGATGATCGCCAGCGGCGCATCATGAGCAAGATAGCGAGAAGCTGCGTGTTAAGGGCCGCACTGAAACGTCCACGCAGCGTCTGGCGATCCTGCCATGACTTGAGCGCTGGTCTTTTATGATGCGCGCCAGATAGCGACACATTTTAAAAACGAGAGCGGCGCGTTTCATCACGCCGCTCTCGAAAACTTTGATTAACGACGGATGCCGAGACGCTCGATCAGCGTTTTATATCGCGCTTCGTCGCGCGCCTTTACATAATCGAGCAATTGGCGGCGTTGTGAGACGAGTTTAAGCAAACCGCGGCGAGAGTGATTATCCTTCACATGCGCTTTGAAATGCTCAGTCAGATTGGTAATCCGCTCTGTAAGAATAGCCACCTGAACTTCGGGCGAACCCGTATCATTGGCTTTGGTTGAATAATCTTTGATCAGCGCTTGTTTGCGCTCAGGAGTAATCGACATCGATGATCCTTATTTCTAGGGGTCGTCCGCTTTCAAGGGCCAGAGCCGGGATGTCGTCCAGCGAGGTCGCTCAAAAGCGAAGCCGGCCCAGAGACTGGGCCGTGCAGGCGGGCTTATAGCAGAATTCACGCAGAACGATAGAGGGCCTGACTGTGGCTGTCGGCCTCATTCAAAGGCGACGACGTGGTCTTCGTCTTCGTGAATATTTTTAACGAAGGCCTCTGCGTCTGGGTCGCGCTTAGATGAGTTGAGCCCAGAAACAAGGGCGGCGGCTAGTCCAAGGGTTGCGCCAGCAAGACCGGTAAGCGCATAGATATCAACCCGGCGGCGGGCTTCAGCCAGGAAAAGCGTAGTCAATAATCCAATCAGTCCGCCAATGAGCGCAAACAGCGCTTCCCGATTGCCGGCGCGTGACCAGAAGATGAGGATGAGCGATGGAGCGACGCAGGCTGAAGAAATGGCCAGCGCCATGGCGACTAATTCGCCCGCAGCAAAGATGTTTAAGACGCTGATAACATATGCCAAAGCGGAAACAACGATCAGCACCAGGCGGGTGATTGCAAGACGTCGGCTACTCAAATCAACATCGCCGCGGAGATGATAAAGCGCGTCATGTCCTAAAGCAGCGCCACAGGCCTGGAGACCCATTGCGGCTAAAGACAAGCCCAGGCCAACCACGGCGGCGGCTAGCAATCCGGAGGCGGCTGCGCCCAAACCGGTTAATTCTGGCAGAACGCCAATGAGGAAACTACTATCTACAGGCCGCACATTTTGCGGCTTAAGAGGCGTTCCGGGCTTAATCTCTTGATCTAGACAGGCTTTTTGCGCTTGCAGCGGCCCATCCACATAGTCATTGCAAATTGTGATTAAGCCTTTAGCGCTTGCGGCGTAAACCGCTGCGGGCAGCTGCTCTGAGGGGCGATCCTTTACGCTATTGGCGAAAGTGATCGCGGCTGAGGCCATAACCGAAGAAATCAGCAGGATAAAAACCCCAGACCACAGCATAGCGGCGATGCCGCTGCGACGGGCGGTAGCGACATTGGCGGTGGTGACAGCGGGAGCGAGCAGCGGGGCTAAAGCCGCAACGCCGAGAGCCATAGCGACGGTCACGCTGAATTCTACGCCAAAAAGCAGATTAGGCGGCATAATTTGCCAATTCGCCAGCAATTGGCCGGCTTCGCTCCAGCCAGAACCAGAGCCCAAAAGACCAACTGGGAGGCTGCCTTGAATCTCCAACGCGGCGATCGGCCAGCCAAAGCCCAAAAGCGCGACGCCGCCTGCGGCCGCGCTAGCCCAAATCACCCCGGATAATCCCCCAGGCCCGGCGATAAATAGGCTAGCAGCTCCAATTGCGAAAGCAGAAAAAGGCCGCGACGCGCCCGTGAGATCGGCCAGCGCTTCAACGGCGATGAGATTTCCCGCCATCGCTAACAGCGCTGAGGGGATCGCAACCGCGGCGACTAGCGCCTGTCGGATTTTTTGATCCTTGAAGCGGGCGACAAATAGTCCAGAAATTGAGTAAGCCCCAGTCTTTCTCAAGATTGGACCAAGATAAAGCGTCGCCGTCGCCATTCCAATTATTACGCCAGCGATCACGCCGACCATCCAGGAATGTCCTGCAATGCGGGCGGAAAAGGGTAAAGACAGCGCGATCATGAGCGATGCGCTAGCAAAGCCCGCATAAGCTCCAGGTACGCAGCGGTCAGCAGTATAATAGGCCGAGACGCGGGTAGAGTGGAGGAGAAAACCCAATGTCGCGAGCGCTACGATGGTGAACCATGGCGTGGCTGCGCCCACAAATCTAATCGGCGCGCCGACGCGATCTAAAAGCGCCATAAAAGCAAAAGCTAAAAGGAAGACCGCAGAAACGAAAACAATCCGCGCATCGAGCGCAGCGCGATCAAATAACGCAGCTTCATTGGAGCGCTGAGACATTGTGTATCCTTGAACGTTGTTCCTGACTATTAACCGAGGCGGCTTTGGCTTCCAAGTCGTCTTTCTCGCGCGTTTTGAGCCCCTCTTATTTTCAAAGCGTTCAGTGACAAGACAAGGCTGCGGCCATCGACAGGATCCAAAGGATGGTTGATAAGGATCCTGTTTTTTCTTATTCGATGCGCCGCCCTCAAGGATTAGAATCCAAATGACGGTCACTTCCCAAACAGCCTCTGACCCTAATCAATCTGGCGCAAGCGCCAAAGGCGTGACAAGCACAATTGTCAGCGACGATGAGGCTGGCATTCGCGTTGATCGTTGGTTTAAGCGACATTATCCTTCGCTTGCTCTATCGCATTTGGCGAAAATCTGCCGCAAAGGCGAAGTGCGGGTCGATGGTAAACGCGTTGAAACCTCAACGCGTTTGGAAGCGGGGCAAAAAATTCGCGTGCCCCCCCTCAAGATCGCGGGGCCTGCGGCGCCGGCGGTAAGGCGGCAAACTCCCCAAGAGGCGCGCGCGCTCAAAGAAATGACCTTATTCGAAGATAAGGATGTGCTTGTGCTCAATAAGCCGTTTGGACTGGCGGTGCAGGGAGGCTCAGGGACAAAATATCACATAGATGGAATGCTAGAAGCGATGGGTCTGGGCTTTAACCGGCCTGTGCTGGTGCATCGGCTTGATCGAGACACATCTGGCGTTTTGTTGATAGCTAAAAGCCGACGTATGGCGGCGGATCTGGGCGAAATCTTTCGCTCAAGGCAGGCGAAAAAAACCTATTGGGCTTTGGTGGAAGGCGCGCCTAAGCCAACGCAAGGCAGAGTATCCTTATATCTGTCTAAGGGCGTTGGCATGGAACAGAGCCGCGGCGGGGGGCGTGATCTGGAGCGGATGCGGGTCGCCAAACATGGCGATGCGGACGCGCAACATTCATTAACTTATTACGCAACGGTCGATAAGAGCGCGCCGCGGTGCGCTTGGTTGTCGATGCGGCCGCTGACAGGGCGCACGCATCAACTTCGCGCGCATGCAGAAGCGATCGGCCATCCAATTTTTGGCGATCCAAAATATGGACATCGGCCGCAAGATGATGTGCGTCGACGCGATCCGCTGCGCGCCTTGCCAGAACAATTGGATCGTAAACTCCACCTTTTAGCGCGCCGCTTGGTTTTGCCGCATCCAAAAGGCGGCGTGTTAGACGTGACTGCGCCGCTACCTGAGCATATGAAAAAAACATGGGATCTCTTTGGGTTTAACGTTGATCGCTATGATCCAATTGACAGCGCGCCAGACGCTTGAGTTGAGCGCGCAAAGGGGGGGGTGTGCCTAATCCGCCGTCCGGCTTGGAAACTGATTTATTTGCACTGGGCGGCGAGCGCGATCCGCAGATCTCGGCGCGTGGACCCGTTCGACCTTTGCCCAAGCGATTTTACGAGCAGGTGACAGTTGACGAAACGGCTCTGGGCTTCGGGATTTTACTCGATGCTCGGCCCGTCTATACACCGCAAAAGCAACGCGTGATCGCGCCTACTCGGTTGCTTGCGGAGCATTTGGCGTTTGAATGGGCGGCTCAGACATCTACGATTAACCCCGCCGCTATGCCGCTAACCCGTTTGACCAACACAGCCCTTGATGGCGTAGCGTCACAGGAGGCGGAGGTTATAACGGAATTAATGCGTTATGCCGCCTCAGACCTCATTTGTTATCGCGTCGAGGAGCCAGAAACCCTAGCCCGTCGCCAGGCAGCCGTCTGGGACCCGATCCTGGCTTTCATCAAAGATCGACTGGGAGCGAGGCTGAGTCTTGCAGCAGGCGTAACATTCGTCGATCAAAGCTCTGAGGCGCTCGCGGCCCTGAACTCGGCGGTGCAAGAAACCGTGAAGCGTGGCGCCAGCGCGCCTTTTCGGCTGACGGCAATGTATGAATTGACTGTAATAAGCGGTTCATTGGCCTTGGCCTTAGCCCTGGCGCATGACTTCCTATCTGTTGACGCCGCTTGGATAGCGGCCAATCTTGATGAGGATTTTCAAATGGGCGTTTGGGGCGAGGACCGCGAGGCCTTGGCGCGGCGGGAAAATAGGTATGGCGACTTCCGCGCTGCGGCGCTTTTGCTCGCCTGTCTTGCTTAATGCGCGCCAACTCCGCCTGACCTGCGATCTCTGGTTATAAATTAGCCAAAGACCATCGAATAACCGGCTTGTCTCTTGCTTTGGCAAGGCGCCTTTGTTACGGAACGCGCGGCTTGGAGCCAGGTTATCACGACCGCGGCCCCCGCCGCGTTAATCGTCGGAGTGACCGGAGACGACCCATGCCGATGCTGCTTGAACATTATCTGCCAATTATCATCTTTATCGCCCTGTCAGCGATTATTTCTGGCGCATTGCTTGTTGCGCCGTTTCTACTCGCCTTTAAAGCGCCAGATCCAGAGAAGCTCTCTGCCTATGAGTGCGGCTTTAATCCCTTCAATGACTCGCGCATGAAGTTTGATGTGCGTTTTTATCTTGTGTCCTTATTGTTCATCATTTTCGACTTAGAAGTCGCCTTTCTGTTTCCATGGGCGGTCGCATTTAAAGAAGTCGGCTTGTTTGGTTTTTGGGGTATGATGATTTTTCTAGGCGAGCTTGCGATAGGCTTTGTCTATTTGTGGCGTAAGGGAGCGCTAGAATGGGATTGATCGCCAATCAAGGCGGTGCGCTTGTTGCGCCGCAGGCAACGGGGCTGATTGACCCACGCACCGGCAAGCCGGTCGGTTCGGATGATCCGTTTTTCCTGGAAATCAATAATGAACTTGCGGACAAGGGCTTCTTTGTCACAGCCACGGACGACGTCATCAATTGGGCGCGAACGGGCTCGCTGATGTGGATGACTTTTGGTCTTGCCTGTTGCGCTGTTGAGATGATTCAAGCGGCAATGCCGCGCTATGATCTTGAGCGTTTTGGTTTTGCGCCGCGCGCTTCCCCGCGCCAATCCGATTGCATCATCATCGCTGGAACATTGACTAACAAAATGGCGCCCGCCTTACGCAAAGTTTATGACCAAATGCCTGAGCCGCGTTACGTCATCTCCATGGGCTCCTGCGCGAATGGCGGTGGTTATTACCACTATTCATATTCAGTCGTGCGCGGCTGCGATCGCGTCATACCAGTTGATATTTATGTTCCTGGTTGCCCGCCTTCCGCTGAAGCGCTGGTCTATGGAATGTTGATGTTGCAAAAGAAAATCCGGCGAACCGGCACAATCGAGCGTTAGGTCAATAAAACATTTGCTGCAAAGTAGCTTTGCAAAGGGATAGTGAATGAGTGGGGAACTCGAGGCGCTCGGCGCTCGGATCAGCGGCGCGCTCCCAGGCGCAGTCACAGATGTGAAAGTCGCCTTTGGCGAATTGACACTGACAATTGCACGCGAGCACTGGCGCGATGCGGCGGCGTATCTGCAAACGGATGCAGACTGTGACTTCATTAATTTTATTGATGTGACCGCTGCGGATTATCCGGAACGCGCAGAACGTTTTGATGTTGTCGCTCATTTGCAATCGCCAAAGCATAATCGCCGCATTCGCATAAAGACGAGCGCTTCTGAAGAAACGCCTGTTGCTTCTCTTGTTGAGCTATTTCCAGGCGCGGATTGGTACGAGCGAGAGACATACGATCTCTTTGGCGTCATCTTTTCTCATCATCCG
Organism: Methylocystaceae bacterium; assembly: GCA_009921565.1. GTDB lineage: Bacteria > Pseudomonadota > Alphaproteobacteria > Rhizobiales > Beijerinckiaceae > Methylocystis. Next base: position 7,816 of record RFXM01000006.1, on the reverse strand, counting down.
GATCTTCGTCGCATTATGACGGATTATGGTTTTGACGGTCATCCACTGCGCAAAGACTTCCCGATGAGCGGTTTTGTCGAAGTGCGCTACGATGATGAACAAAAACGTGTGGTTTATGAACCAGTTAAGCTAACGCAAGAGTATCGAAATTTCGATTTCCTTTCGCCCTGGGAAGCAGTGTCCTACGATCTTCCTGGCGATGAGAAGGCGAGCAAGTGAGCGCGTCACCAATGAACGAACTTCCGGCAGCCCCGCAGGGCCAGCGTAATTTTAATATCAACTTCGGTCCGCAGCATCCTGCGGCTCATGGCGTGTTGAGACTAATTCTCGAGCTCGACGGCGAAGTTGTCGAGCGGGTCGATCCGCATATTGGCTTTCTTCATCGCGGCACTGAAAAGCTGATGGAGTCGCGGACCTATTTACAAAATGTTCCTTATTTTGATCGGCTGGACTATTGCGCGCCGATGAATCAGGAGCATGCCTTTTGCATCGCGATAGAGCGCTTGCTGGACGTTCAAGTTCCACGTCGCGCCCAACTTATTCGCGTGCTCTACGCGGAAATCGGTCGCTTGCTTTCGCACCTTCTCAATGTGACCTCACAAGCTATGGACGTTGGCGCATTGACGCCACCTCTATGGGGGTATGAGGAACGCGAGAAGCTGATGGTGTTTTATGAGCGCGCTTGCGGTGCGCGTATGCACGCCAATTATTTCCGCCCAGGCGGCGTTGGACGCGATCTTCCCGATCAATTGGTGGAAGATATTGGCGCCTTTTGCGATCCTTTCTTGAAAGTCTGCGACGACTTAGAAGAGCTCTTTATTGGCAATAGAATTTTTAAACAACGTAATGTTGATATTGGCGTGATCTCATTAGAAGACGCATGGAAGTGGGGATTTTCTGGCGTCATGGTGCGAGGGTCGGGCGCAGCGTGGGATTTGCGTAAATCGCAACCCTACGAATGTTACGAAGAGATGGATTTTGATATTCCTGTTGGCAAGCATGGTGATTGTTATGATCGCGCTGTCATCAGAATGGAAGAAATGCGCCAATCCACATCGATCATGCGCCAATGTGTCGAGAAGCTCTTGCGCGCTGATGGCCGTGGGCCTGTCTTGACGCAAAATCACAAAATCACGCAGCCGACCCGACCCGAGATGAAGCGGTCGATGGAGGCGCTTATTCATCACTTTAAGCTTTTCACTGAAGGCTTTCACGTGCCAGCAGGCGAAGTCTACGCCGCGGTAGAGGCGCCAAAGGGAGAATTCGGCGTTTATCTCGTGTCAGATGGCGGCGATAAGCCCTATCGGTGCAAAATACGCGCGCCAGGCTTTGCGCATCTCTCAGCGATGGACTTTCTCTGCAAGGATCACATGCTTGCCGACGTGTCGGCCATCCTAGGGTCGCTGGATATCGTCTTTGGGGAGGTTGATCGCTAATGTCAGTGCGTCGTTTAGCTGAGAACCAGCCCGATAGTTTCGACTTCACGCCTGAGAATAAAGCCTGGCTCGATAAGCAAATCGCTAAATATCCTGATGGACGTCAGGCGTCGGCCGTCGTGCCCGCCCTATGGCAGGCGCAAAAACAAAATAATTACTGGTTGCCGCAAAAGGCGATTGAGAAGGTTGCTGAAATTCTTGGCATGCCAAAAATACGCGTGCTCGAAGTGGCGACATTCTACACGATGTTTAATTTAGAGCCGGTTGGAAAATATTATATCCAACTGTGCGGAACGACGCCGTGTATGTTGTGCGGTTCTGATGATTTAATCAAAGTTCTTGAGCGCCGCGTTGGACCGCAACGCAAAGTAACTGCAGACGGCTTATTCTCCTGGCTCGAAGTTGAGTGTCTTGGCGCTTGCTGTAATGCGCCAATGGTGCAGATCAATGATGATTTCTTCGAAGATCTCACGCCGCAGAATTTTGAGAAACTGCTTGACGATCTAGCGGCGGGACGCGCAGTCAAAATAGGATCTCAAACAGGGCGAGTGTCCTCTGAGCCCGCAGGTAAACTAACAAGTCTCACGTCGCTCTACGGCGCGAAGTAAGCGGAGGGGAAGAAAGAACAATGCTCTCCGATTCAGATCGCATTTTTACAAATCTTTATGGTCTTGGCGACCGCTCTCTTGCCGGCGCAAAAAAGCGTGGGCAATGGGATAATACGAAAGCTCTATTGGCGCTTGGCCGCGAGAGGATCATTGAAGAGGTTAAGGCTTCTGGCCTCCGTGGGCGCGGGGGCGCTGGCTTCTCGACCGGCATGAAATGGTCCTTCATGCCAAAGGAAATTGATCCGCAACGCCCACATTATCTTGTGATCAACGCAGATGAGTCAGAGCCAGGCACGTGTAAGGATCGCGAGATCATGCGGAATGATCCGCATACGCTTGTTGAAGGCGCGATGATCGCCAGCTTCGCCATGGGCGCGCATGCTTGCTATATTTATGTGCGTGGAGAATTCATTGCCGAGCGTGAAGCATTACAAGCTGCGGTCGATGAGGCTTACGCAGCCAATCTCATCGGCAAAAATAATAGTCATGGCTATCCTTTTGACCTTTATGTCCATCATGGGGCCGGCGCTTATATTTGCGGCGAAGAAACCGCGCTAATTGAAAGCCTCGAGGGCAAAAAAGGCATGCCGCGTCTAAAGCCGCCATTCCCGGCGAATGTCGGACTTTATGGCTGTCCAACGACGGTGAATAACGTTGAGTCAATTGCCGTTGTTCCGACAATATTGCGTCGTGGCGCAGCTTGGTTTGCTGGTATTGGACGTCCCAACAACGCTGGTACAAAGTTGTTTTGTATTTCTGGCCATGTAAATACTCCGTGCAATATCGAAGAAGCGATGTCGATTTCATTTCGTGAGCTTATCGATGCGCATTGCGGCGGCGTGCGTGGCGGTTGGGATAATTTGCTTGCGGTTATTCCTGGCGGATCATCCGTGCGGTGTTTGCCAGCGCATGAGATTATCGATTGTCCGATGGATTTTGACAGTCTGTCAAAATTGGGTTCAGGGCTGGGTACAGCCGCTGTCATTGTCATGGATAAATCCACAGACATCATTCGCGCGATTGCGCGGCTATCCTATTTCTACAAGCATGAAAGCTGTGGCCAATGCACGCCTTGCCGGGAAGGCACGGGGTGGATGTGGCGCGTCATGCAGCGGATGGTTGAAGGACGCGCGCAGAAAAAAGAAATCGATATGTTGTTTGACGTATCAAAACAAATTGAGGGCCACACGATTTGCGCCCTTGGCGATGCGGCTGCATGGCCTGTTCAGGGATTAATCACCCATTTTCGCGATGTGATTGAACAACGCATCGATCAATATACCGCCAATCCGCATTCAGATCCGGTGCGTGTGGCTGCGGAATGATAAATTAAATGATGAAGCGTAGCGGCGGCGATACTGCGGAGACACAAAAGTGACTAAAATCCTCGTCGATGGCGTGGAAGTAGATGTGCCTGGAGAGTTTAATCTTCTCCAGGCTTGTGAAGAAGCGGGCGCAGAAGTGCCGCGCTTTTGCTACCATGAGCGCTTATCAATCGCCGGCAACTGCCGCATGTGTCTTGTTGAGGTTAAGGGCGGGCCGCCAAAACCGCAGGCTTCCTGCGCTATGTCGGTAAAAGATCTGCGTCCTGGCCCAAATGGCGCCCCGCCAGAAGTCTTTACGAAGTCGCCTATGGTGAAAAAAGCTCGTGAAGGGGTGATGGAGTTTTTGCTGCTGAATCATCCGCTCGATTGTCCCATCTGCGATCAGGGCGGCGAGTGCGATTTGCAAGATCAAGCTTTGGTCTTTGGCGGCGACTCTTCGCGCTATCACGAGAATAAACGCGCGGTAGAAGATAAATTTATCGGACCGCTCGTTAAGACTGAGATGACGCGTTGCATTCATTGCACGCGTTGCGTTCGCTTTACGGCGGAAGTCGCAGGCACCAGCGATATGGGCGCGATAGGTCGTGGCGAAGATATGGAAATCACGACCTATCTTGAAGGCGCGACGCCCGACCTTGGGAATATCAAAAAACTGAGACAATCGACGTTATGGACGCGTTAGGCTCCAATATCCGCGTCGACTCTCGCGGCCGTGAAGTCATTCGTATTCTGCCGCGCGTTAATGATTTGGTGAATGAAGAGTGGATCTCCGATAAGACTCGTCAAATTGTTGATGGCTTGAAAACACAGCGCCTTGATCGGCCTTATGTTCGCGAAAATGGGCGCTTACGTCCGGCGAATTGGTCTGAAGCTCTTTCGCTTGTCGCCGCTAAAACGAAAGCAACGCCAGCTGCGCGAATTGGCGCCTTGGTTGGCGATCTTGCTGCTGCGGAGGAAATCTTCGCGCTTAAATTATTAGCTGAACAGCTTGGAACTCCGCATCTGGATTGTCGGCAGGACGGCGCAAAACTAGACGCAAAAGCTGGACGGGCGGCTTATCTCTTCAACGCGACGATAGCGGGCATAGAAGAAGCAGATGGACTTTTGATCATCGGCTCAAATCCGCGCAAAGAGTCGCCTGTTCTCAATGCGCGTATTCGTAAAAGATGGCTTGCGGGTGATTTCAAGATTTCGCTTGTTGGCGAAGCGGCTGATCTGACCTACGATTATCACTATTGCGGCGCAGGCCCAGAGTCCTTGAGTCAATTTATAAAGTCGGCGCAGCCGGTTGGTAAATTGCTGGTGCTTATAGGCCAAGGTGCGCTGGCTCGCCCGGATGGCGGCGCGCTCTTGTCGCTGGCGGCGCAAGCTGCGCAGAAATTAGGCGGCGTTAGCGCAGAGTGGAACGGCTTTAGCGTTTTGCATACGGCCGCGGCCCGCGTTGGCGCGTTAGATCTTGGTTTTACCCCAGCGCCGGGCGGCCTGGACGCTCAATCCATGGCCCAGGCCGGCGCGCTAGATTTGATATTTAATCTTGGCGCCGATGAGCTTTCGATCAATCCAGGCGCCTTTGTGGTCTACATCGGCACGCACGGCGATCGCGGCGCTCACCGCGCCGATGTTATTTTACCTGGCGCGTCTTTTACAGAAAAATCCGGTCTCTTTGCTAATACAGAGGGTCGGGTTCAGCTTGCCTCGCGCGTCGTCTTTCCACCAGGAGAAGCGCGGGAAGATTGGGCGATTTTACGCGCCATATCGGGTGCGCTTGGCGCGCCCTTGCCTTTCGACTCGCTTGCGTCACTGCGTAAAAAATTGATCGAAACCTATCCGCATTTTGGGCGAATTGATCAAATTGCGCCAGGATCCGTTTCGCAAATTGCGACGCTTGCTTCAGCAGCAGGCGATATCTCGCGAGATTCCTTGCGCTCAACGATAACAGATTTCTACCTCACAAATCCGATCGCGCGCGCCTCTGCGGTCATGGCGGAATGTTCGGCTCTGGCGCAGAGCCGGATGACGCAGGCGGCGGAATAGGAGCAGTCAGTTGATTATATCATTCTTGCTGACCGTAAAATTTGGGCGGCTGTGCAATTACGGCGAGGGCCTAATGTTGTCGGACCTTGGGGGCTCTTACAAAGTTTTGCCGACTTTTTTAAATTTGCTCTGAAAGAGCCGATTATTCCCGATACGGCGAACAAAGGAATTTTCCTTTTTGCCCCTTTCTTAATGGCCACTTTATCCATCGCAGCTTGGGCGGTTGTGCCTGTCGCTGATGGCTGGGCGGTTGGGGATATTAATGTTGGAATATTATATATTTTCGCACTTTCCTCGTTAGGCGTTTACGGCGTCATCATGGGCGGATGGGCGTCGAATTCAAAATATCCTTTCTTGTCCGCTTTGCGGTCGGCGGCTCAAATGGTTTCCTATGAAGTCTCCATTGGCTTTGTAATCATCACTGTTTTACTCTGTGCAGGTTCGTTGAATCTTTCCGACATTGTGCGCGCGCAAGATACGCAATATGGCATGCTTGGTTGGTATTGGTTACGCCTGCTGCCGATGTTTGTGATTTTCTTTGTTTCGGCGCTGGCGGAAACTAACCGTCCGCCCTTTGATCTTGTAGAGGCTGAGTCAGAGCTCGTCGCGGGATTCATGATTGAATATTCTGCGACGCCTTATGTCTTGTTCATGCTTGCTGAATATGTGGCGATCGTCACGATGTGCGCATTGCTCACTATCTTGTTTTTCGGCGGATGGCTGCCGCCAGTTAATATAGCGCCGTTCACCTGGGTGCCCGGCGTTATCTGGTTCACGCTGAAAGCAAGCTTTTTCTTTTTCTTCTTCGCAATGGTGAAGGCTTTCGTGCCGCGTTACCGCTATGATCAATTAATGCGGTTGGGTTGGAAGGTCTTCTTGCCAATATCCCTTACAATGGTTGTTGTTGTCGCCTCTGTTTTGCAGTTTGGCGGCGAAGCGTTTGGTAAGTGAGACTGACATGAGACTTGATCAAGCCGCTAAATCGCTCTTCCTGTCTGAGTTTGTCGGCGCTTTTATTTTGTCGATGCGCTACTTTTTCAAACCCAAAGCGACAATCAATTATCCGCATGAAAAGAACCCGCAATCGCCGCGTTATCGCGGCGAGCATGCTTTGCGCCGCTATCCAAACGGAGAAGAGCGCTGCATCGCCTGTAAGCTTTGTGAGGCAATTTGTCCTGCGCAAGCTATCACCATTGAAGCTGGACCGCGCCGCAATGACGGCACGCGGCGCACAACGCGCTATGACATTGATATGGTGAAGTGCATCTATTGCGGCTTCTGCCAAGAAGCTTGCCCTGTCGATGCTATTGTCGAGGGGCCGAATGCGGAATTTGCGACAGAAACGCGTGAAGAGCTTTATTACACCAAAGAGCGTTTGTTGGAGAATGGCGCGCGATGGGAGCGTGAAATCGCTCGTAACATCGCGATGGACTCGCCTTACAGATAAGCGCAGCGCGCGGAGCGAAGACTCCCTGCGCTCATGACGAGAGGACAGTAGTGTGGCGGCTGTATTATTCTATATTTTCGCGACGATCATGATCGGGTCGGCTTGCGTGGTGATTTTCGCCCGCAACCCCGTTCATTCTGTGCTGTTCTTGATTTTAGCTTTTTGTAATGGCGCGGGATTGTTCTTGCTAGCGGGTGCTGAATTTCTCGCGATGATCTTGATTGTTGTTTATGTCGGCGCTGTTGCGGTTTTGTTTCTCTTCGTTGTGATGATGCTGGATGTGGATTTCGCCGAACTCAAACAAGGCTTCGCTAAACATTTGCCATTGGGTCTTGGCGTTGGCGTTGTTGTGATGGCGGAATTGGGCCTGATCGCGGTGGGATGGCAGTCTGCGCCTAACGCGTCATATGCGGCCGCCTCGCCAATGCTCGCAAATATATCGAATACGGCCGCGCTTGGTCAGATTCTTTATACAAAATATGCCGTGTTCTTTGAGGCCTCCGCCATGGTTTTGTTGACGGCGATGATTGGCGCGATCGTGTTAACTCTACACCATCGACCCAACGTAAAACGACAAAAGATTTCTGATCAGAATGCGCGCACGCGCGACAATGTCATCGAAATCAAAAAAGTTCCCTTCCGGACAGGCGTCTAGCGAGGAAAGACTATGATTATTGGCTTGACCCATTACCTCGTTGTCGGCGCAATCTTGTTTACGCTTGGCGTTGCGGGCATTATTCTCAACCGCAAGAACATCATTGTCATTTTGATGTCGGTGGAGCTGATCCTTCTTTCGGTAAATCTGAACTTTGTCGCTTTCTCGCATGAGCTAGGCGACCTCACTGGCCAGGTTTTTGCGCTGTATGTTTTGACAGTGGCGGCGGCGGAGGCGGCGATTGGTCTCGCTATCCTCGTCGCTTTTTATCGTAATCGCGGCACCATCGCCGTTGAAGACATTAATTCTCT
>RFXM01000050.1 GCA_009921565.1 Methylocystaceae bacterium | reverse complement strand
TTCGCTAACGCTCTCACAGAAAGCGCTTTAGATATCTGAGAACGGCGAGATAAAATACGGTGCATGCTGTCGCTAACGTCGCGCAGCCACACCTGGCCCTCTAGACCGCGTTTTATCAAAGCATCAAATAAAATATCACGAATAGGACTTAATACATGCACATGTTGATGCCCATCGACGTGATCCGGGGCTTTATCAATAACTGCTACAAATTGGTCTAATTGTCGATCAATCTCCGCTTCAAGTTCATCGAGAGGGAGCTTCCCCCTCACGGCCAATTTTATGACCTTTGAGATAGGCGGAAAGACGCCTTTAGGAGCAAATTTAGGCATAGGCCCAAGCGGCGATCCAAGGGTTAAGTTGAGATGGAGACCAATATCTGCGTCAGGGGCCCGGCGCGCGAGTTCACGCCCCATAGCCGGCCAACGGGGACCCGTGACGATGGCGGAAACGCCAGTTAACCGACCCGCAGAAATTGCCTCGAGTATGCCCAAACTAACGCCATGGGACAGCCCAAAGTCATCGGCGCACAGAGCCACTAGCTTCTCTTTCACCATGCCGAACACTTTCTTATAAAATGAAAGAAATCTGCTATATCATACTAAAAATTATGCAAGCAGAGGTCATGAGCAATAACCATCCAAAAATTTCAGTCGTCATTCCAGTCTATAATGAGGCGAATAATCTTGGCCTCCTCAGCATCCGCTTGTCATCCGCTCTTGCGGCCTGCGGCCAATCCTTTGAGGTAATCTTAATCAATGACGGATCACAAGATGGAAGCCTTGAGAAGATACGTTCTCTTTGCGCTGAGTCGACAAATTATAAAGCGCTCTCTCTCTCAAGAAATTTTGGCAAAGAAGTCGCGATAACAGCTGGCCTTGATAAAGCTCAGGGCGATGCGGTCATTATTATGGATGCTGACCTTCAGCATCCTCCAGAGTTAATCACTCAGTTTATTGAAAAATGGCGACAAGGATATAAAAATGTCTACGGGCAGAGACTGGATCGCGCCACTGACCCAAAAATAAGAACAATTTTTACTAAGATTTTTTATCGATTAGTGGATAAATACGGCGATGTATCGCTACCATCCGGCGCTGGAGATTACCGACTACTGGATCGCCAAGCTGTTGACGCCCTGCTCTCCATGCGCGAACGCGCCAGATTTAATAAAGGCTTGTATGCATGGATTGGTTTCCGTTCGATTGGCGTCCCCTATACTGTCGAAACTCGCGCAGCGGGCGAGTCAAAATTCAATTTTTCTCGTCTCATGCAATTTGCGCTAGATGGATTTATGTCTTTTTCCTCTATTCCCTTAAAAATTTGGACCTACGCAGGACTATTAATCTCTGGTTTTGCTCTCGCCATGGCGTTGTATTACTGGACGCGCACAATGCTTTTTGGCGTCGACTTACCAGGATTTCCATCACTCATTGTTTCAATAACTTTTTTCTCCGGCGTCCAACTAATTTCTTTGGGAGTTATTGGCGAATATATTGCTCGCATTTTTAACGAAGTTAAAGGCCGGCCGTTATATCTTATTGAAGAAACAATAGATTACGCGCCCGTTAATAAAAAGGAGCGCTAAACCACGCAACACTAATCATGAGGAAAGATATGTGTCATAACTTGTCATTAGTACTGCGCTTTCCGGGGATGATTGACCTGAAGCTGTATTTGCAAACTAAAGTGTAAAGACGCGTTAAATAACCATCAACGCTCGAAATAACTAACAGATTAAATCAATAATTACTGATAGAAATTTTATTATGATTCGTAGTTTACTTTCTGTGGGCGGCTTCACGCTACTTTCGCGGGTGACAGGTTTTCTGTCTCTGGCGATGCAGTCTGCGATTATGGGCGCCGGCGCAATATCCGATGCGTTTTTTATTGCACAACGGCTTCCTAATAGTTTTCGATCTATATTTGGCGAGGGAGCCTTCAACGCCGCTTTTGTGCCCTCTTACTCCATGATCCTGGAACAGGAGGGAAGCGATCGGGCTGAAGAATTTGCAGGCGAAGTTTATTCACTCTTGTTGTTATCACAAATTATCATCTTGCTTTTAGTATGGATATTTACTCCTCAATTCGTTGCTTTACTGGCCCCAGGATTAGATGATCGGCCAGAAAAATTTGCGCTAGCTGTTAATTTAACAAGGATTACGTTTCCTTATCTTCTTTTCATGACGTTATTTTCCTTACATATGGGCGTGCTTAACGCGCATGGAAAATTTTCCTTGCCGGCTTTTGCGCCCAATTTGATGAATCTAACTGTAATGGCGATGCTCGCCATTAATTTTCTTTTTCCAAATGCAGGCTATGCGGCTAGTTGGGGCGTGACGTTATCTGGCGCCTTTGAATTAGGCTTACTTATGTGGGGAACGCGTCAGATTGGCGTCCTACGCGCATTACGTAAACCTCACTGGAGCCGCGTTAGAGAGTTTTTTATTCGACTGGGACCGGCTGTTATTGGCTCTGCAAGTCCCCAAATAGCCGTTTTCGCTGATACAATTCTATCGTCCCTCCTTGCAGATGGCGGGGTTTCGGCAATTTCTTATGCTGAGCGCTTATATCAATTGCCTGTAGGCGTAATTGGGATTGCCGCGGGCACCGTTCTCCTTCCTGAAATGAGCAGGCGCTTAGCTGTAGACGACGTGAAAGGCGCCTATACAGCTCAGTCCCGCACTATGGCTCTGACAATCGTCCTGACGGTTCCATTCTTTATTGCCTTTGTGACGCTACCAGAGCTAATTGTCGCGGGGCTTTTTATGCGTGGGAAATTCACTCCTGCAGACGCCTATGCTGCTGGTGATGTCTTAGCGGCTTATGGAGGAGGTTTGCTTGCTCTGGTTTTAATTGCCTCAGCAAGAGCAAGTTTTCAGGCGCGGGGCGATACATCCACGCCAATGAAAATTGCGCTTGCCGCATTGTCTATTAATGTGGTTTTAAAATTTATATTATTTGAGCCGCTCGGCGCTGTTGGTCTGGCTACAGCGACCTCGGTCGGCTTATGGATTAACTTAGCTATCTTAGTCGCGCTTGCAATTGAAAAAGAATTAATGGCTTTTGATGGCTTATTCTTTAAATCCATTTTAGCGACAACGATAGCCGCCTTACCTCTTACATTTATTGCTTTGTTTGCAAGAACGCCTATTTTGACATTTTGCGTTCATTTTGGCGCTTTTGCAAACATCTTTGCGTTGCTCTTAATTGGCGCAATCGGCGCATTAGTTTACGCCCTGACCCTTTTACTTGTACTCAGTAAACTTGGGATAGATTTAAAAGTTTTTTTGAGTCGCGTAAAAAAATAATCAGATAAATTGAGACAGGCCAGGAATTGAGCCTGCTATAAGTTCAACCTTTTCTTTGCCAAGTATTGTTTCTGCATATTTAAATATTTCTCGAGCGAGCTTTTGTATTTGGCCCATATCCAGACCAAGCAGATTTAATTTTGACGCCAGCCCCATTACACCACTAGAAAATAATCCGCCAAGCACGCTACTGCTACTTGCAGGTTCGCTCTCAACAAGCTCTATGAGCGCCTTAGCTCCAGGAACTTTATCAAAAAATTCGGTTAATGCGCCTTCTGAGCATTCTTTTTGTAAAAATGCGAGCACATGACCTACAGCCATTTTTGCAACAGTTTCATCAACGCCAATTTCTTGTCGCACCAAATTGAGGAATTCTTCCATCTTATCCTCCTATTATTGGCGCATAGCCGGTTAAGCGGCGTCTAGGCCATATAGCGAATGCAGGGTTCTGACCGCTAATTCAGTATAAGCCTCATCAATCAAGACCGAAAATTTTATCTCTGAAGTCGTGATCGCGCGAATATTTACGCCTTTTTCTGAAAGGGCATGGAAAGCGCGGGCAGCCACGCCAGCATGACTACGCATGCCGATGCCTATTGCAGAAACTTTAGCCACATCCTTAGCGCCTGCTATTCCTGAAAAGCCAATTTTGTCTTTGATTTTCTCAAGAATCAAAAAAGCGCGCTCATAATCAACTGATCCAACTGTAAATGTCATATCTGTTGTGCCATCATCAGATACAACCTGCACAATCATATCAACATTAATGCCTGCCTCAGCTAGTGGCATAAACACCGCAGCGGCTACGCCAGGCTTATCTGCAACGCGACGTAACGTGATCTGTGCTTCATCTCTTGAGAAGGCTATGCCTGTGACCACTTGGGCTTCCATTATATCCTCCTCATTACAGATGAGCGTTCCTTCTTTCGGATTTTCTGGATCGTCAAATGATGAGCGCACATAGGTTGGCACCCCGTGCACCATCGCGACCTCAACCGAACGAACCTGTAAAACCTTAGCGCCAAGTGACGCCATTTCCAGCATTTCCTCAAATGCAATACGATCCATCCGCTTTGCTTTGGGCACAACGCGCGGATCAGTGGAATAAACGCCGTCAACATCAGTATAAATGTCGCATCTATCTGCCTCTATCGCAGCAGCGATAGCGACAGCGCTCGTATCTGAGCCGCCGCGTCCCAGTGTTGTAATACGGTTACTATCCTTATGGACGCCCTGGAATCCAGCCACGACGGCGACTTCGCCTCGTCTGAAGCCATCGATGATCCCAGCGCCATCAATCGAGATGATACGCGCGGATCCATGTGTATCATTGGTATGGATTGGCGTTTGCCATCCAAGCCAAGAGCGCGCAGGAATACCAGCTTCCTGAAGTGCGATCGCCAGCAGTCCGGCGGTTACTTGTTCGCCTGACGCGACTACTGAGTCATATTCGCGCTGGTCATGAATAGGCGCTGCGTCTTTGCATAGGGCGACAAGCTCATTAGTTTTGCCCGCCATTGCCGAAACAACAACGGCAATCTCATGACCCGCCTCAACTTCGCGTTTCACATGACGCGCAACATTCCGGATGCGCTCAATTGTTGCGACAGATGTGCCGCCAAATTTCATGACAAGACGAGACATTAGACCCGTTTCAACAGCCGCGCTCGGATGAGCAAAAATTCCTTCATATTTGGCATAAGCTCTAGTCGCCAATTTTGGAAAGCGGGCGTATATGTCGGTTCCAATGGCTTGCTGTCAACGCTGGCCTCCCCTCAGGTCCGCCAAAGCGGCCTATCGCATTTATCATGAGGTTTCAGTGCCTTCGCAACCTTCGCCGCAAGCTTCCAGCATAAACCCCGAAGACGTCGCGCGCTTTAATCGATTGGGGGATCTTTGGTGGGATAAAACAGGCAAAATGGGGATATTGCATGAGATCAACCCGATCCGGGTTGACTATATCACTGATCATGCTCGTCGTTTCTTGCTCAATGACCCAGGAGCCTTGAATGTGACAAGCCCCTTGCCGCTAAATGGCCTGAAAATAGCGGATATAGGCTGTGGTGGGGGTATTTTGAGCGAGGCTCTCGCTGAGTTGGGAGCGACGGTGACAGGCGTAGACCCAGCGCCAAACAATATTGCAGTTGCAATGCGGCACGCGCAACAATCCGGACTTACAATTGATTATCGTAACATTAGCGCAGAGGCTCTGGCGCAGAGTGGCGCACAGTTCGACGCTATCGCCGCCCTGGAGGTGATCGAACATGTTGAGGGACCAAGTGACTTCATTCGCTTGCTGAGCACAATGGTGCGGCCAGGCGGGCTACTATTCCTCGCCACCATTGATCGAACCCTAAAAAGTTACCTTTTTGCTATAATTGGGGCTGAATATGTCCTGGGATGGGTTCCTAAGGGCACTCATGAGCATCACAAATTCATCCGCCCTAATGAACTATCTTCTTGGCTCAAGAAAGCGGGTATGCGGGAGGTGGACCGGGCGGGTATGAGTTATATGCCCCTCATGACCAGCTGGCGGAAAAGTCATGACACGGATGTGAATTACCTCATGACAGCAAGAAAAGACTGACTAGAGCTCCTTCTTGTTCACTTTGATCTTGAGCGGTACACTCAAAATTATGAAAAACGAATCTCCTTCTACCCTTTTCTTGGTCCGCTATCCTTTGCCAACCTTTGCCCTGTCCCTGATCCTAGCGACTCTGCTTTTTTGTGCGCCATTGCCTAGTAGCGCCAAGGAAAAACCTGCTCCGTCAGGTGAGGCTGCGGAAGCTTCTAGCGAGGAGGCGAAACCCGCGTCAGCAAAGCCTAAAGCTGCGAAAGAGAAGCCAACCTCAGATAAGTCAAAACCCAAAGGGGATGAAAAAGCTAAAGTCGACGGAGATGCGTCCAAACCCGAACAACTCGGGTCATATGGCGATTGGGTCGCTTATGTCGCAAAAACCGGCAAGGAAAAAACGTGTTATGCCTTAGGGCAGCCTAAGGAGCGTCAGCCTAAGGGTAAGTTGAAAGATACTCCTGGCTATATTTTTATCTCATCGCGCCCAAGTGAAGGAATCCGCAACGAAATAGCCATTAACCTTGGGTACGCTACTAAAGACAATTCCATTGGCACAGCGGACATAGATGGCGAGAGTTATGACCTTGTAACCAAGGGAACTAATGCTTGGATCAAAGAACAAAGCCGTGAGAAAGAAATTGTTGGGGCGTTAAGGGGTGGCGCCAAACTTACAATCAAGGCGTCCTCTCTTAAAGGCACTGCGACGTCAGATCTCTATTCTTTGAAAGGTCTTGCGGACGCTCTTGCGAGAGTTGCGCAAGAATGTAAGTAACTTTGGCTCCGCGCTTTGTATACATTGAGACATATGGGCTTAGTCCAAACCCTATAGTTAAGCCCTAAGCCTCTGATATGCTCCTCTTCGATGAGCTCAAACTCCAGTCGTTCAAAAATTATAATTTAAACAGAGGCATAAATAAATATTTAGCCAATTTTCACTGGAAAATCAGTTGCAAAACGGGTTTGTTTGCGGCATAGCCTCTCTTGATGATGGGTATCCATCATCACGGATGCGGGTGTAGCTCAGGGGTAGAGCACAACCTTGCCAAGGTTGGGGTCGAGGGTTCGAATCCCTTCGCCCGCTCCAATGTTCAGTCGCTGGCTATCACTCTCTTGAAAGCTTGGTTGCTTTCACGGGGGCTGGCGACAGGCTCCAACTTAGCCCTAAGGCCTCACTTTCACTTCAGACATTTGGGCCCACTGCGACGGCCGCAGGCAATGAGAACGATAATTTAGTTATCCGCGCAGCGCGCAATCTTGCGGAACGTATTGAAGGATTGACTTTAGGCGCCTTTTACTTGGAAAAAAGATTACCTGTTGCAGCAGGAATTGGCGGCGGGTCCTCTGATGCTGCTGCAGCCTTACGACTGATCGCCCAAGTCAATAATTTGTCCTTAAGCGACCCTCGGTTGATTGAAGCAGCTTGTGCGACTGGCGCTGATGTCCCCGTGTGTCTTGAAGCGCGCGCGCGTATGATGCGTGGCGTTGGAGATATTTTAGGGCCAAAATTACAGCTCCCTCTCCTGCCCGCAGTCTTAATCAATCCTGGAATTCCAGTTGATACGAAACCAGTTTTCAAACTTCTTGGATTAGAATGTGGGCAAAGCCTGAAAAATCTCCCTCATCCGGAGTTAAGTTTAAACGACGACATCACAGTGTTTTTTAAACAGTTAGAATTAAGCCGCAACGACCTTGAAGACGCTGCATGTCAGCTAGCGCCAGTCATTGTCGATGTGTTAGCGATTTTAAGAGCGGCGCGAGGTGTAAAGATCGCTCGGATGTCAGGTTCTGGAGCAACATGCTTTGCAATATTTGATGCGCCTAATTTAGCCACGCATGCGGCCCGTGTGATCCGCGCAGTTCACCCTTCATGGTGGGTTAAAACGGCAGCTTTGCGATGAAACGACCCGATTCTAAAATGCCCCAAACTGGTTTTAGCGCAAAAAAATCTGCTAAATTTATTCAGCGTAAAAAGGAAACGCCGAGCTCTCCCGCTAGCAGCCAGCTTCCCCCAGTAAAAAAATTGTTTCGACCTTTTGCGCCCGATTTAGTCATTATATATGGGTTTCATGCAGTCCTTGCCGTTCTGACAGCAAATAAACGACGAATCCTGGATCTTTATGTCACTCAAAATTCGTTGCCGCGGGTTATTGATATCGTGAAAGCAAGAGGAATTGAGCCAAAGATTGTTGAAGCGAAACATCTCTCCGCTCATTTAGGAGAAGAGGCTGTTCATCAGGGTTTTTTGATTGAAGCGCGCCCATTACCAGACGCTGACATCGCAGATATTCAAAATATAACTGGTGTTATATTGGTGCTCGATCAAAT
>RFXM01000049.1 GCA_009921565.1 Methylocystaceae bacterium | reverse complement strand
GTGTGTGCGACCAAGCTCATTGAGTTTGGCCAGCAAAGTTGCGGGCGAGAGTTTAACGCCATCTATTGCAACGGCGTCGCCGGCCTCAAAATCGATTGTTATATATTGCGCCTGATCAGGCGCATTTTCAGGATCCCCCGTACGCGAATAAACATAATCTGGCGTCTCCTGCGCAGGATCTTCCAGCACTTTTCCTTCAGACGAAGTATGTAATAAATTTGCATCTGTTGAAAAGGGCGCTTCGCCGCGCTTGTCTTTAGAAATCGGAATTTGATGCGCCTCTGCGAAGGCGATGAGGTCGCTGCGAGATACAAAGCTCCACTCCCGCCAAGGCGCGATCACAGTGATATCCGGTTCAAGCGCGTAATAGCCCAATTCAAATCTTACTTGATCATTGCCTTTTCCCGTCGCGCCATGACAAACGGCGTCAGCGCCCATTTTGCGCGCGATCTCAATTTGTTTTTTTGCAATTAGAGGACGGGCGATTGAGGTGCCCAAAAGATAAAGTCCCTCATACTGCGCATTGGCGCGAAACATTGGAAAGACATAGTCGCGGACAAATTCTTCGCGAAGGTCTTCAATGAAGATATTTTCTTGTTTCACGCCGAGCAACAAGGCTTTTTCGCGCGCCGGCGATAATTCTTCTCCCTGACCGAGATCCGCCGTGAAAGTAATGACTTCAGCGCCGTAATTGGTTTGCAGCCATTTCAGGATGATCGAGGTATCAAGTCCGCCGGAGTAGGCGAGAACGACGCGTTTGATTTCTTTTTTGGGCAAGGTCATGTGAGGCTCGATTAAGACATGATTTTCGCGCGGGACTATAGGCGCCTGTGGCGCCAGCGCAAGCCAGGCGGGGTTGGCTCGTTTTTTTGGGCTTTTGAAGATAAAAAGAGAAAATGAACGATCATTCGAGCTCATGTGAGGCGGCCGAGCGCCAAATTCCTGGTCTAACGCCAGCGCGTCGACGCGCCTTAGATATTTTGACTAAAGCCAACCGACCAGTTGGCGCTTATGAATTAATGGATTTGATGGTGTCGGCAGATGGGAAGCGGCCTGCGCCGATTTCTGTTTACCGGGCGCTGGGGTTCCTCTTGGACCATGGTCTCGCGCATCGCCTGGAATCAAAAAATGCCTTTGTTGTCTGTGGCCACCGGCATGCGGCGGAGGAACCTGTAGTTTTCCTTATTTGTGAACAATGTGGGGAGGTCAAAGAAGCGACTTCCGCGGCGCTGGGGCGAGAATTAGCCACCTTGGCGAGAAAAGCGGCCTTTACCGCCCGGACCCGAGTTATTGAGATTGCTGGGCGCTGTGAGCGTTGTTTGGACGACTAAACCGCGAAACTGAGCCGATTTTGGTTCCAAATTCCCTCAGCTTGGTCTAAAGACGCCGCATCGCAACATTAATTGTCGCTTACGGCCACTCCTGTGATGGGGCGCGCCGGCTTCCCGGCATCCTTCCCTGAGAAATATCTCCTATGAAACTGCGCAATATCGCCATTATCGCCCACGTCGATCACGGCAAGACCACTTTGGTTGATCGCTTACTCCAGCAATCGGGCGCGTTTCGAGAAAATCAGCGCGTTGCTGAGCGCGTGATGGACTCGAACGATCTAGAGAAAGAACGCGGAATCACCATTTTGGCGAAGGCCACTTCTGTCGTTTGGAAAGATATTCGCATCAATATTGTCGATACCCCGGGCCACGCTGATTTCGGCGGCGAGGTTGAACGCATTCTCTCTATGGTCGACGGCGCGATCGTGCTCGTAGACGCTGCAGAAGGGCCGATGCCTCAAACAAAATTTGTTGTTGGCAAGGCTCTTAAAATTGGCCTTAGGCCAATTGTCTGTATCAATAAGGTTGATAAGCCGGACGCCCGCGTATCAGAAGTTGTTAATGAAGTCTTTGATCTCTTCGCGGCTCTTGACGCAACGGATGAGCAGTTAGATTTTCCCATCATTTATGGCTCAGCTAAACAAGGCTGGATGGCGGAAGAGCCAGAAGGTCCGAACGTTGATTTCGCGCCGCTCTTTGATCTCGTTGTCAAGCATGTCCCCGAGCCCAAAGTTGAAGAGGGCGGGTTTCGGTTGCTTGGAACCTTGCTTGAAGCCAATCCTTATCTTGGCCGCATCATTACTGGCCGTGTTTTTTCAGGTAGCGTTAAACCCAATCAACCAGTGAAGGTTCTTGATCGTAGCGGCAAGATTGTTGAACAGGGACGCGTATCAAAAATTCTGGCCTTTCGCGGTATTGAGCGTCAGCCGATCGATGAAGCTGAAGCAGGCGATATTATCGCCATTGCAGGCCTTGAGAAATTCAATGTGGCTGACACGCTTTGCGCAATGGAGATGAGCGAGCCGCTTCAGGCGCAGCCGATTGATCCGCCAACATTGTCGATGACATTCCTTGTCAATGACAGTCCGCTTGCAGGCACCGAAGGCGACAAGGTGACAAGTCGCATGATCCGCGCGCGTCTCTTCAAAGAGGCCGAAGGAAATGTCGCCTTACGCGTTGAGGATGCGCCATTGGGCGACGCCTTTATCGTATCGGGTCGCGGCGAGTTGCAACTTGCGATTTTGATTGAAACCATGCGGCGCGAGGGTTTTGAATTAGGCGTCTCGCGTCCAAAGGTTGTGTTTAAAAAAGATGAGTCGGGCGAAATTCTGGAGCCGATCGAGGAAGTTGTTATCGACGTTGATGAAGAACATTCCGGTGTCGTTGTTCAGAAAATGTCTGAACGTAAGGCCGAAATGATTGAGATGCGCCCCTCAGGCGGCAACCGATTGCGTCTTGTTTTCCATGCGCCCACGCGTGGATTGATTGGCTATCAGGGCGAGTTGCTGACAGATACGCGCGGTACGGCAATCATGAACCGTCTGTTTTATGAATATGCTTCCTATAAAGGCGATATTCAGGGACGTAGAAACGGTGTGTTGATTTCAAATGACTCCGGCGAGGCTGTCGCTTACGCCATGTGGAAACTCGAAGATCGCGGCCCGATGATGATTGAGCCAGGTTGGAAGGTTTACCGCGGGATGATTGTGGGCGAACATACGCGGGACAATGATCTTGAGATTAATGTGTTGAAGGGTAAGCAGCTCACTAATATTCGCGCAGCGGGTAAAGATGAAGCAGTGCGCCTGACGCCCCCAATCAAAATGACCCTGGAAAAGGCGCTCGCCTATATTGAAGATGACGAGTTCGTTGAGGTGACGCCAAAGTCTATTCGCCTACGGAAATCGATCCTCGACCCCAATGAACGCAAGAAATCCGGCAAGGGAAAGGCCGCTTTGGTGGCGTGATTTTAAACTACCGATAAAGTCTTGCATAAAAAATCTAGGCGCCCGAGCGAATTGCTTCGAGCGCCTTTTTTAATACAACAAGATCTTGAGGCAGCTCACTCTCGAAGATCATTTCTTCACCTGTCACAGGATGCAGAAAGCCGAGAGTTGCTGCATGAAGGGCTTGTCTTCCTAATTGCATAACGGCAGCGCGGGCCTCTTCAGGAAGTTTGCTGATTTTAGTTTTGAAGCCAGCGCCGTAGGTAGCATCGCCAATTAATGGATGGCCGATATGCGCCATATGGACGCGTATCTGATGCGTGCGTCCTGTTTCTAATTGACAGGCGACTAGAGAAGCAACGCCATAGTCCGCCCGCTTTTCCCAATGTGTAATGGCTTCGCGACCACGTTCATGTGAGACAACCGCCATTTTTTCTCTTTGGATTGCGTGACGTCCGATTGCGGTTTCAATTGTTCCTTGTCTGCGATCTGGCGCGCCCCAAACAAAGGCGAGATATTCCCGAGTAAGCGGTAGGTTCCGGCCATGATCAGCAAAAAGTTGTGCGAGACCGTGATGCGCTGCGTCTGTTTTCGCAATCACGAGCAGTCCAGTCGTATCCTTATCAATACGGTGCACGATACCTGGTTTTTTAACGCCCCCAACGCCTGAGAGACTGTCGCCGCAATGGGCGATTAGCGCATTAACCAACGTTCCGGTTTCGTGTCCGCTTGCAGGATGAACGACAAGCCCAGCAGGTTTATTGATGACGATTAATGCGTCGTCCTCATAGACGATCTCGAGCGCTATGTTTTCCCCTTGAGGTGTGGCTGGCTCAGGCGGGGGTAGGTAAAGCATGACGACAGAGTCAAGCGTTAGTCGGTATGCAGGCGTTTTGAGAGGCTGGCCAGAGAGCGTGACGGAGTCGGTTTCGATGAGGTTTTTTAAGCGCGTGCGTGAAAGATGCGCCTCGAGAATTTCAGGTTGTTCAGCAAGAAAGCGGTCTAGCCTTGCGCCAGCCGACTCTGGACCGACGCGAAAGCTAAAGTGGCGGCCCTCTTTTTTCTCGCTGCTTTCCTTATCCTTCATGCATGTCTTCTTTAGTCCGGCCCGGCACTGTGATAGCGTTGAATTATCGCGTAATTTATCACAATAAATATTGTTTAGCTCTGTCTCTTATTCGATATCTGCAAAAATTAGCGTCATTTTGGGAGCTATGATCATCGCCCACGCTAGAAAGCCTTTCTGTGCAGTGATTGGCGCGGGACCAGCGGGGCTCTTCGCCGCTGAAACACTGGCGTGTGCTGGAGCCGATGTTTGTGTCTATGATCATAAGCCAAGTCCTGCGCGTAAATTTTTAATGGCGGGGCGCGGCGGATTGAATATCACGCATAGTGAGGATCTTGAGACTTTTTTGGCGCGTTACGGCGTGGCCTCAACTCCTCTGGCTTCTTTGATAAGGGCGTGGCCGCCGCAGGCCTTACGTGAGTTTTGCGCTGATTTGGGGGAAGAGACATTTATTGGCAGTAGTGGACGTGTTTTTCCTTCAAGCTTTAAAGCTTCTCCCTTATTGCGCGCCTGGCTATTGAGGCTAAAACAGCTGGGTGTAACTTTAGCAATGCGACATAAGTTTCTTGGATTTTCTGCGCAAGGTTTACTTCAGTTTCAGCGAGGCGATGGAGAAGATCTCCATCTTGCTGCTGATGCTGTGATTTTGGCGTTGGGAGGGGCTTCTTGGCCAAAGCTTGGTTCAGATGGCGCCTGGACAAAGCTTCTGGAACATCAAGGAATCTCTCTTGCGCCTTTGCATGCGGCAAATTGCGGTGCATTGATTGAGTGGGGTGCGTTTTTCCAACAGACTAATGAAGCAAAGCCAATTAAAAATGTACGGGTATGGTGTGAGGGAGCAAGCGGGCGCGGAGATCTTATGATCACCCGAACGGGACTTGAAGGCGGACCAATTTATGCGCTTTCCTCATATTTGCGGCGTCAGATTGAAGCGAAAACGCAAGCGCAGCTAACGATTGATTTAAGACCTGACACGTCATTAGAAAGCTTAACGCAAAAACTTGCCAAGCGTAGCCCAAAACAATCTCAATCAACTTATTTAAAGCGCGCTGGATTTCATGGCCCTGAAATTGCGCTACTGCGAGAGACTTGTTCATTCCCGCTTCCGCAAGAGGCGGCGTCTCTGGCGCATGTGATCAAAAATCTTGAACTTAAAGTCTACGGCCTTGCTGATCTGATGCGCGCCATCTCTACGTCAGGAGGCGTATTGTTTGATGAGGTGAGCGCAGAGTTGATGCTTAAAAAACTGCCTGGCGTGTTTGTAGCGGGAGAGATGCTTGATTTTGACGCGCCGACTGGGGGTTATTTGCTGCAGGCGGCATTTTCAACCGGCTTTGCCGCCGGTAGGGGCGCAGCGCGCTACCTTGGACTTCAGGTTTAAACAGAATAAGCAAACTTTAGGCTGGTTTGTCGCCTTGCCATTTGCCAAGCGGTCGTGCGCCGGCGGCGTCAAATAAATAAAGCGTGTAAACTTCTGGCGCGCCCATTTCCATGCCAGGCGAGCCTGAGGGCATGCCGGGCGCAGCGATGCCGCTCACTTTGGGACGTTCTTGCAACAGTTGCTTTATTGCCTGCGCCGGCACATGGCCCTCAACAATATAGCCCGCTATTTCGCTTGTGTGGCAAGATTGCATTTTCTCGCTGACGCCTAAGCGAGATTTAACCGCTTGCATATCTGCTTCAATGATTTCTTCAACGACAAAGCCGGCCTCTCGCATTCTAAGCGCCCATTTTCCGCAGCAACCACAGGTCGCGCTTTTATGCATAGTGATTTTCTCTAAATTGTCAGGTTGGCTGGCGGCCTTTAAGCGCGAGGTTGGGACCAGAAAAGCAGTCGCGGTCAATAAGAGTTTGGTAGTTTGGCGTCGGGACAGGCGGCGGTCGGACATGGCTAGTCTCCAAGTGGTTTTTGTAGATATAAGGGTCTTTGAGGCTGAACGCACGTTCCCCTTCAAGAAAATTCTAGAAAGAATAGAAAAATGCTTTCTTCACGTTTCTGGTCAGACCTCTCTTTGCATGATTTTCAATCAGCATCGCTCCCGCACACGATTGCAGTATTGCCTGTCGCCGCCATCGAGCAGCATGGACCCCACCTCCCTTTTGGCGTTGATGCGATGATTATGGAGGGCTGTCTTAAGCGCGCGCTGCTTCAGATGCCAGACACTCTAGGGGCCATCTTTTTGCCAATCCAAAAAATTGGCGTTTCAATAGAGCATAGAGATTTTCCCGGCTCTTTGAGTTTAACGTCGCAGACTGCTGCGCGGATGCTTTTTGAAATTTCAGAGAGCGTTGCGCGTGCAGGTATAAAAAAACTTATCTTGATGAATTCTCATGGTGGCAACTCGGCTATTATTTCACAGCTTGCATTAGAGCTGCGCGCACAACTCAACTTATTGGCTGTGACCTGTTCTTGGTCGCGCTTTGGATATCCGCCAGATCTGTTTGATGCGGAGGAAGTACGGCTTGGGGTTCATGGCGGTGATATAGAAACTTCTTTGATGCTGGCCCTCAGACCCGAGCTCGTCGATCAGACGAAGGCTAAAAATTTTACGTCTGCAGCTTTAAACTATGAGCAAGATTTTATTTGGTTGCGCGCAGATCGGCCGGCGGGCTTTGGGTGGATGGCGCAAGATCTTTCGCTTGCGGGCGCCGTGGGAGATGCTTCTCAGGCTTCAGCTGCAAAGGGCGAGGCGGTTATAAATTATTGGGCGAATGCTTTCGTTGAACTTGTCAAAGACGTTGAGCGCTTCGACCTTTCAAATCTGCGCAGCGTCCCTTAAGCTAAATCGGCGTGGACCAAAGATAGGTCCATGTCTCTGTCAGCGTGCGGTCAGCGGCGCGAAGAAATAAGCGCAGGTCCGCTGTTTCCCCTGGGTTCAAAACAATATCAATCATTGCGCGTAGGCCGTCGATATGTGGATTGGCGGTGATATCGGCTCGCGTCACACGACCGTGAGTTGTTGAAACGATTGCCTGTACTTGTTTGGGATCTGCGAGATAATAAGCAAGATCGCCTCCGGCGAAATCAACCAGGAAGCGCCGTGCATTTGGGTTGAGTGGTTCCGTTGAGCCAAGCGCGCGGGCAGGGGCTTCAAACGTATTCACTACACGTCCATTGGGCGCGAGGCGCGGCATCTCAAGTCCAGCAGTAATACGATAGGCAAAAGCAAAAGCTTTGCCTTGTTGCGGGGCGACGTCTGGCGTCCAACTCGCCACGACATTGTCGTTGGTTTCGTCCAATGTTGGCAGTTCGATTAATTCAACCCGGCCGCGACCCCAGTCTTTGAGCGGTTCAACAAAATAGCTAGGTCTTTTTTCATAGGCGAGGTCGAGGTCTTGATAGGACTGAAAAGCTCGGTCACGCTGTAAAAGACCAAAGCCTCTAGTGTTTATGTCAAGAAATGAAGAAATCCGTTCATTTTGCGGATTGTTGATCGGGCGCCAAAGCCACTCGCCTGCGCTACCGTGAACCACGAGTCCGTCAGAGTCGTGTAATTCATTTCGAAAGCCATCACGTACACGCCGATCATTTTCTCCGCTCAGAAACATAGAGGTAAGAGGCGCAAACCCAAATTTTACCCCTGAGCGGCGTGGAAAAAATGTTGCCTCAATCTCGATCGTGCTCTCGGGGCCTACATTTAATGTGAATTTATAAGCGCCTGTCGTCGCCTCGCTATCTAACAGAGCAAAAATCATAATCTGATTACTGCTCGGCGCAGGCGTCGTAATCCAAAACTCTCGAAAGAAGGGGAAGCTTTCCTTAGCTGTTCCTGCTTCGATGCAGAGACCTCGTGCGGAGAGGCCATATTGTTGATCACGTCCGAGAAAACGAAAATAACTCGCCCCAAGAAAAGAAATAGCCTCGTCGTGAACATGCGGATCATTGAGGGGAAATAATAAGCGAAACCCGGCAAAGCCTGTATTTACGGGTAACGGCTTATCATTTTTGACGCGACCGAAATCAAACAGCGTAGGCGCATATGGAATGGGCGTTGCAATACCGTCACGGATTGTATTGATGGTTACCGCGCGCCCATACAAAAAACCAAGATGAAACGTCTCAAGGCGGAAGCCGCCATTGGTCCCAGCCAGGAATGCTTGATCACGTTTAAAGCGGATGTCGCGCCAAGCGTCGTAATCGAGTGTATCAAAAGGTGCGGGTGGTTTTGGCGCGCTTGCATTAAAGGGCGCTGCCGACAATTCTTGCGCGCGTCGGATCACTTCATCAAATGAAAATGAGGCGATAGGAGCTGACGCTGATTCGCTTTGCGCCTTTGCAGGCAAGATAAATTGTGCGCTCGCGGCAGCTGCCGCGCCGATTAGCTGGCGACGAGAGAAAGAAGTCATGGTCTGAATAGAACGCCAAGGAGCAAAAGTGGCGGAGGTTTAGCGAGATCATAGGCTTGAAGCAAGGGCGCGCGGATAACGCAACTGTTTGCCGCTATTGATCTTCTGGTTTTTGCTTGAGGCGATCAGATCGGCGCGCCAACGTCTCCGCTTGGGCATCGTCTTGAAAAGACCTTGTTATCGCCACAAAAAATTTCTTGTAATCCGCGCGAAACAGCGTAATTACCGACTTGCCCAAATCGCACGTGCCTGTGGTCGTGTGTCGGACGGCGCGGAACCGGACAAGAGGCCGGTGAAACGTCGAAATCATTCCGGCAGCCGGAGGCGAACCGGCGAACTCCGTTCTCTGCGGAGGATCGCGACTTAAAGCA
>RFXM01000048.1 GCA_009921565.1 Methylocystaceae bacterium | reverse complement strand
ACGAATTTGACCAAGAAGTTGCATTGCAAGCAAGGAATGACCGCCGGCACTGAAAAAGTCCGTCTCGCTATCAATGTTCTCATTGCCTAAGACGTGACGGAAGGCGGTGATCAGAAAGCTTTGAAGCCCAGTGGGTGCAAATACGGCCTCCGGCAATGTAGAAATGGGACTTTTTTCTAAGCTCAAAATAGGATCTGCGTCTTTGTTCAAACAGGATTTGTTCGAAACAGAATTAACGTCAATCATCTTATGTAAGTCATGTATTGTAACAGCTAGCCGAGGATAGGGCGAAGAGATTACACGGATGACGGCGGTCTCGGCTTGCGCATTGCTTAATCCGTCTTGTGGGGCTGGGTATGTCAGGCCGCGCTGCCTTGCAGCAGCGACTGTCATTCCGCCTTCTGTAAAGTCATCCCAATTAATAACGCGCACGGGCCAGCCATGTTTGCGAGATAGGTCGGAGCCGGCAGCATCAAGATAGGCGTTGGCTGAAGCGTAGCCGACTTGGCCGAATTTTGCGTAGGGTAAGAAGGATCCAAGTGTGGAGCAAATTATGAATAGGTCTAGGTCTTTTTTTTCTAAGACTGTCTCAAGTGCGAGAAGGCCTCCGACTTTACCAGCCCAGACTTCTTCCAGATCTATGTTTGTGCGGCGATGAATCACGCCTGCCCAATCTATTACTCCAGCGGCGTGGATTACGCCTTTTACCGGCTTACCTTCAGCTTCAAGTTCTTGAACGACCCGTTGCAAAGCTTCAACGTCAGTGATGTCTAGCGCATAACGGCGCACATCAATGTCACAGAGAGTAAAAGGATCATCAATTTCTTCTCTTACCGTCCTTCCGAGGAGAACGACCGTGATATCGCTAAGCTTGGCGATCGCAAGGGCCAAGGCTGGGCCAGCATGACCGAAGCCGCCAGTTACCAGGAGGCAGCCCGATGTCATCCCAGGCCAGGCGTCTGGGTTGAAGGGTTCTACCAACTGGACAGTTTCTCTGAAGCCGTTATTGAAGCGTAAGCTGATTGGTTTTTCTTCGCTTGATGGGTTGAGACCATAGCAGAAAGCTTGATCGATCGTACTGCCAGGTCCAATCTCAACGATACGAAGATCAATATGTGGATTTTCTACTTTGGCGATTTGTGCGGCTGCTATTGCGGCAGCGAATTCTGGCGGTTGAGATGTGTGTCTGCGTTGTCCAGAGCCAAGCAGGTATAAAAGTCGACTAGGACGACCGGGATATTTCTCTTCAAGAGCCTGAACCAAAGCCAAAACACGAAGGCTTGGTATGAGAACATGCTTCAAGTCCGGCGAGCTCAGTTCCAGCTCAGTTTCGATTAGCGCTATAGTGTCAAAAGTTTCATTTGCGTTTTCTAAAGCCTCCTTCCAGCACATCCGGAATGATGAAAGGAGATCGTTTTCTTGGCTTGGCAAGGTAATAGTCAAGAATTGCGACGTATTTTTACTTTGAAACTTTTCAAGCGCTGCGGTTAAGGTATCGACCAGCATTAAATCATTGCAGGCGACAAGGGTTGATCCTAAGGATGCGGTGGTGAGCGGTGGCGACAACGCTTCCATTACCGGAGCAAAATAATGTACTGTTGGGTGCGTTGCGCTTGGGTGCGCGTGTTTAGTAGTTGGCTCTAGGCGATCACGTTCAAAGGGATAAGTTGGAAGATATACAGGAGGCCGTTGGCCAACCTTCGGGGCTTCCATCAGAGCGCCTCGTTCCCAGAGACTGGCCAATGCGAAAACGTCTTGCATTCGTTCATCGGCAGAGTTGTTGACGCTGCTCATTGCTGCGACAACATCTAAATTGCTAGCGCGCCCGAGATCAGCCAAGATGTTTCCAGGACCGACATCAAGTCCTAAAGTGATGCCCGACTGTTTTAGCTGATTAAGCGCCCGATCAAATTGAACTGTGGATGTCAGTTGTCTTGCCCAGAAGGCAGGGTTGGTTGCTTCAGATTTTGTCATCATCTCGCCTGTGACGCTCGAAATTATGGGTGTCTGCGGTGGTGAAAATGGCAAGTCCTGAATTTGCGTTTCCAATTCGTGAGCAGCCTGACGCATCATTAGTGAGTGGAAAGCATGGCTCGTTGAGAGGCGACGGCTTGGTCGGCGCATCTCAGCGAAGCGTTGTTCTAGAGCGGCAATTTCTTCGCAGGGACCAGAAAGGACGCATTGTTCCGGACCGTTAACGGCGGCAAGAGAGATGCCGTCCATCAAGAACGGGGCGCAATTTTCAGGCGATAGAGCAACTGCAATCATGGCGCCTTCTGGCTGCCTGGCGATAATCTGGCCGCGGGTTGCGATTAGCCGCATCGTTGTGGCCTCATCCATAATTCCCGCGAGATGAGCCGCGCTTATTTCCCCGACTGAATGACCCAGGAGCACATCCCAATTTAGTCCGCGCGATTGCCACATTCTTGCAGCGGCTAGAGATACGGCCAACACAAGAGGTTGTGCTATTTCAGTATCTCTTATTGATTCAGCAGACAGGCATTCTTTATCGTAAAGCAGATCGATGAGCGAGCGATGAAGGTAGGGTTTTAGTAGAGCGTCAAAGCGATCTAAGTGCTCGCGAAAAACAGGCTCTGAACGATATAAGCTTTCAGCCATCCTAGGGCTTTGGCTTCCCTGTCCTGGCAGCAGCAAACATATTTTCTGTCGACTGAGTATTCTTCGTGGCGCTGCACTTGTTGGCTTTAGCCCAGAGGGATATTTTTTACTGGTAATTAGACTTCGGCGATAAGGAAGTTGGCTCACGCGACCTTGGAGGGTGGCGGCGATACGGGCATGTTCTGTTACGGGTGCCTGAGTGAGAGCTGTTGTAACAATTTCCAATTGACGTTCGAGAGAACTCGGCGATTGTCCTGTGAGAAAGATTGGCATGGGACCATCAGCTGGGTTCTCGATCGGACAGGCGTTTTTTGGCGCCTCTTCAAGAATGACATGCGCATTGGTGCCGCCGATACCGAAGGAACTTACGCCTGCTCGGCGAGGCCGTTGCACCTTAGGCCAGTCCTTTGCTTTGGCCACAACCTCAAATGGTCCTGATGCGAAATCAATTTGCGGATTAAGACGATCGAGATGAAGTGTTGCGGGTAATTTTTTTTCATTGAGAGCCAGTATTGTCTTAATGAGTCCTGCAACGCCTGCTGCTGCGTCGCAATGGCCGATCATACTTTTTACTGAGCCAATGAGTAGCGGGGCAGCGCGACCGCCAAAGACACGGGCAAGGGCGAGAACTTCAACGGGATCGCCCAAGATAGTCCCCGTGCCGTGTGCTTCAATGTAGTCTATGTCGTCTTTGCTAAGACCGGCGTCGATAAGCGCCCTTTGAACTGCGGCAGCCTGTCCCTCAACGCCAGGGGCGGAAAAAGCCATTTTGGCTGCTCCGTCATTGCTAAGGCCAATGCCGCGTATGACAGCGTGGATGACGTCGCCGTCTGCTAATGCGCGGTCCAGCGCCTTGAGCAATACGACCCCAGCGCCCGCTCCTGGAACTGTTCCGGAGGCCTGAGCCGAAAAGGGTCGACAATGACCATCTGGGGACAGGATCATGTCCGGCTCGTATTGATAGCCGCGACCTTGTGGAAGCGGTATAGCCACGCCCCCCGCCAGCGCCATTGTGCATTGATTAGCCCGCAGTGCAGAAACCGCATTTGCGATGGCTACAAGAGAGGTCGAGCAGGCAGTTTGAATTGTTATCGCTGGACCGGTGAGATTAAGTCGATAAGCAGTTTGTGTTGCGAGGAAATCTTTTTCATTGGCAGTGGCGAGGTGAAATGCGGCAGAGCCTTCAGTGATTTCTCCTGCTGGGACTAGTACGTCCTTCACCCATCTGTTCATACCGCAGCCAGCAAATACGCCACAGTCATTACCTGCGCCGCGTCCAGGATAGCCTGCAGACTCAAGTGCCTCCCAAGAGCACTCTAAAAAAACTCGGTGTTGTGGATCCAAAAGTGTCGCCTCGCGACGGCTCATTCCGAATAATTCGGCGTCAAAGGCTTCTGCATCTTCAATTACGCCAGCTACGGGCACCCAGTTAGGATGATGAATTTGCTCAGGATCTGCTCCTGCATTTAGCATCTGTTCACGGGAGAGGTGGATCAGGCCTTCGCGTCCATCCATTAACAACCGACGATAGGCATCGATATTATTTGCACCAGGAAAACGTGCAGACATGCCAATGATGGCGATAGGCGCTCCCGTCTCATGCACTTTTTCGCCAATGTCTTCTTTTTTTCTTGGCGCTGAGAGTTGTGGAAGAATTGCCAGGGGTTCCTCAGCCAAAACTGCTGTTGAGGAAGTAGGCCAAACTTGAGCCAGTCTCGCTGCGATAGCGCGTTGAGTCGGATTAGCAATGACTTGTCCAGAGGTAAGATTGACACCAGTAACCTCTGCGATGAGTCCTAATAATTTTACGAGTTGAAGTGAGTCTCCGCCGACGTCAAAAAAACTAACGTCTGGCCCACCGTCACTAAAGGGCAGTGTGCGCCGCCATATTTCATGGACAAGCCTTAACGCCTTGTCTGCAGGATGACTTGTATTTGTCTCTGTTGCGAGTTGCGCCTCATATTCAGAAGAAAGACTTTCAATGGAGGTAAGAGGTAATCGCGCCCAGTCGATCTTGCCATTGGGTGTTAGAGGAACTGTATCAATATTTATGAGATGGTGAGGTACCAGTTGGACAGGCAATTCATGTCGCAGCTGTTCTTTGAGTGACGTGAGGTCAATATTTTTTGAGGTGATCAGCCAGGCAATTAGGAAGCTTTGACCATTGCTCATTGTTTTTATGTTAACAAGCGTCCGCTCAACACCTTCGACTCTGTTGATGTGCGCCTCGATCTCACCTGGCTCAATCC
The DNA here is from genome assembly GCA_009921565.1 of Methylocystaceae bacterium. Lineage (GTDB taxonomy): Bacteria > Pseudomonadota > Alphaproteobacteria > Rhizobiales > Beijerinckiaceae > Methylocystis. The sequence continues at coordinate 4,280 of RFXM01000048.1, read as the reverse complement.
TGAAGCCACGTAGCTTAATCTGGCGGTCTAGCCGACCAAGAAAGTGTAACGTGCCATCAGGATCCCGTCGTGCACGGTCACCGGTTCGATAGAATCTGCTTCCTGTGCTAGCTCCGAAAATATCGATTGGAAATCGCTCAACTGATAGTTCGGGTCGGTTCCAGTAACCAAGACCTATCCCAACCCCTCCAATAACTAATTCGCCGGAAAATCCATCTGGCAAAGTCCTTAGAGCGCGATCAGTGATGTGGATCTCCACGCCGCCAATGGCTCGACCTATGGGGACTTCTCTCCCATCACCTATTCCCTCAAACACGGTTGCGCAGATTGTGGCCTCACTTGGGCCGTAAGCATTGAAAAAACGTCTATTTCGTCCCCAGCGAAGCGCTAGATCAGGCGGGCAGACCTCGCCCGCGACAATTAAGGTATGCAAGCTCCGAAGTTCAACTTTTGGGAGTGTTGCCACAACGGGTGGCGGGAGAGTCGCAGTTGTGATGGCTTGTTCTGAAAGATAGCTAGCCAGTTCGTCGCCTGCCTTTGTGATGCCAGCTGAGGGAATATAAAGGGTTGCGCCTGCGCCAAGGGCAAGCGCGATTTCCCAAACGCTCGCGTCGAAGGCCAGGGAGGCGGCCTGTAGCACCCGATCGCCTGGTTTAAGTTTAAAGATTTCACGTTGGCGTTCGGCGAGGGATGCCAGTCCTCTATGCGAACAAAAGACACCCTTAGGTAAGCCAGTCGATCCCGATGTGTAGATAAGATAAGCGGCGCTATCGAGCGCAAGGATTGGCAAATCAGTTTCTAAATCCTCCGCCTCGGGCAAGGGCATTGCAAGGCAGATCGCATTAGGAGCGCTATTTATTGCTGGTTCTGTGACACCGCGACCAAGAATAATGGCTTTTGGTTGGTAGTCTTTTACCTGAAATGATTTAGCAGCTTCTGGATAGGCGATATCGAGAGTGCACACTGTGGCGCCAGCGCGCATAACCGCCAGGAAAGCAACTAGATGGTCGGCCGATGGCGGTAGGATAAGAAGGACGCGATCGTTTTGTTGAACGCCAGCGGCTTTAAGTTTGAGAGCTACAGTGTTGCTCTCGTCCAGAAGCTCACCGTAGGTGAGACTTCGATCCGGACCGACAACAGCTGTCATTCGAGGCGCGAGACGTGACCAACGATCCAGTTGTGCGAAGAATGAGCTGTTAAGGGTCTGTTGGCGTGTTGGAGGCTGAGTTAAAACGGTTGGCGCGAAATCTCTTAGTGATTTATCAGTTGAGGCGAGAATGAATTGCAAAGCGTCTGTGAGCCTGTCGAGTAATGCTGTAGCCGAAGCATGAGAGAGACGGTTTGGGTCACGCAGCAGCGACAGATGAAGGCTATCGCTCTTTTCTGCAACTAAAGTAGCTGTGAACTCTGTCGCCTCATCCACTTTTTCCAGACGAAGCATCATTCCTTTCGCTGTTAGCTGTTTTGGTCGCGGATAATTCTGGATCAAAACCAGTGTGTCGAATGGTACCCGTGGATCCATCCTATTGGTTGATTGGAGCGCTATGGTAAGGTCGGCGTGAGGATAGCTCTCTCTCTCACTCGCCTGGTTGAGCATTGTGACGATGAGATCTCGTGAGGTCATTTCCTCCTTGATGTCGACGCGAACTGGTAACGTATTCACAAACATGCCGACAGTTCTCTCGGCGCCCGCCAAGTGCAGGGGACGTCCGGCGAGAGGCAGTCCAAACATCACAGTTTCACTGTCGAGTAATCGATTAAGTGTAAGTGCCCAAGCAGCCTGAATCAGCATACCCCAGCTGGTTCCAATCTCCCGAGCTATTGCGCTCAGTTTGATCATCATTTCTGGAGAGAATTGACGGGTTAGCAGGGTAGGCAGTTTTTTTTCGGGATCACCGGAAGTATGGTCGCTAAGATGTGGAAACTCGTCGTCTTTTAGCAGATGAACGATCCACTCATTGCCGCCTGCACGAGCAATTTGGGCGCGAACAACATCCCCGAGCTCAGCAGCTTGTGCAAGATTGGCTGGCCGACGCTCAATTAGTGCTGTGTAACGTTCAAGCCATTCTTCAATAATAATCGATACCGACCAGCCGTCAGTAATAAGATGGTGGCAACTCCAAATTAGACGCCAGCTTCCTTCTGGCATTGTGACTAATAGGAAGCGTTGCAGAGGGCCGATGGAAGGATCAAAATATTGCGCGCGGTCTGCTGCCTGAAGACTTGCAAGATCATCCTCTGCTTGTGTTATCGGGTGGTTGCTGAGGTCAATCTGCCGCCATTCGGGCTTGAGCTCTGATAGTATGGCCTGATGTAATCGTTCATTGGCGTCAGATATGAAGATGCAACGAAGGGCGGCGTGAGCTGTAACTATTTCATCAAAAGCTGAATGTAAAAGATTTACATCGACGCAGCCTGATAAAGAAAAAATAAGTTGATCATGGTAGGTCGCCGCGTTGCGACGACTGTGTCGAAAGATTGCGGATTGTGTTGGAGTTGCTGGAAGTATCTCAACACAATTCTCAGGCAGAGCTCCTGCAAAATTTTTCTGCTGTGCAGATTTTGCTAGGTGAGCAAGCTTCGCTATTACAGCCTTAAGCCATTCTGAAACTAGCTCAAAGGCTCCTGTTCTGTTTGGGAAGCTAACTTCAAGCCGCAATTCACCTTCAATTACTCCAGCATTCAACTCTAATAAGTGTGTGCGTCGTACTCCCGGAGCGATCGCCGCTCCGGTGTCTGTATCGACGGGCTGCCAGAAGCCTCGATTCCAGTTTTTATGAACGCCGATGTAATTTAAGAGTAGATCTGCCGTAGGTAGAGTTGCCAAGATCGGCGCTGCGGGTCCCAATTCTCGCGCAAGGCCATAGCCAAGGCCGTTGAGAGGTTGTTCATCAATTGCGTTACGGATCATCCTTGCTTGATCAATGATTGTTTCAGCTACAGGAAGACGCAAGGGTAGAACAGCTGTGAACCAGCCAACAGTGCGGCTAATATCCAGCCCGCCTAAGTTTAACGCACGACCATTTCTTTCCAGATCGATGCGCAATGGTGCTGCATCGCGGCTCTTTGCTTCGTCAATAATTGCAAGAACAAGAAGCTCGTCAACCGAAAGACCATAAGCGACAGGACCGCCAGAAATCAGGTCTCGCGTGGAGCTTGAGTTTAGTCGCGCGCGGAGAGTTGTTACCTCTGCCTCTAAACCTGGGTCGGCATCCAACGCTGGAAGTAATGGTTTAACGAAACCAGCGAGCCGCGTAAGCCAAAATCCAACCTCGGGCAGTGCATTTTCTTGATACAGGAGCTCTTGGAGTCTACGGGCCCAAGAAACAAAACTTGTTCCAGGAGCTGGCAAGCTTGCTTCGGGATTTTCATAGAGTTGGGCCATCTCTTCAAGCAGTGTTGGCCAGGAGAGTACATCAATAGATAAATGATGAACGACTAGGAGTAGACGCCGCTCATCAGGAAAATGAAGCGCGGCGACATTTTCTCCGCGAGTAGGATCTAGGCATGCGTGAGTAGTGTTAATCTCCGCCGCGCGATCCATCATTTTAGGGTCGAATTCACGCCAATAGAGTTCGGGAAAGGTTTCAGAAATAAAATGCTTTGGGGGATTGGAAGTTGGATCAACTCTTATCCGCAGTCCTGCATGTCGGCCAATGAGCCTGGTTAGGGCTAAGCGGAGTTTAGTCGAGTCTAAATTTTCGGGTAATGCAATCATCACAGCCTGGTTAAAGTGTCTCCAGGCTGGTCCAGTTGTTCTGTGGAAGAATGACAGGATTGGCGTTAGTGGTAGCGCCGAATCAGTTGTATCCAGCTCTTCAGCATGAAGAGGGCTTGCTGCTTCAGCGATCGCTGCAACTGTTTGGCTTTGGAATATTATCTCGGCTGAGATGCGAAGGCCTTTGCGAGCCGCCTCCGCAACCAAACGCAAAGTTGCTAAACTATCTCCGCCCAAATCGAAGAAGTTTGCCTGTCTGTCTGAGATAGTAAGTTGGAGGATCGTTGCGAAAGCTTCTGCTATTCTCAACTCACGAGCGTCACGCGGCAAATCAGGGGCTTGCTCTTGGGTAGGTATAGAAGAAAGGCGCGCCAGAGCGTTTCGATCAATCTTGCCAGAGGTAAGACGTGGCAGATGTTTGATGGACATGAAACGTGAAGGCGTTGCCGCAGGCCCTAGCCGCTTTCGAGACCATTCTTGGAGGACTGAGGGGGCTGCTGCGCCTTCATAAAACGCAATAAGACTGAGATTTTCAGGCGAGGAGCCTACAGCCAGAACGATG
>RFXM01000047.1 GCA_009921565.1 Methylocystaceae bacterium | reverse complement strand
CGATGCGCTTCTTTATTCTTTTCTTTTTGACCGGCTTGGGTGCTTTTCTACTTCCTTTAGATTTTAGTCACGCAAAATCTTCAAAAAAACCATCTGATGCGCCGGCTGTTCAAGATGAAGGCGCGATTATGCATATACCGCTGCCAAAAGATCTCACCGATAATCAAGATCCTTTTAACGCAACGCATGCGCAGGGCGCGGGCGACACGGAACAGTATTTTCATAATCAACAAAATTTCCGTGAGCAAAATCCAACACGTAATCAAGAAAGCGATCGTATTATTAGACAATTTGAATAGGCATGCCCTCAATCCAAACAGTCTCGCCAATTACTGAATGTCGCCGCTTGACCTAATTGTTCGCCAGAAGCGCCAGAAACATTCCAAATTGTGACATTGGAAATAATAAAGCGTCTGCCGCTAGCGCTGATGCGGATACCCTCATAATTTTTTAAAAAACCCTTTATACTTGTTTCTCTAAGAATTTTTTCTCTTTCGGCCTGCGCTTTGGCTTCAGCTGTTAATCGAGAGGGCGTAGATTTTATTATTAATGGATCATATCCCCAGAGATCCAGCGCAAATTTATTCGCAAAATTGATCAGCGGGTCGCTCTCCACGCCATGAGAAATCACTGCAAAAGGCGCAGAAAACAAGCGTTCAGCATCTTGGCGTGGATCATGTGTTCGAGTGATTAGCTGTTGTCCAAAGAGGGAAAAATAAGAATTTAACACCGCATCGCTTTGGCGCGCCCAGCTATCTAAGAGCGCTGGCGGGATCTGAGGAATTGTATTCATGTCAGACAGAGGCTGTTGAAGAAATCTGTTTCCGCCACAAAAGAAATAGAAGGATTGCGGAGATTAAGGGGCCCAAGGCCAGCAGAGGAAGCGCATAGTGGAAGGCTCCCGTTGTATCTTTTATCCACCCCACGAGATAGGGGCCAAGAAAACCTGCAAGAGCAGCGAATGAGTTTATCAAAGCGATCGCGCCTGCAGCTTGTTTGGGCGCTAATTGCGCGGTTGCAAGTGTCCAAAAGATTGGAAACATCCCAAAAGTGCCGGCTGCGGAAAGGCAAAGAGCGAAAATTGTTGGCAATGGCGCGCTAAGAAATGTGCATGCGCCCAAGCCTAAGCTAGAGAGTAATGCTGCATAGATGGCGTGAGGCACGTGTCCTTCGTGCTGATCGACATATCTACTCCATAAGATCATAGCGATGGCCCCAATGAGATATGGGAGGGCGGTGAGCAAGCTGACGCCTAAAGTGCCATAACCAAAGTCATGCACAATCTGCGGTAACCAGAACACAAGTCCATATAATGTGAGAACAACACCGAAATAAATCATACTCAGCAGCGCCACATGTCGATTAAGAATGAGGCGCCAGAACGAATGGTCGTTTTTCTGATCCTGTACTGTGGGGCGTTCGGATTCTAATCTTTCTTCAAGCCAGAGTTTTTCCTGCTCAGTAAGCCATGAAGCATTTTTTGGTTTATCAGTAAGATAAATAAAAGCTAGAGCGCCCAATAGAAGTGAGGGCGTTGCTTCTAACAAAAACAACCATTGCCAAGATTTTAATCCAAAAAGTCCTTCTGTGGCGTTTAGGATTAGGCCGGAAATAGGCGCGCCGATAATACTTGAGACAGGGATCGCCAGCATAAAGCCGCTGATTGCTACGGCGCGATAGGAATAGGGCATCCAATATGTCAAATACAGCACTACGCCCGGGACAAAGCCAGCTTCTGCGAGTCCCAATAAGAGCCGTAATATTAAAAAACTTGTATCATTCCAGGCAAAGGCCATCAGCGCTGAGACTAGACCCCAACTCAAGAGAATGCGGGCGATCCAAAGACGCGCCCCAACGCGCTCTAAAATGATATTGCTTGGCACTTCAAAAAGAGCATAGGTGAGGAAAAAAACGCCTGAGCCAAGTCCAAAAGTTAATGGAGACAGATTGAGGTCCTTGTTCATGCTAAGCGCAGCAAAGCCGATATTTACCCGATCGAGATAGTTAGCAATCAGGCATAAGGCTAAAAAAGGCAGTAAACGTCGGCGTATTTTTTTTATCACTGTAGCAGCGCTAATTTCTTCATCAGCAAGCCGATGGGGGGAAGAGTCTGAAACAAACTTCAAGGCGCGCGCTTTCAGTGACATCAAGATCATTGGACAGAAACTAGAGGTTTTCGGTTTTTTTATACAACGAAGATCTTGGTATAAAATTATCTATCAGAGGATGAAGGCTGATGTTGAATATTTTTTCGGCGCCGGGTCGCTACATCCAGGGAGCGGATGCGACAGCCTATCTTCCAAAAGAACTCAAAAGACTAGGGATGAGCGGCTGCGCGCTGATGGTCACAAGCGCGACCCCGCGTCGCCAGCTTGAGGCTCTTTGGCGGGAGACCTTTCTGCTACAGGGATTAAATATCGAGATTTATGATTTTGGCGGAGAATCCTCTTTGGATGAAGTCGCTAAAATTAAAAGACAGGCGGAAGATCACAAAGTTTCGGTTATCATCGGGGCGGGAGGCGGAAAAATTTTAGACGCTGTCCGCGCCAGCGCTGAGCGGTTAAATCTTCCAGTTATTTGTTGTCCGACCACAGCTGCGAGCGACGCCCCATGTAGTACGGTTTCCGTTATCTATACGCCACAGGGCGTTTTTGAGTCCTGTTTATTGAGCAGGCGAAATCCTGATCTGGTCTTAGTTGATACAAAAGTTATTCTCAAAGCGCCTCTGCGCGGTTTAATTGCCGGGATGGGTGACGCGCTGGCCACCTATTTTGAAGCAGACGCTTGCTCTCGCGCAGGAAAATTAAATATTTTAGGCGGCTCTAGCACGCTATGTGCGCAGATGATCGCTCAATTATGTTACACAACGCTGCTTGAAGATGGAAAAACCGCCTTAGAAGATGCAAGGAGGGGCTTGCTGAGCCCAAGTTTTGATCGAATTGTCGAGGCCAATACTCTGATGTCCGGCTTGGGGTTTGAGTCCGGCGGTCTCGCCCTTGCTCATTCCCTCCATAATGGGTTGACCGCCATGAAAGAAACCCATGCTTTTATGCATGGCGAGAAAGTCGCCTTTGGAGCCTTGGTTCAGCTCATACTTGAGGCGCGAGATAACAATATTCTTTCTGAAGTTTTGTCCTTTTGTTTTTCAGTTGGGTTGCCGATGACGCTTGCAGATATTGGCTTGGCTAAACTCACGCGGGAGCAGGCAGAAAATATTGCTCAGTTAACGCTTGCGCCACATGAGAGCGCGCATAATGAGCCTTTTCCGCTAAACTCTAAGCAAATTGTCGATGCCATTTTTGCAGCGGATGCTCAGGGCAGGGCCTTTAAGTCGGGCGCCGCATCAGTAGGGGCTTGATTGAATTTTTATTGCCCACATCCCGCAAAAATCTTTTTTTTTGAGATTACGCTAGAGTTAGCGTCCGTTGATGCCGTCAGTTTCTAGGCTCGGGCCATCCATGTCCCAAATCTTAGCTTTCTTCTTAATGTCGGGATGTTTCTTCTCATAGGGTTGGTTATGAGGGGGGGATTCTTGCGTTCTCATCTGCGAGTCGATGACGCCGCTAATCGAGTCATCGATTGTCTCGGCGGAGGCGGGGTGTACTGCGCCGATCAACATGAGTAGGGCAAGGGATAGGCGCATTTTCATCCTTTTGTCTTGCCCCTTTGACTTAAGCGCTCGGTTTCGATTTTCTTCCAAAACCTCACGATCGGCAAAGCGATCATTGCGCTTAGAGATTCATATTATATTGATTTAATTGGTGGAGCTGGGGGGATTCGAACCCCCGACCTCTGCAGTGCGATTGCAGCGCTCTCCCATCTGAGCTACAGCCCCGCTCCGGTCGCTTGAGCAGGAAACTTGCTCCCCTCTGACGGTGTGGCTAGACAGTCAGTCGTCGACAACCCTGGACGCATCACATGTCTTACGCTGTTATCAAGCTTTTAGTAACGATCATTGATCTTTATTGGTATATAGTTATTGGCATGGCGATCATGTCCTGGTTGATCGCCTTTGACGTTGTGAATCTTCGCTCAAGCGGCGCCTATTCATTATGGAATGCGCTTAATAATCTAACAGAGCCTCTGCTCAGACCCATTCGCTCGATATTGCCAAGTTTCGCTGGGGTAGATATCTCGCCAGTTATACTCCTGCTGCTGCTTCAATTTTTACGTGATCTAGTTGCGGGCGGAGGCGGCTTTTCCTTTGGCTGAGAGTCTTCCTTGGCAAGTCGAGGCTGAGGGCCTCATGCTTTGGTTAAGACTTACGCCAAAAGGGGGAATTGACGCGCTTGATGGCGTTGATCAGTTGTCGGATGGCCGGGCGGTTATAAAGGCTCGGGTTAGAGCCGCGCCAGAGGACGGACGCGCTAACGCAGCTTTAATCGATTTACTGGCTAGGTTTTTGCGTGTTCCAAAAAAGCTTATCGTTATTCGTTCAGGCGAAACGAGTAGGCTCAAGAAAATTTTCGTCGCAGGCGATGCGGCGCAATTTCAAAATAGGCTAGCTGAGCTAGCGTCAGATAATGGTTGAGAGATGAGCAAATCAAAAATCAATGTTGGTAATTTTTTTGAAGATTTTAAGCTCGGACAGCACATAAGACATGCTGCGCCCCGAACGATTACAGTTGGCGAAGTCGCGCTTTATACGGCGCTTTATCTGCCGCGGTTCGCTGTGCAGTCGTCAAAAGCCTTTGCGCAAGCCATTGGCTATAGAGATGCGCCAATTGACGATCTCTTGGTTTTTCATATGGTGCTGGGAAAAACAGTACCAGACGTTTCTTTGAACGCCTTGGCAAATCTTGGTTATGCAGATTTTAAATTCTTAAATCCCGTCTATCCAGAAGACACTATTGACGCAGTTTCTGAAGTTATTGGACTTAAGGAAAACTCCAATAAGGAGACAGGCGTTGTTTATGTGCGCACCACAGGAAAAAACCAACGCGGAGAGGTTGTTTTATCTTATGCGCGTTGGGTTATGGTCAAGAAACGGGATAAGGCGGCTGTAGTTGGTCCAGATGTCGTCCCTGATTTGCCAAAATCAGTTTCTCCTTCAGAACTCGGACGAGCCGCGCCAATAATTAATGGCGCTGCTTACGATAAAGCGCTATCGGGTTCACCCTTCATTTGGGGGGATTATCAAAAGGGTGAAAAGATCGACCATATAGATGGCATGACAGTTGAAGAAGCTGAACATATGCTTGCAACGCGTCTCTATCAGAATAATTCTAAGGTTCATTTTAACCAGTTTTATGAATCTCAAGGTCGATTTGGTAAAAGAATTATTTATGGCGGCCACGTCATTTCTATGGCGCGCGCTTTGTCTTTTAATGGTTTAGAGAATGTCTTCCACATATCGGCAATTAATGGCGGAAAGCATGTAAATCCATTTTTTGCTGGCGGAACAATTTTTGCCTGGAGTGAAGTCTTAGATAAGGCGGAGATCCCTGGCAGAACGGATATCGGCGCGTTGCGGCTGAGACTTGTCGCAACGAAGGACAAGCCTTGCGCAGACTTTCCCTTAATTGGCGCGGATGGTAAACCAGATCCATCAGTGCTTCTTGATCTCGATTATTGGGCGGTTTTGCCAAGATAAACACATGTCCTATCGGTTTTCACTAACGAAGAGGTAACTCATGTTTAAAGTCCTGTTTCTTTCTCTCTTTTTGGCCTTTGGCTTAGCCTTTGCGCCAAACGCTTATGCAGAAGTCCAAAGTATTGATGTCGTCGTTGTGCCTTATGAGAAATTGCCAAGTTACGGTTCGGTCGTTTCCGCTTGGTATAAACAACCTGTTTATGATCCGTCTGAGAAGAAACTTGGCGTCATCGGAGACATGCTTTTTAGTCCAGATGGCACAATTAACGCGGTGTTGCTCAATGTTGGCGGATTCCTAGGAATTGGCAGTAAACATGTGGCCGTGCCGGTTTCTGCGATAACAATCACATCAAAAAACAATAAATCCTGGCTCACGATGAATACGACGAAGGATATTCTCAAAAAAGCGACAGGCTATAAGTTTGATAAGAAAATGGGTGTTTGGAATCCAGAATAATTCTTGAGGTGCATTTGCTTGCTCGAGCGGATGAAATTCTTAACAAGAATGTTATCAGGCTCGAGCAGGTAATTTATCTTCATCGGCGAGATTAGAAAAACGCGTAACCTCAGCTTCAAAGGCGAGACCGACAGTGCCAGTGGGGCCATGGCGTTGTTTTCCTAAAATAGCCTCAGCCCGCCCATGAGCGCGCTCCATTTCAGTCATCCATTGGATATGTTCTTCAGTTCCCTCGCGCGGCTCTCTGTTGCGCAAGTAATATTCTTCTCGGTAGACAAAGAGCACGACGTCCGCATCCTGTTCAATCGATCCAGACTCACGTAAATCTGAGAGTTGCGGGCGCTTATCATCTCGATTTTCTACCTGTCGCGAGAGCTGGGATAAGGCTAAAATAGGCACATTCAATTCTTTGGCGAGCGCTTTCAAGCCTGTTGTAATTTCAGTTAATTCCTGCACTCGATTATCATTTCGAGATTTTGATCCAGCCAGAAGCTGCAAATAATCAACAACGAGTAAATCTAAGCCTTTTTGTCTTTTTAATCTTCGGGCGCGCGCCGTTAATTGCGCTATGGAGATGCCGCCGCTTTGATCTATGAAAAAGGGGATGCTTTGCATATCGCGGGCGGCGTCGGTAATTCGACGGAAGTCATCTTCATTAATGTCGCCACGTCGAATTTTATAACTTGGTACGCCAGATTGTTCAGCAATAACACGCGTCGCGAGCTGTTCAGCAGACATTTCAAGCGAAAAGAACCCAACAATACCGCCATTAACCGTTTTATGTGCGCCATCTGGCTCGAGCTCATATTGATAAGCCTTGGCGATATTGAACGCCATGTTAGTCGCTAAGGCCGTCTTACCCATGCCTGGTCTTCCAGCGACAATGATCAAATCTGACTTTTGTAGCCCGCCCATTTTTTCATCGAGATCAATTAATCCTGTTGCAATCCCGGATAAATGACCATCGCGCATATAGGCGCTATTCGCCATATCAATGGCGGTTGTCAGCGCATCGGAAAAGCGTTGGAAGCCCCCGTCGTAGCGTCCCGTTTCTGCTATTGAATAAAGACGACGTTCTGCTTCCTCTATCTGGGCGCGGGGACTTGAGTCGATGGGCGAGTCATAGGCTGTATTAACGATATCTTCGCCAATATTAATTAAATCGCGACGCGTGGCGAGATCGTGAATGATACGGCCATAATCTTCAGTATTGATGATTGTTGTCGCTTCCGCCGCCAAGCGGGCAAGGTATCCTTGGATTGTAATTCCAGCAGGCAATTCAATATCTGCGAGAAATGTTTTAAGCGTTACGACTGTCGCAAGTTTGCCAGCGCGGATTAACTGCGATTGAACGTCATAAATCCTGCGATGTAATTCTTCAGAAAAATGTTCTGGGCGAAGAAAATCTGAAACGCGATCATAAGCGTCATTATTTACTAAAATTGCGCCAAGTAAGGCTTGTTCCGCTTCAATGTTATTGGGCGGCGCGCGATAAGTCGCTCCCTCGCTTGTCGTTGAGGGCAAAGCGCGACGATTTGATAAGTGTTCAATTGGCGGCATTGTTTTAAATCTTTTGAAAAAGCGATCTATAAAAGACAAGCTGGCAGAATGAGCGCTGTAGCGGCAATCCTTGCATAAAGTTAACTGACAAGCCAATGACCATCTAAATTAAACATCAAAATAAACCAGTTGCCCTTCTTTTCCACACCTGCTCTTAGTAATAATAATTTTTTTTAAATTTATGCTTGCATTGTGAGGCATTATGAATTTTGCCCTGTGAATAGGCGTAAAAAAACCGGGAGAATTGAGCGCTCCCGGTTGAACCTATTAAATCATTTTTTTGGCGCTTATTACAATTCGACGTCGCCTGCTTCAGCCAATGCTGCGCCAATTTCAAGGCCCAGATCGTCCATTGTGGTTTCTTCTTTAATCACCACGCTTTCGCCGCGCGCTTGGCGTTCTGCTTCTTCTTCTGAACGGGCGACATTGATTGTGATTTTAACGTCTACTTCAGGATGAAGGTGAACGGGAACCAGATGTAAACCAAGTGATTTGATTGGATGCGTCAAAACAACCTGATTGCGATTAAGCGAAAATCCGCCAGCCGTGGCCGCGTCTGAAACGTCACGTGTAGAGACCGAGCCATAAAGGTGGCCGCTTTCTCCAGCCTGTCGGATGATGATGAAGCTTTGACCCTCAAGCTTTTCCGCAACAGCATCCGCTTCCTTTTTGGCTTCTAAGCTCCGCGCTTCTATTTGCGCCCGTTGTGCGTCAAAATGCTTTTTATTGCCTTCAGTCGCGCGCAAAGCTTTGCCGCGCGAGAGTAAGAAGTTCCGAGCATAACCATCACGCACGCGAACCGTATCGCCCATTTGGCCAAGCTTAGCCACGCGTTCGAGCAAAATAACTTCCATTTGACTATTTCTCCGAAGAAGAGGGAGAAATCGCGCCTTTTCCGCCCTCGCGGTAGTTAAAAACGAGATCAGCGAGCCCAATCACGGTGAATATCAATATCGGCCAACCTAAAACACCGAGAATAAAATAGAGTAAAGTTAGCAAAAATGAGCTGTATTTTACATGGCGCAACTTCACATGAACTACGCTAAGTCCCTGACAGGCAAGTAAAAACCCCATTGTAGCCATCAGCACTAGGCCTCCGGCGGCAAACGGGCCTGAAAAAAGGCTCATCGCTCCGCCAGCTAAAAAGGCGACGCCAACAGTTTGTGGGAGGCGAAAGCTCTGGGAGATATCCGGAAAGGGTTGCGTTAAGAGGCCGGATCCTTGCGCAATTCGTCCAGCAAACCAGAGGTTTGCGACATGAATCAAGACCGCATAGCCTGCGATTAACGCAGGAACGGCCCTGGCGACAATGCCTGACAGGGCGACTGGATCGAGTTTGTCGTTGATTTCATTTTCTTTAATCATCGCTTCAATGAGCAAAAAGGCGCGCGCCCGAATAGGATTTAGCGCTTCTTCGAGCGTGCCGAAGGTAAGGCTAGCGATGACAAGCCAGGCGATGACAACGATGGAAATGACGGAAGCTGGCGCAAGGCTCGCCCAGCCTGCAATGTCTTTAGTGATCAAGTCTCGATCACCTTTGGGCGCCCCGGCGGCGGCATAAATGGCAAGAGCAGCTGGAGCGGCGACGAGCAGCCCATAGGCCATGCCAATGACAGGGTGGGGGTAAATTGAGAGAATCGCTGTTGCAAGGAGGGCAGCAGTCACGCAGTGCCTTAACCCAAAACCCATACCGATAATCATTAAGGGTAAGGGCGCTAGA
>RFXM01000046.1 GCA_009921565.1 Methylocystaceae bacterium | reverse complement strand
ATATCTATGAATAATCGACGCGTCAGCGCAGGGGCGGGAATATCGCCGTAAAGATCTGACCTTAAGGCTGAGGCCAGATGGGGATCCGGCGCGCGCCAACGCCCATCATGCCAATGACTAAACCCAAAAATGCGTGAAAGCGTCCAAAAAAATTCCCGCGCTTTTAATTGGAGATAGATAAAAAGAGGATGATCTTGCCGATGCTCTCGGTCTAATTCTTCGCGCAGAAATGCTTCAATTTTCGCTTTCTGCTTCATTTTTTAGTCCAATCAACCCTAATCGGCCGTCCAGTCTGCGCTTGCAGGCGTGGTAGGACAGACGATAAACAAAGGCAAGAGCCGAAAAACTCCTCAATAGATTCTAAACTTTAAAGCATATCAAAAGATGATCCGTCCTGAAGATATCCGATTTTGTGTCGCCCCAATGATGGATTGGACAGATCGTCATTGTCGTTATTTTCACCGACTCCTTACGCGCAAAGCGCGTCTTTATACAGAAATGCTCACAACCGGCGCCGTCAAACATGGCGATCGAGCCAGATTGATGGGCTTCAATGAATTTGAACGCCCCGTCGCCTTTCAGCTTGGCGGCAGCGATCCTAAAGAATTAGCGCTTGCAACAAAAATCGTTGAAAGTCAGGGCTATGCTGAAGTCAATTTAAATGTCGGCTGCCCTTCCGACCGCGTGCAAAACGGAGCCTTTGGCGCCTGCCTCATGTTGCAACCCAAATTAGTGGCCGATTGCGTCAAAGCCATGAAGGATGCGACCTTTCTTCCCGTAACAGTCAAATGTCGGATTGGCGTTGATGATCAAGATCCCGAAATTGCATTATTTGAACTAGCGGAAAATACGATCGCAGCCGGCGTCGATGCGCTGTTCATTCATGCGCGAAAAGCTTGGCTTAAAGGGCTGTCTCCTAAGGAGAATAGAGATATACCCCCCCTTGATTATAGGCTGGTTCATCGGCTTAAAAAAACATTTCCTAAAACGCCAATTGCGATCAATGGCGGCCTAGAAAATATCCAGCAAATCAAACAACAACTTGAGTATGTCGATGGCGTTATGGTTGGGCGCGCCGCCTATCATAACCCTGGTCTTTTAATGATGATTGATGCAGAACTCTTCAACGCGCCAACAGCTATCAGCAACGATTTTGAGGCGATTGACGCTTTAAGTCCTTACATTGAAGAGGAATTAGCAAAAGGCGAACGCCTATCGAACATAACGCGCCATCTTCTGGGACTTTTTGCTGGCCAAGCAGGGGCAAGATTGTTTCGTCAAAAACTTACGTTAGAAGCAACAAAACCAAATGCTAATCTCGAAACATTACTCTCAGCAGTAAATCAAGTTCGCGAGGCGACACATCGCTTGCAATTAGCGCATACAGAGAAGTTAGCTGAGGCTAAAAGCCAGTAAGCCCCCTACTTCCGCAAGCTGTTGCGCAGCCCCTAAGACGTCTCCCGTAAATCCGCCTAATTGCTGCTGCGCCCGCCATTGGATCACTAAAGCGCCCATTACCGCGGCCAGTGTTGCAAAAATTGCATTCATTGGATGACTGAGCCAAAGAGCAGGCAAAAAGCCAAAGAGGGTCATTGTCGCCAGCAAATAAATAAATGTTTGAAGGGTTGGCGCAGCAGCGTTAGCGGCGACGCCATCTTGACGCGCTGGCTGCAGGAAAATGAGAGGCGCTAGTCCAGCGACCCGCGAGAGTGGCGACACAACAAGAATGACGAGTAAGGCGCCAAATAAACTCTGCTCAACCAAATCCGAGAGCGCTGCGATGCGCAATAAAAGCGTAATAAAAAGAGCTAAAGCCCCAAAAGCGCCAATGCGACTATCGCGCATAATCGCTAACCGATGCTCAATTGTCTTACCGTTTAAGCCATCGGTAAAATCAGCTAGACCATCTTCATGTAAGCCACCCGTAACGATAATGAGCGTGGCGACAGCAAGGATTGCGCCAATCATGGACGATAATCCAAGGGCAATACTAAGAAGCAAAATACTGGCGCCGCTGAGACCGATGATAATCCCGACGATCGGTAGGCTCCATGCAATAGACTGAAAATTAAGTCGATCGCTTGAATAGATATTTTGCGGCGTAGGAAGACGCGTATAAAATCTTAAGCCCTCAACTGTCGCCTGATAGATCCAATGCAAGGTGTTTCCTTAAATCTTAATGATCTTAATAGCGATTATAGCGTCTGATTGTAGGCGCCCACTTCTGGGTTTTGCCGAAGAATTGCGTCTATAGCAGCGAACATGCTGCGTAGATTTGCCTCAGAGACTGGACTTTCGACAACAACAACAAGCTCAGGCTTATTAGAGGATGCGCGCACCAGACCCCATGTGCCATCCGCGACAGTAACGCGAATGCCATTAACCGTAACAATATCTTCGATTTTTTGATTAATTAACAATTCGCCACGCGCGCGCATCCCTTCAATATGGGAAATAACATTTTTCACAACATCATATTTTTTTTCATCATCACAGTGGGGAGACATGGTTGGAGAACCCCAGGTTTTTGGCAAAGCAGAATAAAGATCCGCCATTGATTTACCTGGATTGCGATCCAACATCTCAAGAATATGAACTGCTGTTAATAGCCCATCGTCATAGCCGCGACCAATAGGGGAATTAAAGAAAAAATGACCCGATTTTTCAAAACCCGCAAGAGCCTTTGACTCATTGACCCGACGCTTAATATATGAGTGCCCGGTTTTCCAATATTCCGTCTTAACCTTCCTTGCGATGAGCTCTGGATCTGTCGCAAAAAGGCCTGTGGATTTAACATCAACGACGAAATTGGCGCCTGGATAAACTTTTGACAGATCGCGGGCGAGCATCACTCCGATTTTATCAGCAAAGATCTCTTCGCTATTATTATCAACTACCCCACAGCGATCGCCATCGCCATCAAATCCTAGCCCAACATCGGCTTTTGTCTCACGCACCTTTTCTGCAATCGCATGCAGCATTTCTAAATCTTCTGGATTTGGGTTGTAGCGCGGGAAATTAAAATCTGGGGCAATGTCTAGCGGAATGACTTCACAGCCAAGTCTTTCCAGCATTTGTGGCGCAAAAGCCCCTGCTGTGCCATTGCCGCAAGCCGCAACGACTTTCATCTTACGCGAGAAAGGCGGACGCTGGGTAAGATCGTCTAAATAGAGTTTTGAAAAATTCTCAACATACTCATAAGCGCCTCCACCCGCAGTCTGCAATTTTCCCGAAAGTACAATTTCTTTAAGCCGCGTCATTTCTTCAGGCCCAAACGTCACAGGCCTATGCGCGCCCATCTTAACGCCAGTCCAACCATTATCATTATGGGAAGCCGTCACCATCGCTACAGCAGGAACGTCAAGGGCGAATTGAGCAAAATAAGCCATGGGCGACAACGCCAGTCCTATATCGCGAACGCGAACGCCACCCGCCATGAGGCCGCTAACAAGAGCTAATTTTATCGAGGCTGAATAACTCCGATAGTCGTGACCCACCACAATCTCAGGTTCAACGCCTAATTCACGCAATAATGCGCCAAGGCCTAGCCCTAACGCTTGGACACCCATCAAATTTAAATCAGGACCAAATAACCAACGCGCGTCATACTCGCGAAATCCCGTTTGTTTGATCAAAGGAGCCATTTCATAATCAAATGTATTTTGATGTAAATTCTGCACAGGTTTCGGAAACATAATTTTTGTCCTTGAGGAGTCAGGAAACCGATTCGACCGCCATTTTACTGATCTCTCCTTTAACCGTCTCACTGTATCGAGACCAGTTTGGATCTCTAAGGGCCAGATCGCGGCCGCGCTCTGAGCGTCGGCTGCGCGCGCGCTGGATCATCTGGCCATTCATGACGTGGATAACGGCCTTTCATTTCTTTTTTAATCTCATGCCAGGACCCTTTCCAGAAATTTGGTAAATCTCGCGTTGTTTGAATGGGTCGATGCGCAGGAGATAAAATTTCCAAGGTAAGCGCAACACGCCCGCCTGCAAGCGTTGGGTGCGTTGCAAGACCATAAAGTTCTTGCACCCGTACAGATAAGAGCGGTCCATTTGCTGTGGAATAATCAAGCGCATGCCGGGAACCAACAGGCGTCTCAAAGAAGGCGGGGGCCTCACGCTCCAAGCGCACAGTTAAATCATAAGGTAAGAGATGACTAAGCGCGTTGATTAAATCCTCTTGCGTAATTTCAGCAATAGATGTTCGACCAATAATAAAAGGCGCTAACCAGTTTTCTACTCCGCTCTCTAACGCAGGATCTGATAAATCTGGCCAAATGCTTCCCTCGCCTTCGGCTTGATAGAGAAAATTCACGCGATCCCGCGTTTGAAGTTGCGCTTTCGTCCAAGGCAAGCGTGGAACTCCTACGAGCGCAACGCCTTGCGCAAGAATTATCGCATTGTCTAAACTAGGCTCAATTGCAAGATTTTGTTCATTTAAACGAATAGCGCCAAGACGCTGAATTTTACGTCTTCTCAAGGCGCTCTTTGAGGGATCAAAAATCGTCTCATCGCTAATAGCAAGACGATCAGCGCCCAGCGCCTCAATTTCCTGTTCGGTTAATGCGCATGCAGCAAGGATTTGCGCTTTTGCAGCCCGTCCAACTATTTCCGCGACAGCTAAATAAGGCGCGCGAGATAAGGGATGTTCTTCGGGGAGATAGGCCGCGCGCCCATTCGCCATAAGAAAATCACCCTTCGCGCCCCGAGATTTAGCTAATCGATCAGGAAAAGCCAAAGCAATCAAAGCCCCATCTGAAAGCGTTGCTTGATGCGTATTGAACGCCAGATCTTTGGCGCTTTCTTGGGCCTGCCGCGCCCAATTTGCAGCAAGACGCTTAGAGCTGATGGCGCGTTGTGATTGGTCAAGATGAAACCGGTCATATCGATAAGCAAGATCTGCATTATCGCCGCCTAATCCGCGTTCTGTTAATAAGATAGCAAGTCGCGCCGCACGCTCTGCTTCACCATGAGAGGCTGCAGTTAAAACCATGCAGGCAAGACGCGGCGGCAGCGGCAATGCGCGCAGCGCTTTGCCTTGAGGCGTCAGGCGACCTGATGGATCAATCGCGCCTAGGCTACGTGCGAGCGTCATCGCCTCAGTCCATGCAGGAACTGGCGGGGGATCTAACCAGTTTAAACCTTGAGGATCGTTTACGCCCCAGGCGGAAAGATCCAAAACTAGATTAGATAAATCGGCTGCTAGGATTTCAGCTTTTGCAAAGGGCGCAAGAGCATTGGTCTGGGGTTCATCCCATAAGCGATAGCAAACACCAGGTTCGGTTCTACCAGCGCGTCCTGCGCGCTGATCAACGCTACTGCGCGCAGCGCGCACGGTTTCTAATCGCGTAAGACCCAGGTCTGGCTCATAATGCTGTATGCGGGAGAGGCCGCAATCAATAACAATGCGCACCCCTTCGATTGTGAGCGATGTTTCCGCAATAGAGGTCGCTAGGGTAATTTTGCGGCGACCTGGCTGCGATGGCGAAATCGCCCAGTCTTGCGCTTGGCGGTCCAGCGCGCCGTACAAAGGCGCAATGTCAATATTTTTAAGCGATAAATCTCTCAATTGGTTCGCAACGCGCTGAATTTCAGCTTGTCCTGGCAAAAAAACAAGAATTGAGCCCTGCTCTTCACGTAGCGCTAAATGGATTGCTCTGAGCGTCGCCTCTTCAATGCGCTCATTGGCTTGGCGTCCAAGGTACCGCACATCAACATCAAAAGCTCGACCTTCAGAAACAATAACCGGCGCATCATTCATCAGCGCGGCAATACGCGCGCTATCGAGCGTCGCAGACATTACAATTATGCGTAAATCATTGCGCAAAGCCGCTTGAACATCGAGCGCAAGCGCTAAGCCTACATCCGCGTCAAGCGAGCGCTCGTGATATTCATCGAAGATGACGCCAGCAATATTTTCAAGAGAGGGATCGTCGATAATCATTCGCGCAAAAACGCCCTCAGTAACTACCTCAAGACGCGTTTTAGAAGAGACTTTTGTTTCAAGACGCATCCTCAAGCCAATTGTCTCTCCTACAGCTTCGCCAAGAAGCCGCGCCATGCGATTGGCCGCCGCGCGGGCAGCAAGACGACGTGGTTCCAGCAAAATTAGTTTCCGATCTTTTGACCAAGCCCTATCAAGCAAGGCTAGCGGCGCACGGGTTGTTTTACCTGCGCCAGGCGGAGCCACGATCACAACATGCGCACTGCTCTCAAGAGCCTGCACGATCTTTGGCACTACCTCATCAATGGGTAAGGACGAGCTCAATTGTTACATCACGCTTTTTTATAAAAAAAACGCCCTCTCCGATTGAAAGAGAGGGCGTTAAAAAAATTCCCTTGCAGGAGTTTATGCGGCTCGGCGGCCTTGTTGCTGAATGGCAGAAAGCTTCCAGCCATTTGCCCCCGCTCCCGTCTCTCTTTGAAACGTCCAGGCTTCCACCGCTTCAATCGTCCCAGGGGACTCGTCTAAAATGCGACCAGTTGTTCGATTTTCTATGACGTCATTCAACGAAAACCGCATCGCGACCGTAGCATATTCATCGCTTCCTTCACGCCAAGCTTCTGAGAGATCGCCTTGCAGGAGCTTAACATCTGAGATTCGGTTGACGACGCCGCGGCGCTGATTAGCTTCCAACTCATCATCAAAATAAGAAGCCATTTCTGGCGTTGTTCTCAGGCGCAGCGCGCCGAGATCTTCTGAGCTATAGGCAGATTGAAGTTCACTCAATAGGCGCTCAAAACAATTAAAGTCCTCTGGCGAGAGCTTGATCGGCACTGTGCGCGTTTGCTGTTGGGCGCCATTCCAACCGCCAAATCCGCCAACGCCAGATGATGGCGTTGGTGAAGCGCCGAAAGTCGACCCACGAGCGAAAGAATTTGAGAAAGCGGCTCCCGAAGTTTGACGATTGGTGAACCAATTAAACGCCAACCGCGCCAGAAAGAAGATTAAAGCGGCCTGCATCAGGAGACCAATGATCGACATGAATCCACCCATGCCGCCAAAGAAACCCTGGCCTGTCAACAAGCCAAAAAGTCCCGCACCGAGCAAGCCGCCCGCCAGGCCTCCCATCAGTCCACGCCCGAAAGACGAACCTCCAAAGCCGGGCTGTCCAGCAAAGCCGCCATTCATTCCCGGGCTAGGTCGTGGCGTCATACTTCGTTCAAAGGGCGAAGCTGCACCAGGCATTGTCCGTGTTGAGGGGGGAGCCGACCAAGTGCGCATGCCGCGACTGCCAAAACTTCCACCGCCGCCCATTCGGGCCTCCGCCATAGCTGGCGCGAGAGCCAAAAGACCAGCTAGAAACAGAATTTTAAGCGATCCGCGTTTAACCGCTAAAAATCGCAACATGGCCAATTTCCCCCTAAGTGAGCGAAATGCTCATTCACAGGATATAGATATAGGAGCCGAAGGCCAGCGAGGCAAAGGGGAAAGAGGCATTTATCACATTACATCTTTTTAAGGTTTCAACAGATTTCACGCCCCCATGTTGCAGGTTATGGGCGACTCCAGACCCGCAACGGGTTAAATCGGCCCATGCAACAGTATCTCGATCTTCTTGAAAAAATTCTCTCGGAAGGCGTCCGCAAAGAGGATCGCACCGGCACGGGAACCTTATCCCTGTTTGGGCATCAAATGCGTTTCAATTTAACCGAGGGCTTTCCGCTCGTTACAACAAAACGCCTCCATCTGCGCTCGATTATCCATGAGTTACTGTGGTTTTTAAAAGGCGACACCAATATCCGTTATTTAAAAGAAAATGGCGTGACAATATGGGATGAGTGGGCTGACGCGAATGGCGATTTAGGCCCAGTCTATGGACAACAGTGGCGCGCTTGGCCCAAAGAAGATCAGACGACTATTGATCAAATCAAATGGGTGATTGAAGAGATTAAGAACAATCCCTTCTCGCGTAGGTTGATTGTAACAGCCTGGAACCCCGCCGATATCGATAAGATGGCGCTTGCGCCTTGCCACTGTCTCTTTCAATTTCATGTTGCGCAAATTAATCATGAAATGCGCCTCTCTTGCCAATTGTATCAACGATCAGCTGACGTTTTTCTCGGCGTGCCCTTTAACATAGCAAGCTATGCTCTCCTCACACATATGGTTGCGCAGGCGACAGGATGTGTCGTTGGCGATTTTGTACATAGCCTAGGAGACGCGCATCTCTATCTTAATCATTTAGATCAAGCGCGCATTCAATGCGCGCGTCCGCCAAAGAAACTCCCAACACTAAAACTCAATCCTGAGATTACGGACATATTTGATTTTACTTATGACGATATCACAATTCTTGATTATGATCCCTGGCCAGCTCTTGCTGCGCCCATAGCGGTTTGACTTTAAAATGCAAGCAAAAATCATCGCTATCGTTGCGCGGGATCGCAATAACATTATTGGCGCAAATAATGACCTTCCATGGCGTCTTTCAAGCGATTTGAAACGCTTTAAGGCTCTGACAATGGGCAAGCCTATGATTATGGGTCGCAAAACTTGGGACTCTATTGGACGGCCTCTCCCGGGCCGCGAGATTATCGTTTTAACAAGAGATACACTGTTTCATGCAGAGGGCGCGCATCTTGCCGCGACACCCGCGCAAGCCCTGGCTACAGCCCAACGTCTTGCTAAAATGATGCAAACAGATGAAATTATTATTGCCGGCGGCGGGGATATTTTTCGCGCCTTTCTTGATTACACTGACCGGATTGAAATTACAGAAGTCGCTCTGGATACAGATGGAGATGCGCGTTTTCCGGACCTGGACTTAAGCCAGTGGGAAAAAATTCATCATGAACTTCCTGCACGCGGCCCTAAAGATGATGCAGACTTTCATTACGTTACGCTTGAAAGACGAAGAAAATTATAAAATATACCCCGCAAATTGATTGGTTGCAGGAATGAAAAGCTCTGGCTATAAAGCGCCGGATAACGCATGAAGATGCGGTTACATCGGAGTGTAGCGCAGTCTGGTAGCGCACCTCGTTCGGGACGAGGGGGGCGGAGGTTCGAATCCTCTCACTCCGACCAGTCCTTAATTTAACATATTGTTTTAAATAATTATTTATCTAGCCATAACTTATAAGCCCCACATACTACCCCACAATCGTGCAAAAATTTAACGAGTGAGAGAGCCTCTGAAAATTTGAAGACCCTCAATTTTTGATGATCTGATTTTATGTGGATGGGTTCGCAGTCTTACGCTGCTTAAATCAAATTACAAATTTGGATCAAATTACGAATTTGCAGTTTATGTCTCAACTTGAAGCCATTCTGATAACTCAGCAAATAGGTAGGCCCTCGCCTGATAAAGCTTGGCATATACTATGATATTTCCTGACATTCATTTTGATGTCAGGCTTTATCATTTCCTCTCATTTTGCAAATGGCTGCATGGCCCAACAATTTCCTCA
>RFXM01000045.1 GCA_009921565.1 Methylocystaceae bacterium | reverse complement strand
CCCGACATCTGGTAGACATCGAGCCAATATCATAGCGATATCACTCAGATACTGTTTGCTTATCGGCTAGGTATATCGCCTCAAAGTCTCTCTCCAGGCGCTCAGCACTCTCGATCAGATCCATAAGTAACTGATCTACCCCATCAAAGATCACATCTCCTTGCACCTGCCTCAACCCGCTAACGGCGGTGCTAACGCCATAACATCTGCGCGTCATTGAGCTGAGCTTCTCTGCAAATGAGCTGAGAGTTGTTGGGTTGTTTAAGTGATATGCCGCCGCTGCCGCCGCCATCGCTTCAACACGATCGTGAATGAGCCGACTTGTTATCTCGTTAATCGCATCATCAGAGACGCCTTTATCTCTTAGGCGAATGGTAAAATCTGATAAACATTCTTTAGCCATAGCGCGATCTCCTAGGTTGCGCGTGGTTAGGCCGGGATCGAGCGACTAGACCTCGCTCTCCTGGCCGCTATCTGCCAGCGTCATTGCTGACTGATCTCTTATTCATTGGCGTTGTTGCCAGTGGACATTGATGATCCTGCTAAAGATCCATCGTTGTTGTAATAAAAAGTTGTGTTTCCTGCTCTGGCGCTATTCCCGATATAGCTGCCATCGCTGCCATAGTAAGATCTATTGTTAGGGCCGCTTGGCAAGCTGGTTCCGATCGATTGGCCGTCAGAGCCGTAATAGAATTTTGCGCCCTCCCCCAATGCTGGGCTGATGATTGCGAGTGATGTAACGATTGTGATGATTGTTCTCATTGCCCTGCCCTACCCTTATGCTGCCATTTGCTTGATGCGCGATACTTGTCCTGGTTGCCAGCTGATGTGACCGCTGGGCGTTTTAACGCCGCGAGCCTCAAGAGCTTTGGCGACTCCCGTTAGCGTATTAATTCCGCTGCGCTCGATATCTGCGACGATTGCAGCAATGTTGATCGCTCTAGCCTTAGCCTTAACGCTGCGCGCCGCTCTTGCCGCTGCGCTTGTATCAATTCCCTCTGGGGATCCGAGGCGAACACCGCGAGCTTTAGCTGCAGCTAACGCCGCCTTAGTCCTAGCAGAGATCATTGCCGCTTCGTGTTCAGCAACAGCCGCCAAGATGTGAAGCGTTAAGCGTGTAGCGAATGGATTATCGACGGCGATAAAATCTGCACCGCTGTCCATTATCTGGCTAACAAAGCTAACAGAGCGCGCCAGGCGATCGAGCTTAGCAACGACTAGAGACGCCTTGGCTTTGCGAGCGTGAGCAAGAGCCTTTGCCAATTCTGGGCGCGAATTAATCTTGCCGCTCTCAATCTCTTCATAGATCGCGACGATCTCAGCGCCGTGTTGAGCCGCATAAGAATTAATAGCCGCCAGCTGAGCCTCTAAGCCTAATCCGCTCTTGCCTTGTTGCTGAGTGCTAACCCTGATGTAACCGACGATCTTAGTCATTGGATAAGCTCTTACAGTTTGTAACCGACGTTGCAGAATGTAATATTAACCCGAATCGTTTGTCAATCGTTCCGATATCGAAGCGATATCGCTCTGGCAGCTAAACGATCTCGGAGGGTTAACTGAATGATAATAGCCGTAGCCAATGTGAAGGGCGGGGCGGGTAAAACAACTCTTGCCACTAATCTTGCAATCGCGCGCGCCATTGCTGGGCGAGATGTCCTTTTGATCGACGCCGACAATCAAGGATCCAGCGCTGACTTTACTGCGCTCAGGACTGAGCAGCTGGGCAATGCTGGTTATGCCGTTGCGCGTCTCCTGGGCCGAGAGGTCAGATCTGAGGTTAGCAAGATGCGACCTAAGTTTGATGAGATCATCATCGATGTTGGGGGCAGGGATAGCGAGGGCCTGAGAGCTGCGCTGACCGTTGCTGACGCGGTTCTAATTCCCGTCCTGCCGTCGAGCTTTGATGTCTGGAGCTTCTCCTCAATGGTTGGCCTGGCGAGAGAGGCGAGGGGGATCAATCCAGAGCTGAGAGTTTTAGCCGTTCTCAATGCTGCCGATGCCCAAGGATCCGACAATCGAGAGGCGCGGGAATTGTTGAAGGAGACCGAAGGGGTCGAGGCGCTGTCCTGCCAGTTAGGGCGCCGCAAGGCTTATCGTAACGCTGCAGCTCAAGGGCGATCAGTTGTCGATATGACGCCTAAAGATCCCAAAGCGGTTGAAGAATTAACCGCATTAGTCGCCGCCATTTACGGCGCATCGAAGTGATATCGGAGTGACATCGAATGGCTATCGCTAAGAAACCGAAGAGTAATCAGACCGACGCCGATGCGTTTATCTCTGGAGCCGCCCTTAAATCACAAGACAAGGCCCCATCTAAGGCCGCTGAGAATGATCGGCGCACTCCTACAGTCATTAGGTTCCCGCCGGATCTCCTGGCCAAGATTGATGAGGCTGCGAAGAGGCGGGGACTGAGTCGCGCCGCCTGGATACTCAATGCCGCTAGTCACGCATTGGATAACGGTCTTTGATCCGCAAATGCCCAACAATTCCTAGGCTTGTGGATTAGTCGGGCAAGTTATCAACATACTGTAAATATCTTGCGCGATCCTTGCATTACTTGTGCGACTCTCGCATAATTCAACAAGTTGCGTTGATGTTGACGCAAAAGATAAGGCCCCGCGATTTAGCCGATCGCAGGGCCTTGAATGGATGGTTTGTTGACTGATCCCGTCTAAAGCAACAGCCAACTCACGCTCATTAGAACGGCGTGAAGTTGCCACAGACAAGATCAGCTGACAAGCGGGAATTTGATACAGAGGTATCACCGATGTCGAATGATGCTGTTCTCAGAGAGTTATTAACAAGCGATGAGACCGCCGCCGAGCTGGGCGTTTGCAAGGCGACCGTCTTAAGTGTCCTTAAGAATCATCCGGGCTTTGGGTTCCGTTTTGCCAATGCCTTTAGGATCCCCAGATCGCACGTTGAGCGGGTAAAGCAGGGCGAGAGTCCTGCCGATATTGCTCGTCAGGTTCGAGCGGGTGGCGCTCCTCGCGCCGCGTGATGATCTCGCTCAGTTAGAAGTTGGCTCTACACAGAGCGAGCGTCACAGCAATCAAAATACCAGTAGTGCAGTAATGGCTCAGCGAATTGAGCCAGCGAATAGCGCTGATCTATTCCCTACGCCGCCTTGGGCAACGCGAGCGCTGGTTGAGTGGATTAGCTCTCAAGATGTGCGCGTTTGGGAGCAGAGTGTTTGGGAGCCAGCTGCAGGGCTTGGCCATATGTCCAATACTCTTGCAGAGTTTTTTAATACGACTGAGGCATCAGACGCCTATCCTTATGGCCATCATCATTGGCTATGGGATTTTATTGCTGACGATCATCGCACCGATCAGCGATGGGTTGCTGATTGGATTATCACTAACCCGCCATTCAAATTAGCTGAAGAGTTTTGCCGCATCGCGATTAGACGCGCCAACATTGGCGTTGCGATGTTGGTTCGCACAACATTCCTGGAGGGCGTTGGGCGTCATCGAGATCTCTTCTCAATAACGCCGCCAACATATGTTCTGCAGTTTACTGAGCGTGTCCCGATGCACCGTGGCCGCTTAGAGGAGCGGGGATCAACAGCGACAAGCTATTGTTGGCTGGTTTGGATCAAGAGCGACAATTCTCAAGAGACAAAGCTGCGTTGGCTGCCGCCTTGCCGCAAGAGACTTGAGCGCCCTGAAGATTACAGGGGGGCCATCTGATGCGATGTGGCTCTCTTGCTGATGAGTTTTTTTATGCGCCTATTCCGCTGCCGATTTATGATGAATTAATCCACGCCATCGATGATGAGCAAACTGTTTTATTTATCTGGCGACCGCGCAAGATTAATCCGCAAACTAATCAGCCAGAGATCGATCGTAAGCACGTCCATATCGTTAGATCAGATTGTGATCTAGACGATTCAGCTCGAGCGCTCGGCGTTAGTGATAATGCGATTGATGATCCAGCTTGGGTCGCATCGATAATTGATGCGATGGGCTTTGCATTATTAGGCTGCAGATTTGGCGCGACGTTAGCCTATAAGGTTCCAGATGAGCATTGGGAGTTTTTAAGCAACGCTGTCTCTAAACATAGGCAAGACCTATGAGACAGCTCAAGCTCGCGCGAGATTTATACACAAACGATATCCGCGAGAGATTGCTCGATAATATCGTTGAGCTGTTTAATTATTTTACTGGCAAGATCCCATCTAAGCGCAACAGGTCTCAAACATTCTGGGGCAAGAAGGGATCTCTGCGCGTCAATGTCTATGGCGATAGGCGTGGTCTCTGGATCGATCGCGAGGCTGGCGTTGGCGGCGATATATTCAAGGCTATTAATCATTATGCTGGCGTCTCTGGATTTGGCGCTCAAGTTGAATGGGCAGCTGACTGGCTAGGTGTTCCGCAATTTGATCCAGGCGCAGCGAGCCAGATTGATCGCGACCAGGTAGCCGCCAAATTAGCCGAGACTAAGAGACTTGCTGAAGAGAGAGCAAAGCGACTTGCTGATGAAGAGGCGCTTTATGCAATCAAGCTGCGCAAATTTGCGCAGGCGCAATGGGGTAGATCATCATCAATAGATGCTACGCCAGGAGAGATCTATCTTAAGCAAACCCGTCAGATCCCGATTGCCAATTATCCATCTTCAGTTCGCTGGCATAGCGATAGACAAGCGCTCGCATTTGCTATCAGTGACCGCGATGGATCCATCAAGACGATCCAATTTGTTGCCGTTACGCCAGAAGGTCTCAAAGATAGTGAGCGCCTTTGGAATAGTAACAATCCAGATGATAAGCGCGCTAAACATACGTTAGGGCCTATCGGAGATGAGGGCGCACTTAGATTAGCAGGGCCTAAAGATGGGCCGTTAGTTGTTGCTGAGGGGCCTGAGACCGCCTTATCTACCTGGGCCGCTGGATTTGATACGATTGCAACGATTGGCCCGATAACAATCAATAAACTGATTGCTAATATTGAGCGCGATCGCAAGATCATTATCGCCTTTGATGATGATCCAGTTAAGGGGGGCGTTAATCCTAAGCGAGAATTTGATCGCAAGAGGATGATACGCAAACTGCAGCGCGATGGATATGATGTTGCAGCTGTTAAGCCATTTGAGATCAGACGCGAGAAGAAGCAAGATTTTAACGATCTCCTCCAGGAGCAGGGCGTTAATGCAGTTCGCGCCAGGATTAATTCTTATGCTCAGCCAAAGATCGCTGATCTTAATTTTATGGGCGCGCTCGAGGCTCGCCAGAAGTTAGATCCTATCATCGAGGCGAATATGCACTCGATGGCTCTCTGGGAGCGTAAGGACGATAGCGAATTTGCCCCGGCTATTTGTCTTAAAGTTACCGCTGGCGTTGGTAAGACAGCTGCATATATCCGCGCGATTAAACCAATATTGAGAGCGATGAGAGCTAGGGGCGATATGCGATCAATCGCGATCTCTCTACCGTTCCACGATCTCGGCGATGATGTCAGAGAGCGTTATCATAACGTCTATAAGCCATTTGATGCAGCGATTGAGGAGGCTCAAGCTGAGGCTGGGGCCGAGTTCCGCATTGCTGGTTATCGAGGGCGTGAAGCTAAGCGACATCGCTCAGAAGAGTTGATGTGTGGCAATATTGAAGATGTAAGGATCGCTCATAAGAGACGTGTCCAGGATATTACTAAGGAGATTTGCCAAGCTGAATGTTCTCTGCGCGATAGCTGTCCATATTTAGCCCAGCGCGATCATACTGCAGATATCTGGCTGATCTCTCATTCCCGCCTTTTTGCTAAAATGCCAGCGCCCATCAGCAAGACACAAGTTGCGATGGTTATCGCCGATGAGACCGCCTGGCGACCTGCATTAGATATCCCAGATGTATTAATTCCTGTGCGCGATATTGAAGATATGCCTTTAGGCGATGGGCAATTGGATGAGATTGAGCGCTTTGCAGAGATTAGATCCAGAATCATCGCTGCAGCTCTCGCTAATGGCGAGGGGCCTCTTAAAACGCAGCATATAGTTGATACTGGTTTGAGCGTTGAGAGCGCGGATTTTGCAATCAATCGCGAATATATGCGGATTACTGATGAAGGGCCGTGGCGCGAGCGCATTGTTAATGAGACCGTTGGGTCAATGCTGCGCCTCTGGCAATCGCTAAAGGAATTATTAACCAGCAATAAATCTGAGAGCGGTTGGCTCAGAGTTGAGCGCGATGATGCAAACAAGATTGTTTTGCGAGTTCGCGGCGCAATGAAGGTCTCTAAAGATTGGCGGGTGCCAACATTACACGTTGATGCGTCAATCGATGTTTCTATGTTGCGTCATTTTTGGCCTGGGCTTGTCGATGGCGGGAGCTTTGATGTCGATGTTGCTCACACCAAAATTTACCAGGTGATTGATAGCTCATTCGCTAAGAGCAAGTTTGAGCCTCTCTATGGCGAGATCAAAGATGATAAGGGCGCTAAGATCCAGAAGGAGCGCGCCGAAGCTCGCCGCCGTTTGAGAGCGTTTATTGCTAAAGTTCATCGCAAACACTCAAGCGAGACGTTGGTTATCACTAACAAGCGCGTCAAAGAGGCCCTCGACATAAGCGATATTCCTGGGGTCACTACAGGTCATTTTAACGCGATTGCTGGCAAGGATGGCTGGGGTAATGTCTCAGCCGCGATCATCATTGGCCGAACACAGCCGCCGATTGATGAGGTCACTAGAATGGCCGAGGCGCTCTCTGGCGATGTCATTGAGCCAGGCGATCATTACAGCCGTCGAGATGGGATCCGAATCTCGCGGCAAGATGGCGAGCTGATTGAGACCAGGTGTGAGGTTGAGTTTCATCCCCATCCCATCGCCGAGCGGATTAGACATCGCATCTGCGAGGGCGAGATCTATCAGTCTTTGCATCGAGCGCGACCCGTTAATCGGACAGCTCGCGACCCCGTTACAATTTACCTGCTCAACGACCTGGCAATCGATATCCCCGTTGATGGCTTTATCGATGCCGACCGGATCCGATATCCATCGCCGCGCGATCTGATGCTGGCCGAAGGTGGCGTAGCCTTTGCCACCGCCGCCAGCGCTTCACTCGCCTATCCTCACATTTGGGCGACGCCAGGACATCTCCGCAAGGTTATGTTTATGCGCCGCAGAGCAGAGGAGGAGAGGGGCGTCATCGGAGCGATCAGCGTTACTTCCACCTATAATAAGC
This sequence comes from Methylocystaceae bacterium, assembly GCA_009921565.1. Classification (GTDB taxonomy): domain Bacteria; phylum Pseudomonadota; class Alphaproteobacteria; order Rhizobiales; family Beijerinckiaceae; genus Methylocystis. The sequence goes on along the minus strand of RFXM01000045.1, from coordinate 2,640 downwards.
TTTCTATAGGTGCAGGTAACGCTGTTCCTGAGATTGCCGATGGATTGATCCGCGTCAGGTTCCAGCGCCAAGGGCCTAAGCTCCATCGGGAAGAGGCCTATTATGATCCCCGTCGAGTGGAAGATCCGCGCGCCGCTATCGAGGCTATGGTTGGGCCGCTCTCCTGGTTTGAGGGGCCTGAGATTAAGACTGATGATGAGACAGAGATTGCCGCGTTGCCGATGGCCGTTGGCTCAGATCTCGCTCCTCAAATAAGCCAGCCGATCGTCGTTAGAATTGAGGAGAGGGCAAAGGCTCAGAGCTTTGCAGGGGCGATCGTTCTGGGCGTGATGGCCGCGATCGAGGCCCCAGATGGGGTGGGGATTCCCGCAAACGATTTTGAAGAGACGGGCGAGGATAAAATTCATATCCCCGCCGATCTTTGGGCGCAGGTCTGGATGACTGCATCTGATAGCGCTCACTCTCACGAACACGTCGCCGAGCGCTGCAATGTATCGCTGGCGCATTTGAGCAACATTGAAGCTGGTCGAAGATCTGGCACCGCCGAATTATTGGCTGGCCTGGAGCGATATGTCGCCAGCGCTAATCCAATACAAGGACGACTGCTATGATGGGGCGACATTGCCGATCTTGCGGGACAGATATCTCACTAAGACCGCCTAAGCATTTTTTATGCGCGAGATGTTATGGTGATGCGGCAAGGCGATTAGCTACTGGCGAGAGACCGACGCCAGCAATATCAAATAATATAAGCTGCGATGATGTTGGCCTGAATGATGAGCGCGTGATGCAGCTCATTCGGTTATCTCATCCTGACAAACACAACAATTCAAGCGATGCGAATGATGCAACGCGATGGCTTATTGAGTGTCGCGGCAAGTTGAAGGAGATCGCTAATGGGTGATGTGATCCAATTCTCAACGAATGTCCTGGTAGAGCGTAAACGCCTCTTAGATCGAGCCAAGAAGGTTAGGGGCGTCGCTGATAGAGTATTATCAGCCGCTAATTCTTATTTGCTTCACGCCTGTGGAGTCGCCGCTCGCGCTAACTATGTTGGGTTCTCAATCAACGCTCCTAACACCGGGGCGCCAGAAGAGGCCCTTAGATACTGCCGAGCAGCTCGGCGATACTATCAAGCGAATGAGCGAATTTTAGATCTCGCCAAGAAGATTGAGATTAGAGCTGGCGTTAAACACCAAGCAAAGAATGTGGCGCCAAACGGCGCGGCATAAGACTAAGGAGATTTATAATGGCTCATTCAGTAGAGTGGTATCATTTAGACGCGATGCCAGATGCGGATAAAAAACGGGTTGTTTTTAGATGTCTCCAGAATAGCAATTTTAATCAACGCGACCTGGAGGAGATTAGAGAGGCAGTAGATTATTGGCTCGCCGTTCAGCCAGAGATTGAGCTTATTAAGGCTCAAACGGTTAAATGCCCGACAATGGAAGATCTGCCGTTTTAATCTTCACTGAATTGATGATTGAGGCGTAACGTCAATAATAGCCGCCTCTTTATCCTTGAGATCTTGCAGTTTGGACTCTCTTGCTCTGCGAGAGAGATCCAGCAAAACAGTAGCCGCCGTCTTAGCCATATCGGTAGCCTCGATCTTAGCCTCGATATTTTGCTGAGGTTTACCCCAGCCGCGATCAAGCAACGCAACAGCTGCAGTAATGCGCGACGCCTGGGGAGCCTCGCTATCATTCATCACGCTCACAAGCGTATTAAGGGCTTGGCGAGTGTGGGCCTTAGCCGCCTCTTTAAGATCCCGAATAATTGGGGGGCGACCCTTTGGATTGATCGACCGTTGGCCTGGCAACAATCGGCCTTTAGCGTCTCGAGTGGCAGGTTGGAGGATCTCTATCTCCTCATCATCGCTAGATGTCATCTGAATTAGCCCTTAACGATATCGTTTAGATATCGCTGCGATATTACAGTGACTTATAACAGATATCGCTCATCGTTCAATATTCCCAAAAACTAGCCAAGGATTAGCGTCATAAAAGAGCGCGTTTGTAATGGCTCTAGGATGGCCAGAGAAGGTCGCTGAGTGGGCTTGGTGATGTGAGATAATCAAGACTACCGAAGAGCTTTTACGGGCTGTCTGTGGGCTTTATTTCTTACGCCGTCTAACCCCTTCACCTTGTCCATTCTCATAGACAAAGATCACGCCGCCGACTTCTAACGCACGTTTGATTGCAGTGTGCGCCGCGTCTGAGATCTCACGACGATCGAGTTCAAAATCAGCAATCGTTGAGACTCCTAGGCCAGCGGTCTCAGCAAGATAGGCTTGTGTCCACTGTAAGAGGCCTCGGGCGGCGCGACATTGGGCTGGGGTCATCATCAATGATTTTCGTTGACGGGATGTTAGGCTCAAGGGTATCAATCAAAATCGTTGATAGCAGCATCTCCCGAACAATGCCACGCCAAACGCACGTTTTGGTGATCGATGAGTGCTGCCCTGGCGAATGGGTGGGGAATGAACGGAGATGGTAGTAAGGCGTCTGCGCCGAATGGTTTGGCAGACTTTTGGAACGAGTTAGGGGTTAATTAACCAAAAGAACGGTTTGTCCCGGCATCCATCTGGAGCCCTTGGTATCACTGGCTTGCAGCCGAAATATCGATTTCAAAATCGCCAAT
>RFXM01000044.1 GCA_009921565.1 Methylocystaceae bacterium | reverse complement strand
GCTGCGGCGACTTGAATTGGCGTAAATGCGCCATAATCAAGATAGCTTTTTACCCGCGCCAGCGCAGCGCAAAGGCGTTCATTGCCAACAGCAAAACCCATGCGCCAGCCAGCCATCGAAAAAGTTTTTGACAAAGATGTAAATTCTACAGTGACGTCGAGCGCGCCGGGAACTTGTAAGACAGATGGCGGCGGATCGTCATCGAAAAATACTTCTGCGTAAGCGAGATCTGAAAGAATGAAGATCTCATGTTTTTTTGCAAAAGCGACGAGATCTTTATAAAAATCAAGCGAAGCTACTTCTGCCGTTGGATTTGAGGGATAGCAAACAACGACTGCGATTGGTTTGGGAATCGAATGAATCATCGCACGCTCCATCGCAGAAAAATAAGCAGGCGATGGATCGGACGGCACGGAGCGAATGACTCCGCCAGCCATTAGAAAACCAAAAGCATGTATTGGATAGGAGGGATTAGGAACAAGAACGACATCTCCCGGCGCAGTAATCGCTTGCGCCATATTTGCGAAGCCCTCTTTTGATCCGAGCGTCGCAACAATCTGCGTATCGTGATTAAGGCGCACGTTAAAACGTTTTTCATAATAATAAGCCTGCGCGCGCCTTAGGCCTGCAATGCCTTTGCTAGCGGAATAACGATCTGTCCGGGGCCGGCCCGCAGTTTCGACCAATTTATCAATGACGTGTTTTGGCGCCGCTAAATCAGGATTGCCCATGCCCAAATCGATGATGTCGGCGCCCCCAGCGCGCGCTTGCGCTTTGAGGCGGTTTACCTGCTCGAAGACATAAGGCGGCAGGCGTTTGATACGGTAGAAGTCCGACATGGGAAGTAAGCGTCCGGGTTAGGAGTATTTTATCTTAGCAATTTCCTGGCGTTTCGTCAGTCTTTGTTAGACCCATCCCGCTAACTCGCGTTTAGCAAGCGTTTCGAGCAGGTCTATTCCCTCTAAACTATCGTTAAGACAGGTGAAGCGCGCAAACTTTTCTCCGCCCTTTTCCAAGAAAATATCACGAATTTCAACTCCCAGCTCTTCAATCGTCTCAAGACAATCAGCGGAAAATCCCGGCGCGAAGATTGCAATATTTTTCACGCCATTTTCAGCGAGAGAGGCGACAACGTCGCTGGTATAGGGCGTAAGCCACTGCGCTGGTCCAAATCGAGATTGAAATGAGAGGCGCAGTTTTTCTTCTGACATATTCAGCGCCTGACGCAGCAATCGCCAGGTTTCTTCGCAATGTTCGCGGTAGGGGTCGCCACGATCGACTTGTGCTTGTGGTAAGCCATGAAAAGAGGCGAGAATAATCTCAGGCTCGAAATCAAGAGCTGCAAGCTCACGGCGCACAGCGGTTGCGAGCGCATTAATATAGGCAGGGTCGTCGTAATAAGGCGCGCCAATACGAAGCGCGGGTTGGCGTCGCATCCGCTCTAGCGCATGAAAGGCGTCATCAGCTACTGACGCAGTCGTTGATGCGGCGTATTGTGGATAGAGGGGCAAAAGCACGATGCGATTGCATCCTTGCGCCATCAGCGCATCAATTTTATCTGCGATAGACGGCGCCCCATAACGAAGCGCATAGTCGACGATAACCTGCGCTTTGCCGCTCAGTGAGGAAGATCGCAGACGTAATTTTTCTGTTTGTAGTCGCGTAAATGTTTTTAATGGACCTTCGCCAATATCATGATTCCAGACAGAGGCATATGCTTTAGCCGAGCGCTTTGGTCGCGTGTTTAAAATAACGCCGTGAAGAATTGGCAGCCACAATAGGCGCGGTAAATCCACAACGCGAGGATCTGATAAAAATTGTGCTAGGTAACGCCGCACCGAGCGCGTATCTGGCGCGTCCGGCGTCCCAAGATTTACCAATAACAGCCCAATTGGCGTTTCTAACGACGTCACGGACGCATCCTTTCAAAGAGCTGGCGCTCTTCAGGCGATAATGAGAAAGCCTGTTGAGGCGAAGGAAAAGCGCCTGAGCGCACATCTCTAACATAGGCGGCGACCGCGTCATGCATAGCCGTTCCAACTGCGCCATAACGGCGATTGTGTTTATAGTCCCTTTGGGTAATGCCAGCGAGGTCGTTGACCACAAGCACTTGACCGTCTGTTGCAGCGCCAGAGCCAATGCCGATCGTTGCAGCCGTGACGCCTCGCGTAATACGCTGGGCAAGCTCTTGCGGCACGAGCTCTAAGACAAGAAATTTTTGGCCGGCTGCGTCAAGGCGGAGCGCGTCATCAAAGATTTGACACGCGGCGATCGCGTCTTTGCCCTGGCGTCTCTTTATTTGATGGTGCTGCGATTCAAGACCAAGATGGCAGCAAACATCAAGGCGCTCCTGAACAAGGGCTTCCACAATGTCCGCCCTCGCGCCTTCAAATTTTATGCAATTCGCCCCGGCCGATGTGAGCTTTAGAGCGCTCTCGCGGGCTTGTTGGGGCGTTTCATATGTGGCGAAGGGGAGATCGCCGATGATGTAGGCCAGCGGCGCGCCGCGACGAACTGCGGCGATGTGATGCGTCATATCTTCAAGCGTCACCTCTCTTTCATGCGCATAGCCAAGAATGTTCACGCCGACGCTATCGCCCACAAGCAAAATATCCGCGCCCGCCTGTGCAACGAACCGAGCTGTTGGCGCATCATAAGCTGTCACGGCTGCAATCTTTTCATTGCGGCGCTTCATGCTTGAAAAAATATCAGTCGCCGGCACTCAAGGCTCCGCCAGAATGTCGATACCAGAGAGGGGCCTACCGCGCGCTCGCGTCCTTGCAGGCGTTGGGGCGCAGTGGGAGCTGTATTTGTTGAAGGTCATTGCATTTATCACATGCGCTAAGCGCAGCGGACAACGCGATAATCAGCGGAAATGTCCATAATCTGCGCGTCATCTGGCCTCTCCCTACTACGTCAGCGCCGCATTGCGCCTGAGGCGCTCAAACCATAGAGGCGACGCTTTCTCCCGGCAAGCGGGAGAATCTGACCCCTGGCTTGCATCCGACGAAAACCCCGGTATAACCCCGCCATCGTGACGTTCCTGGCCGGGGGCTGAACGGAAGCGCCCTTGGGCGAGGAGTTTCTCCGCCTTCCCGTGTCTCCGCCTTCGAATTTTGCTTCTCGAGCCTTTCCGAAGGGCTCGAAGGGCTTGGCGCCGGGACGGTTCACGACAAAGGAAAGGCAAGAAATCATGGCTCTCTATGAGCATGTCTATCTCGCGCGTCAGGATATTTCTCCCCAACAAGTGGAGACGCTGACCGCGCAATTTAAGGGCATTATCACATCGCTAGGTGGCACTGTCGGCAAGACAGAATATTGGGGCGTTAAATCGCTCGCCTATCGAATTAAGAAAAATCGTAAAGCGCATTTTACTTTACTCAACATTGATGCGCCGCCCGCTGCAATTACCGAATTAGAGCGTCAGCAGGGTATCAATGAAGATATTCTGCGCGTTTTGACGTTGCGGGTTGATGAACTTGAGGAAGGTCCCTCAGCACAACTGAGAAAACGCGACGATGATGATCGCGGCGGCGAGCGTCGCGGCGGCGGAGGCGGATCGCGGGGGGATCGCTCTGAGCGTCGCCCGCGTCGGGATGAGGGACGTTTAGAAGGAGATATGGAATGACCACTGGAGCTCGTCGTCCTTTCTTTCGTCGGCGTAAGTCATGTCCCTTCTGCGGTTCAGGCGCGCCGAAGATTGATTACAAAGACACCCGTTTGCTGTCGCGTTATATCAGCGAGCGCGGAAAGATCGTGCCTTCCCGCATTACAGCTGTTTCAGCTAAGAAACAGCGTGAATTAGCGCAAGCGATCAAGCGCGCGCGGTTCCTTGGCTTGTTGCCTTATGTGATCCGCTAAGAAATTTAAAAAAACTGATATGAAAAACCGCGCTAACAGCGCGGTTTTTTTTATTGAGCTTGAGGTTAGAAAAGGATCAGAGATAAAGAGAGGTTGATAAATTATTTTTTATTTGGATCAATGATAAATTGTGCGGCGGCGAGTTTGGCGAAATGATCATTTTTCGCAATTAGCGCATCAAAAGCGCCGCTTTCGATAATTTTTCCTTTATCGAAGACTAAAATGAAATCGGCGTTTTTAATTGTAGCGAGACGGTGGGCGATAACAAAAGTCGTTCGTCCTTTTGTCGCTGCTTCAAGGGCTTTTTGAATTTGTTGTTCCGTTGTCGCGTCAAGCGCAGAGGTGGCTTCATCAAAAATAAGTATTGGCGGGTTTTTCAAAAGTGCCCGCGCGATTGATAGGCGCTGCCTCTCGCCGCCTGAGAGCCTGCGGCCATGTTCGCCAACCTTTGTCGCCTTGCCATCGCTTTGATGTGAAACAAATTCACTCGCTTGGGCGAGTTCTAGCGCGCGGGTCATTTCTTGATCGCTGGCGTCTGGATTTCCGATCCGGAGATTTTCTTCAATGGTGCGAGCAAATAACATGGGCTCTTGGAAGACAACGCCAATGTTTCTGCGCAGAGAATGGAGCGTGAAGTCACGAATATCTACGCCATCAATTTTCACGACTCCCATACTAGGATCATAAATTCGGTGTAGAAGACTAAGCGTTGTCGATTTCCCTGAGCCTGTCGCGCCAACAAGCGCAATTGTTTGGCCTGCTTTTGCTCTGAAGGAAATATTTTCTAGCGCCTGTCGACGTCCGTCATAGGAAAAACTGACGTTTTCAAAAACAACGTCGCCCTTAAGATGTCCGGCGTCATAAGCATGTGGCCCGTCAGTTATTGATGGCTTTGTATCTAAAACATCAAAAAAATCCTGAATTTTAGCAGCTTGCATAAATAAGACATTAATGAATCCGACAACTTGTTCTAATCTGCCAATTAAGAGCGTGGCGAAATTCATAAATGTAACGATCTCGCCGATTGATGCTTGATCCTGCATATGCAGCCAGGCGCCTAATAAAAATATTGCAAGAATCGTAAGCGTTGCTGAAGCGCGGCTTGCAACAACCACGAGCGCCCACCATGATAGGACTGGGATTTGCGCTGATAAAACATCATCAATAATCTTTTTTAAGATTTTTGTTTCATGATCTATTCTTGTAAAGCTTTGTACGACTGGGATATTGCCTAGGGTATCTAAGGCGTGTTCAGCTAGAGAGGAATTAAAACGCTCTACCTGATCTTGAAGAGCTTCTGTTCGCCTTAAAACAAAGCTTGTGACAACATAGAAAATAATCACAAGGACGATCAGAAGTCCGCCTAATCGCCAATTAATAAATACTGTCATGGGCAGTAATATAAATAGAGCTACAAATGAGGCGCAGTTCTCACGGAAAAAAGAAAGCCACAAGCCAAACATTGCGCCTGCGCCATCAAGCATGGTTTTTAATAAGCGACCCGAATGCGCATTGGTGTGGAAAGTTAGCGGTAAACGCAACGCATGCGTAAAAAATTCCGACATCACAGCTAGGCGTCTACGATGGGCAAGTCGATCGGCGTTTAATCCAACAAGTATGGCGCCGCCAATTGAAAAGAGGCCAAAGCCAGCCCAGGCGGATACTAGCGGTATAAGTTCATCCCAAGTAAGCTTGCGTCCCGGGAGCTGAGCGCGCGTCATGAGATCAATAATGCGGCCAAATAATATAGGCTCGGCAAATTGTGCAATTGCAAGCGCTAGATTAGCGATAATGAGGATGCAGACGAGGCGCGCTTGTGGGCGCAATAAACCAAGCACGCGCAGGTAAATTTTGACGACTGACATTTCTTGCTCAACTAAAAACTAAAGCGATGCGCGCTGATTGTAATTTTTTTATCAAGCTAATTTATTGATGCGCGGCGAGACTTTAGCGTCTCGACTCTCACTCTTCTTCGCCAAAACGGTTAGAAATCAAAGCCTCAAGCGCATCTAACGCCTCAAGCGCTTGGGGACCCGTAGCGCTAACTGTGACTGTCGAGCCTATGCCTGCGCCCAATGTCAGGATGCCCATAATCGAGCTGCCGCCAACAGTATCGCCATCTTTAGATACTGTTATAACGGCGTCGTATTTCTCGCAGCATTGGACGAATTTCGCTGTAGCGCGCGCATGGACGCCTTTTTTATTTATAATGACAAAATCGCGCGTCGCTGAATTCTGATTGGTCGAGGCAGGTGTTTCAGAGGATGTGTCGTTCATTTGGCGTTGAGCACTTTGCTGGCGATATAAACGTATTTTCTGCCGGCGTCTTGAGCTTGCAACACGGCTTGGTCGAGCGGCGCACTCTCGCGAACGGAAGCGAGCTTGATTAACATTGGCAAATTTATGCCAGCGAGCACTTCAACATTACCGCCATTCATGACGGAAATTGCCAGATTGGAGGGAGTGCCGCCAAACATATCCGTTAAAACAACAACGCCATCCCCGCTATCAGCTTCATGAATGGCGTTGACGATATCCGCCCGTCGACGCTCCATGTCATCTTCAGGACCAATAGAAATGGAGATGAGTTGCTTTTGAGGTCCCACCACATGCTCAAGCGCAGCGCGGAACTCACAAGCTAAATGGCCATGGGTCACGAGGACCATTCCGATCATAGGATCCTACCACTCATCAGAACGGTTCATGCCAGGGACGGCGCGAGGGAAAAGGGGCGACAATTGATCCTGCATCTATAAAAGATGGCGCGAGTTTTAGTTACGCATAGGCGCCGATAGGTGTTTTCTAAGCCTATTGCGCGCCGCATTTTGTGCGTTGCGAAGAATTTGGCAAGTAAAAAGCGCGCCTCAGCATAAAATTAGCTTAAGCTATTGAATAAAATGGTTAATTAGGGTTACTGCCGTCCAGTCATGGGCGGCGACAACAAGCCGGGGCAGCTGAATTCCCATAAGTTGTGCTGTTTTGTCGCTTTCTTCGGGCAGTCGTTTTTGCGGCTGATCGGGTGACGCGAGATCGATCAGGGCGTGGAGAACACAGGCTTCAAGATGGGGAAGCGTTATTAAGCCCAGGCCGCGCGCTTCAATGAGGCCTGCAATTTTTTCATGCGGTCGAGCGATTAAACGGCCGTTGACCGCTTCAATCTGCACGCGATCGTCCGCGACGAGGCAGGCAAAATTATTTGTCTGACGCGCTTGCGCAATCAAAGCGAGCGTCAAGGAGCTTTTGCCAGATCCAGACGGGCCGCGCAGCAATAGGCCTTTCGCGCCGACAATGAGCGCATTGGCGTGAATAAAATATTGACCATGTTGTGAACTCATTGCGCGGCGGGAAGCCAGACAACAAATCGCGCGCCAAGCACTTCATCATCCAAATCTTGTCGATTGGTGCCCTCCGGACTGAGGCGTGTGCGATTAAAAGCGCGAATACGGCCGCCGTGCGCTTCAATTATTTGTTTTGAGATCGCGAGTCCTAAACCAGAGTTATGCCCAAAACCCTGTTCTGGGCGATCTGTGTAAAAACGCTCAAACACGCGATCAAAGGCGCCGTTTGGAATGCCTGGCCCGTCATCATCGACGATAATTTCATAACCAGCAATGGGTTGCCCGCCTGGACCTCTGGCTGTTTCCGGCCAAAGCAGGACGCGCACGCAACCGCCATGTTTTGAAAAGGAACGAGCGTTATCAATGAGATTATTAAAGACCTGCCCCAGACGAGAGTCATGGCCTAACACAAGCCAGCGGTCCTTAATGGCGCTTTGCGCGGCTGGCGTGATTGTGAGCTCGATCGTGACGTCATCATTGCGGTTCACTGAACGTGCAATTTCAGTAACCGTACTCAACGCGATGGAGAGATTAACATCTTCCATATCCGCGCGCGCGAGTTCAGCGTCTAATCGAGAGGCGTCTGAAATATCGCTAATCAATCGATCAAGACGCCGAACGTCATGCTGAATGATTTCTAGCAGCCGCTCACGCGCAGAGTCGGTTTTTGCAATTGGCAATGTTTCAACGGCGCTACGCAAAGAGGTTAGGGGATTTTTCAATTCATGCGCAACATCGGCTGCAAAATGTTCAATAGCCTCAATGCGATTGTAGAGCGCTTTTGTCATATCGCGTAATGCGCCAGATAGGTGCCCAATCTCGTCTTGTCGATCTGAAAAATCAGGGATCTCTTGTCGGGACTTGGTGCCGCGACGAACGCGATCGGCGGCCTCCGCAAGACGATGCATCGGTTCGGTTATTGTGTTTGTAAAGAACAAGGAAATGAGCAGCATTACCCCGGCGGAGACAAGAAAGATGCGGATGATGCCCCATCGTTCTGCAGCAATTACTGAGTCAAAATCGCCGCTCATCGTCGAGAGCAGGAGCGCTCCGCGCGTTGTTCGAGATCTTTGTATGGGTACTGCAACAGAAATAACAGTCTGGCCTTGTGCATTGGCGCGCACAATCGTACCGGCTTTGCCATCCAATGCAGCCTCTACTTCAGGATAAGTGCGGCCATTCTTGAATCCAATATCTTCGTAAAGCGCAAGATCAGGACGTCCGAGGAGACGTCTGAATCTGTTAATTGTGTTTTGTAAAGTCGAAGAGGCGTCTACCGATGTGCGTTGTGTTTCAACAACGGGTAAGTCAAAGCGTAATATTTTGGTGCGTCCTGAAACTGGCCGTGAGTCGAGCAATAATTCGCCGTCATTATCATACATGCGGGCGCGTAAACGCGTCGGAGAAAGTAATCTGCGCAGGAGCGGTCCGGCGCGCTCAGGATTTAAGCTATTTTCGATTGAGGATAATTCATTCGCAGAAGCTTGACTGTTTTCTCCCGGCGCAAGCTTCAAGAGCTTCTCGGGATCAATTGAAATAGAGTCGGTGTCAACGGTTGCGGATGAAGCGATTGCCGCAGCGATGATTGCGCCTTGGATGCGAAGGCTTTCCACGCGTGATTCAATTAAGCCTTCACGGAATTGATTGAGGTAAAGGAACCCGCCAAGGAGCGCGACAAGTCCGCCAAGGTTAAGAACGATAATGCGTCGCGTAAGCGAGGAGGAAAAATGTGATTGGAAGCTGCGCATGAGTCGCAGCCAGCGCACGTTTAGAGAGCGGAGCTTGCGGGAGCGACGCAGCGCAATTTCGCTGACGCTTTCCTGCGCAGCGGGGTGTTGCTTGTCTAATTCTTTTGGGACGGTCACCGCATCCGTTTCTTTAGCTGCGACTTTGATCGATGATTTAAGAGGGGCTTCGTGTGATTTTGGCGCGCCTAGCATTGAGGCTTTAGTCGTTAAACTGCGCGCGGCTACGCTTCTTTAAAACGGTAGCCGACGCCGTAAAGCGTTTCGATCATTTCAAAATCATCATCCGCAGCTTTAAATTTTTTGCGCAAGCGCTTGATGTGACTGTCAATGGTGCGATCATCGACATAGACCTGATCATCATAGGCGGCGTCCATTAAGGCGTTGCGACTTTTTACGACGCCGGGACGCTGGGCGAGTGATTGAAGGATGAGAAACTCTGTGACTGTGAGCACAACGGGTTCTCCCCGCCAGGTGCAGGTGTGGCGCTCTGGGTCCATGACCAGGGCTCCCCGCTCAATCGCCTTAGCTTCCACTTCCTTCTGTGCTGTCGCCTCTTTCGGGTTCGATCGCCGCAAGATTGCTTTAACCCGCTCCACAAGGAGTCGCTGGGAAAAGGGTTTGTGGATGAAATCATCCGCGCCCATTTTAAGGCCGAAGAGCTCATCGATCTCTTCGTCTTTGGAGGTGAGAAAAATAACCGGTAGGTCGGATTTCTGGCGCAAACGACGCAAAAGCTCCATGCCATCCATCCGCGGCATCTTAATATCAAAGATCGCTAGATCGGGCGGATTGGCGCGCAATCCGTCCAGGGCCTGGGCGCCATCGGTATAGGTCTGAACGCGGTAACCTTCGCCTTCAAGCGCGATGGATACCGACGTGAGAATGTTGCGGTCGTCGTCGACGAGAGCGATGGTCGGCATAA
>RFXM01000043.1 GCA_009921565.1 Methylocystaceae bacterium | reverse complement strand
AAAAGGGGGTCTCTCGTTCGTCCTCTTCTGAACTTGCCAAACTATCAGCCTTTCTGGCAAGCGCGGACGGAATATGAATAAATGGTTAATGCCGCCTAAGCGCAAATTTGAGCGCTTTTGAGGCCAAAGGCACTTTAGAGCGCTTTTCTCTTTCGAGTGGGGTCAAGCCAATTGTGTCTCTCCCAACTGAATATTTTCGTTTCGGCGTTTTGACTCGGCGTTTTTAGCATTAACCTGACGCATAAATCGAATCGCTAAAAATCCGAGCAAGGCGCAAGACCTGCTCTTTTGTCGATAGGGCTTTTAAAATGACCGAGCGGGTGGCGTCTCCCGCCTATGAGCGAAGCGAACGATCCGGCAGTGCGCTGCTGGTGGTGGCTTTGGCGTGTCTGATTTTGGGAGTCGCGGCGATTTATTTTCTTGCGCCAGTAGGTTTGGCGCCGCGCTTCACTATGCTTGCTTTGGCGCTTTTTGGCGTTGCGGGCATCTTTTTTCTATTCGCTTATGCCGTAGGCTTGATCCAATTCTCGACACGGCAAGTTGGAGAAGATGTTAGCAAAATTATCGCCGATAGCTCGAGTGAGGGATTACTCATTACGATCGGCGAAGCCGAGATTTATTTCGCGAACCCAGCCTATCTAACCCTTTGTAGCGCTCATGACTTGGCGGGCGTTCGGGGCGTTGATCGGTTATTTTCTGGTCCGCCAGAAGTCTCTGAGGCGGTTTATCGGTTGGCGCAAGCAGCCCGCGCTGGCGTGGCGCATGCGGAAGATATCCGCCTCTCTCCGCCATTGCAGCCTAATAATGGATCTGTTGGGTGGTATCGCATTCGCGTGCGCCCCTTGCCGCAAATCGCCCTGCGGGCGGCGCTCTGGACGGTCGCGGACGTGACGGTGGAACGTCAGCGACAAGAAAATGTTTTTCAAGAACTTCAACATGCGATTGATTTTTTGGATCACGCCCCAGCAGGCTTCTTTTCAGCAGAGCCTTCTGGCGATGTCTCTTACATGAATAATACCCTCGCCGGTTGGCTGGGTTATGACTTAACGCAAGTTGGTTCTGGGGGCGCTACACTCTCCACGATTATCGCCAATGACAGCGCGGCTTTGTTATCCTCTATCCGCGGCGCGCCAGGAGAGGTGCGCATGGCGCAACTGGATTTAGATTTGCGCTGCCAGGATGGGCGCTCTTTGCCAGTGCGATTGCTTCATCAAGTCGCTTTTGGACAAAACGGGCAAGCAGGTTCTTCGCGCACGCTTGTTCTCAATCGCACAGCAGGCGAGCAGCCTGAAGACAATCTTCGCGCAGCAGAAGTTCGATTTGCGCGATTTTTTAATTCCACTCCGATGGCCATCGCTTCACTCGATAGCGAAGGTCGATTACACGAGGCGAACGCCGCTTTTGCTCAACTGATGCCTCAAGCGCGTGAAGCTGGATCATCAAAAAACGGATCGCCATGGCTTTTATTGCAGGGCGTCAATGAACGCGATCGCGCCACATTGCGCGCTGCAATTGACGAAGCTTTCAAGGGTAAAAGCGATATTCGGCCTGTTGACGCTGCTTTGGAAGATGGCGGAGCGTTGCGTTCTGCGCGATTTTTTGTCTCTCCGGGGGGGGATGCTGGTAAAAATGGCGCAATGATTTATGCCTTGGACACAACTGAACAACGCAAATTACAAGAAGAATTCGCTCAATCTCAGAAGATGAATGCCGTTGGACAACTAGCGGGCGGCATCGCGCATGATTTTAATAACATGCTTACGGCGATCATTGGCTATTCAGATTTACTCTTATCAAGCCATCGTCCAACTGATCCAGCTTTTAAAGATATTCGTCAAATTAAAGAAACAGCCAATCGCGCCGCGGGCTTAACGCGTCAATTACTGGCTTTTTCGCGACGTCAGACATTGAGGCCGCAGGTTTTACAACTTAGTGAGGCGCTATCCGATCTACAGATACTCTTACGTCGCGTTGTTGGCGAAAAAAATGAGCTTGAAGTTCGTCACGGGCGCGATCTTTGGTTTATCAAAGCTGATATTACCCAATTTGAACAAGTGATCATTAATCTTGTCGTCAACGCTCGCGACGCAATGCCGCCAACAGGTGGGCGCGTTCAGATACGCACCCGTAATGTTTTGACGAAGGAATGCGCAACTGTCGCAGATGAAACTCTGCCGAGTGCAGATTATGTGTTGATTGAGGTCGAAGATAACGGCGGCGGCATACCGCCAGAGGTTAGAGAAAAAATTTTTGAGCCTTTCTTTACTACAAAAGAAGTTGGTAAGGGCACCGGTCTTGGTCTCTCTACCGTCTTTGGTATCGTTAAACAGTCGGATGGTTATATTTTTGTTGATAGCGATCTGGGGAAGGGCACTGTTTTTAGGATTTTTCTACCCCGGCATGTGCCGGATGAAAAAGAAGCGGTTGTTAAGAATGATGAAGTTACAAAAACAACAGCGGATTATACGGGTCAGGGAATTATTTTATTGGTTGAAGATGAAGACGCCGTTCGTTCTATCGGCGCAAGGGCCCTTAGCTCTAGGGGATTTACAGTATTAGAGGCGACGACGGGTCAAGAAGCGCTTGAAATTGTTGATGCGCAAAAAGGAAAAATAGATCTTATTATTTCTGATGTGGTTATGCCGGAAATGGATGGCCCCGCCATGTTTGCTGAATTAAGAAAGCGCGGGGTTCGCGCGAAAATTGTGTTTGTGTCTGGCTATGCTGAAGAAGCCTTTGCTAAGAATTTGCCTGAGGGCGAGTTTGGATTTTTACCAAAGCCTTTTTCCATCAAACAACTTATCGAGACGGTCAAAAGTCATTTAAGCGCTTAAATCCTATAGGTACTGGAGTTTTATGAATTTAATGGATTGTTTTTTTTAATTTTAAGCTACTCAGAGGCTGGCTTTTATGTAAGCCATTTGTCATTAAGAAGCAGTGATAAATCGTCTTGGCTGAAAATCGCCTCTCTGTCTTTCTTTCGTCCAGGGTCGAAACGCGCTCTAGGGAGTGTTAAATGAAACGCCAGATCATGAGAGTTACATTATTCTTATGCGCCCTTTTATGGGCTCATGATCTTACAGCTCAGGAATCTCCCGACCTCATTTTCCGTAAATCAACGGATTTTAAGCTGCTAACGCCCAATGATAAATTAGCGACCTATGGGATTGATGATCCTTTGATAGACGGTTTGGTTTGTTACTATACGGCCCATGAAAAGGGAGGCGTCGCAGGTATGTTTGGCGTCGCAGAGCAAACGTCGGAGGTTTCGCTATCTTGCAATCAGCATGGACCGATTAAATTTAAGGATAAATTTAATCAGGGAGATTCTGTTTTTAGCGAACGGCGCTCGCTGCTCTTTAAACGCATGCAGATCGTTCGCGGCTGCGACGTTAAGCGCAACATACTGGTTTACATGGTCTATTCAGATAGATTGATTGACGGATCGCCAGAGAGTTCAACCTCGACGGTAGTGATAACCCCTTGGGGCGGCCAGGGCCCAGCGCCGCGCTGCGGCGATTTTGTTAAAAATTAAGACAGGGTCCGATTGCGCAGAAAACCGCGTTATTCGAGGCTTGACGTCGATGCAGAGGCCATCGCATGGTTTGGAGATGTTGCTGCTTTTTTTAATTTTCACCAGATAGGTGATAGCTGACTTTAGTTTTGGCCGTGGTCGTCTTGTTTAATTGCATGACATGAAACGACATCCTGGCCGGCTTCGGTCGTGGGGAGTCTATGTCGCCAGCTCTTAAAATCTATAATACGCTTACGCGATCTAAAGAGTTCTTTGAGCCGATCGATTGCCGCAATGTGCGGATCTATGTCTGTGGGCCGACAGTTTATGATTACGCGCATATTGGCAATGCGCGGCCGATTATCGTCTTTGATCTTTTATTTCGGCTGCTGAGACATTTATACGGCGATAGGCATGTTAAATATGTACGAAATATCACCGATGTCGATGATAAGATAAATGCCCGCGCGGCTGAACGGGGCGTTACAATCCGTGAGTTGACCGAGAAGACTAATCAAATCTTCCAAGAGGATGTTAAAGCGCTTGGCTGCCTTGATCCAACTGTTCAGCCAAGAGCGACTGAACATATCGCGCAGATGATCCAGCTGATTGAGCGGTTAATTAGCGCAGGACATGCTTATGCTGCAGATCAGCATGTCTTATTCAATGTGCCGTCAATGCCGGGCTATGGTCAACTTTCACGTCGCTCCTTAGATGAGATGCTTGCTGGAGCGCGTATTGATGTTGCGCCTTATAAACGCGGCGACATGGATTTTGTTCTATGGAAGCCTTCTCATCCCAGCGAGCCGGGTTGGGACAGCCCTTGGGGGCGCGGGCGTCCGGGATGGCATATTGAATGCTCAGCAATGTCCTGGGCGCATCTTGGTGAAATTTTCGATATTCATGGCGGCGGCATTGATCTGATCTTTCCGCATCATGAAAATGAAATTGCTCAAAGCTGTTGCGCCTTCGACCGCGAAATTATGGCGCATTACTGGATGCATAATGGATTTCTCCAGGTCGAAGGCGAGAAAATGTCTAAGAGCTTGGGAAATTTTGTTACAATTCATGAATTGCTTCACTCGGAATTTTTTGGCGGTCGTGCTTGGTCTGGGGCTATATTGCGACTTGCGATGTTGCGCACGCATTATCGGCAGCCCATTGATTGGACAGTGAAGGCGTTGGAAGACGCGGCCAAAGTCTATAATGATTGGATGCGGGCGATGGACGGTGTGACGCCGTCTAAACCAACAGAAGAGTTTATCATTGCTTTGAGTGATGATTTAAACTTTGCTAAAGCTGAGGCGCATTTACATATTTTGAAAAGATCCGATCCAGCAGCCTTGGCTGCGTGTCTTGAATTTATGGGATTTGATAGTCATAAATCCTCTTCTCATGATCAATCTGACGAAGCGCAATTAGCAAAGATTGGTTTGACAAAATCTGATCTCGAGCAGCTGATAGTTGAGCGGATTGAGGCTCGATTAGCAAAGAATTGGCCCGAGTCTGACCGTATTCGCGATCAGCTTGAGAGTTTAGGCGTATCAAGATTATGACGATGAACAACGCGAGGCTTGGATTTCGCAAATAGATGATGAGGCGGCCTTTAGCGCCCGATTAGCCCAGAATCTAACGATCCTTGCGCTACAGCAGGGTAAAATCGTTGGTTTTGCATCGTTTAAAAATAATCAGTTTCTTGATATGCTTTATGTTCTTCCCGATTTTAGCAGTCAGGGTATAGGCGGCTATTTGCTGGAGGCGATAGAAAAGCTTGGCGCGCATCGCGGCGTTAAGAAAATCACTCTAGAGTCATCAGACACTGCGAAGGATTTTTTTATTGCCCGGGGTTATGCGCCTCAAAGTCGCATTACACATCTTTGCGCAGGTCAATGGCTTGGCGTCACGACAATGACAAAAGAATTAGCGGATATAACCGCCGGGAGAGCACATTAATGAGTAAGGAACGTGTGACGCTTTACGACACAACGTTACGCGATGGCGCGCAAACAACAGGGGTTGACTTTTCTTTAGAAGATAAGCTCCAAATTATCTCGCTGCTTGATGAGCTGGGTATTGATTATGTTGAGGGCGGCTACCCCGGAGCAAATCCGACAGATACAGAGTTGTTTCGCCAAAAGCCGAAAATAAGCTCAAAATTTATTGCATTTGGCATGACGCGAAGAAATGGCCGCTCGATCGAAAATGATCCAGGTGTGGCTGCTTTACTAGATTGCGCCGCTGATGGCGTCACCTTCGTCGCTAAAAGCTGGGATTATCAAGTACGCGTTGCGCTTCGCTCGACAGAAGAAGATAACCTTCTTGCAATTCGCCAATCAGTTGAAGCGGGGCTGGCTCGGAGCAAGGAAGTCATTGTCGATTGCGAGCATTTTTTTGACGGCTTTAAGGAAAATCCAGATTACGCTCTGACTTGCGCTCTGACAGCTTTTGAAGCGGGCGCGCGTTGGATTGTTCTTTGTGATACAAACGGCGGAACCTTGCCGCATGAAATAGAGAATATCGTCAAGAAAATTGTAAATAAAATACCAGGTAATCAAATTGGCGTTCATTGCCATGATGATACAGGTCAGGCTGTTGCAAATTCTCTTGCCGCGCTGCGCGCAGGCGCTAGACAGATCCAGGGAACTTTAAATGGTTTAGGAGAACGCTGTGGCAACGCCAATCTTACTACGATTATTCCAACGCTCTTATTAAAGCCGGAATATGCTGATCTATTTGAGATTGGCGTAGGATCAGACAGGCTCGTTCACCTTACGCGCATTAGTCATGCGCTGGATGAATTGCTTAATCGCGCGCCAAATAAACACGCGCCTTATGTGGGCGCAAGCGCGTTTGCGACTAAGGCTGGTATACACGCCTCAGCAGTGCTCACAGACCCAAGAACCTATGAGCACGTCCCGCCTGAAAGCGTTGGCAATATGCGCCGTGTCTTAGTCTCAGATCAATCTGGCCGTTCTAATTTGGTGTCAGAACTCAATCGCTTGGGCGTTGCGTGTGATAAGGATGATCCAAGACTGTCGCGTATGCTGGAATCTATCAAGGAAAAAGAGGCGCAAGGATACGCCTATGAAGGCGCTGACGCGTCGCTTTATCTGTTAGCTAAAAGGATAATGGGAGAATTAAAGCATTTTTTTGATGTTGAGCGCTATAGCGTTGCTGTTGATCGTCGTTTCAATAAAACGGATGGAATTGAGGACCTTGGCGCAGAGGCGATTGTCAAGATCACCGTTGGTGGCGAAAGTCGCATCTCCGCGGCGGAGGGAAACGGACCTGTAAACGCTTTAGATCTAGCTTTGCGCAAGGATCTTGGCGTTTATCAGCGTTTTATCGACGATATTCGACTTGTAGATTATCGCGTGCGTGTCTTTCAGGGCGGCACTGACGCTGTAACGCGGGTTTTAGTTGAATGCGCGGATAGTCAAGGTCGCCGTTGGTCCACGGTTGGCGTTTCTGCAAATGTGATTGACGCCTCATTTGAAGCTTTAGTTGAAGCTATTACCTATAAATTGATGCAAGCTCAGGCTTAGAAATAAGATTTCAAAATTTACTTATCATGTTGGGAGCAATGGGCCGTTGCCGATGCGTGGCAGCTTGACGGATCATTGGAAGGATGTCTTCGACGCTTTCGGCGACAAGATAAGGGATTTCATGTGTGGGTCGGATAAATTCTGCATTCCGCATGTGCGCCATCAAAGAGAGAAGCGGACGCCAAAAACCGCCAATGTCAGCAATTAAAAGCGGCTTGTCGTGACGGGCGAGTTGAATCCAGGTCAGTTGTTCGGCGAGTTCTTCAAGTGTGCCAATGCCGCCTGGGAAAGCCACAAAGGCGTCAGCGCGCTCAAACATCATCTGTTTTCGCTCATGCATGCTTTTCACTATGATGAGTTCTGTAAGATTTTGGGCGACGACTTCGCGATCATCGAAAAAGTCCGGAATGACGCCAATGACTCGACCGCCGGCGGATAGGGCGGCCGTGGCTGCGGCGCCCATAAGGCCGCAAGAGGCCCCGCCATAAACGAGCCCAATTTTTTCCTGCGCGAGTAAGCGCCCGAAGGTTTCGGCGGCGGTGAGATAGACGGGATCATTACCTGTCGCAGAACCGCAGTAAAGACAGATGGTGTTTATGAATTGCATGTAGGATGTTGTGGCTTATTGCGCAGCTTATGGTCAAGCGGGGTGCGCGTGAAGAATAAAGAGTCTATAGGGTGCTGCAGTCTGTTAAATTACAATTTTCAATAATTTGGAAAAATAATGCGCAATTTTGGTAAAAGCGATGCCGGAGCTCAGGATAGGGCGGAGGCTGCGCTATCGGAGTCCTCGCTCTTAAAAACGATCCGTCATCTTTGGCCCTACATTTGGCCTCGGGGACGGCGCGATCTCGAATTACGCGTCGCGATTGTTTTCATTTTGCTCTTTATCAGCAAGGGCTTCAACGCTCTAACGCCTTATGCCTATAAATGGGCGACTGACGCATTGGCTCAAGGCGGCGCGGATAGTTGGCAAAAAATTGGCGCGAGCGCTGTTTATTTTACATTATTAATGGGCGCTATCCGAATTATTGCAGTTATTCTCATGCAAACGCGCGATGCCATATTTGCAGCAGTCGCAATGCATGCTGTTCGGCGACTTGCCACAGATCTTTTTGTTCATATGCATGAATTATCGTTGCGATTTCACATTTCTCGTAAAACGGGCGGCTTAACTCGCGTTCTCGAACGGGGTCGTAACGCAATTGAGACATTATCACGTCTGATCATGTCAACTGGCGCGCCAACAGTGATTGAGATGGCGCTAGTCTTGATTGTCTTTATCTACCAATTTGACTGGCGTTACGCTTTAGTTCTCATAATTACGCTTGCCGCCTATTTTTTATTCACAACGATTGCCACTAATCATCGAATCGCAATTCGCAGGCAAATGAATGAGAGCGATACAGACGCCAATCAAAAGGCGATCGATAGTTTGCTTAACTATGAGACTGTAAAATATTTTAGCGCTGAACAGAGAGAAGCTGAGCGTTATGATAGGTCTATGATCCATTATGAGAAGGCTAGCACTCATTCCTATGTTTCTTTGTCGATTCTCAATGCTGGTCAAACTGTTATTTATATCATAGGCGTAACGGTTATGATGGTGATGTGCGTTTATGATATTGAATCTGGACGTAACAGTATTGGAGATTTTGTTTTAATTAACGCCCTTATGATCCAGCTCTCTCAGCCCCTAAATTTCATGGGGACCTTTTACCGAGAGGTGCGTCAAGCGATTATTGATATTGAAACAATGTTTTCGATTTTGGCTAAGAGTCCAGAAATTTCTGATAAACCTAATGCGCAAGATCTAACTGTTAAAAACGCCGAGATTGTTTTTGAAGATGTATATTTTCACTATGACTCCACCCGTCCCATTTTAAAAGGAGTGAGCTTTGTCGCTCCTCCGGGTAAGACAATTGCGATTGTCGGGCCGTCTGGCGCAGGCAAGTCAACTATTTCAAGACTAATGTTTAGATTTTACGAACCGCAAGGCGGACGTATTACGATTGATGGTCAAGACATCCAAGACGTTACCCAGGTAAGTTTACGTGCGGTTATTGGCATGGTGCCTCAAGATACTGTGCTCTTTAATGACACGATTGGCTATAATATTCGGTATGGTCGCTGGGATGCGCAAGATGCCGACGTCAAAGAGGCGGCGCGCTCTGCTCAAATTGACCGCTTTATTGAAAGCCTGCCAGGCGGCTATGATGCGCAGGTTGGAGAGCGTGGGCTAAAGCTTTCAGGCGGAGAGAAGCAGCGCGTGGCTATCGCTCGGACTATTTTGAAAGGTCCGCCAATATTAATTCTCGACGAAGCAACGTCAGCTTTGGATAGTTATACAGAGCATGAAATACAGGAAGCTTTACGCCGGGTCGCAAAGGGGCGCACCACACTTGTCATTGCCCATCGTTTATCGACGGTTGTTGAGGCGGATGAAATCCTGTTTCTTGATCAAGGCAGGATAATTGAGCGAGGTCGACATGAGGAATTGATCGCTAAAAATGGTCTTTATGCGGGTATGTGGAATCGGCAGCGTCAAGCTGCGGAAGCGCGCGCCAAGCTACTCGAAGCTGAACAAGAGGCTAATCTCTAATTATTGCACTCAACGGTAATTTTATTTGGATTATCCGTGTGAATAGTTTGAATTTTACCATCAACATAAGCCTGAACGCGCGGCCGTCGTTGTGGCTCGTCGATCATGTGATAACCCGTACGACACAAGGCTTCGGCTCGTCGAATGCACAGTTGTGGCTCCTGAACGCAGGTAATGTCATAGCCGATCCGCCCCTTGCTGAGAGTAATTTGTGAGGCGTCCGTTGCAGTCATCTCATTATAGCCTGGTTTTGTGGCTTCTGGACAATCGGCTAGGCTAAGGCCTAGGGCGATAATTAATCCACTTAATGCGCACATAATTATTTTCCTAAAATTTATTGTTTAGTGAGCTCATTGCCTT
>RFXM01000042.1 GCA_009921565.1 Methylocystaceae bacterium | reverse complement strand
AAGCGCGGTAGCAGTTCAAGTCGATATAGCAATTAAGAGATCAGGAATGTCGCGCACTAAAATCGCTCTAATTGGAGCGGGCCACATTGGCGGAACGCTGGCACATCTCGCCGGACTCAGAGAACTGGGCGACATTGTGCTTTTTGATATCATGGATGGCGTACCCCAAGGTAAAGCGCTTGATTTGGCCCAAGCCTCTCCCATCGCTGGTTTTGATGCCGCCTACAGCGGCGCTTCTGACTATGCGGCGATTTCTAATGCTGATGTTGTCATTGTTACTGCAGGCGTTCCACGTCAGCCCGGAATGAGCCGCGACGACCTCCTCACGGTTAATTTGGGCGTTATTAGCAAGGTTGGCGCAGGCATTAAACAATATGCGCCAGGCGCCTTTATCATCTGCATCACCAATCCATTGGATGTGATGGTTTGGGCGCTGCAAAAGGCAGCGGGCGTTCCAAAAAATCGTATCGTTGGAATGGCTGGCGTTCTCGACTCTGCGCGCTTTCGTTACTTTCTCGCCTCAGAATTTAATGTCTCTGTCGAGGATGTCAGCGCGTTCGTTCTTGGCGGCCACGGCGACGATATGGTGCCTTCCGTTCGCTATTCGACGGTAGCGGGCGTCCCTCTGCCCGATTTGATTGGCATGGGTTGGACAACTCAAGAACGCATTGACGCAATCGTTGATCGCACCCGCAAAGGCGGGGGTGAGATCGTTGGTTTGCTGAAAACGGGATCGGCTTATTATGCGCCGGCTACCGCAGCCATTACAATGGCGGAGAGCTATTTGAAGGATAAAAGGCGGATCCTGCCCTGCGCCGCCTGGCTCCAGGGCGAGTATGGCGTAAAGGATCTTTACGTAGGCGTACCAGCCGTGATTGGCGCGAATGGCGTTGAAAAAATTATGGAAATACAACTCGACCCAGCTGAGCGTCTGATGTTTGAAAAATCTGTTAGCTCCGTTCGCGGTCTGATTGATGTCGCCAAACAGCTTAACTCCGCTTTCGCTTAACGCCTTTAACTCACGATTGCCCGCAGGCATTAATTATTTTAAGTAATTGTTTTCAATACTTATTCTTGGATAGTCCCCGCTTGACCCCCACATTTTATTCATAAATTGCCAGGGGCATTGCCACTAAATGCGTCGCTTCCAACGCACCCCCCCACACATCCGCCCGCAGGTCTCCTGCGGCCTTGCAACAACTTGACGGGGCGGCCCAGCTCATGCCCTTTAGCCGGGATGATTTCCCCTCCAACGGACATTTTCCGCCGTCATTAGGCTAGGAGAGTTTCAGGATGAATATTCACGAGTATCAGGCCAAAGCTATTTTACGCGACTTCGGCGCTCCCGTCGCGCAGGGCGTCCCAGTCCTCAAGGCAGAGGAAGCAGCAGCAGCAGCCAAAAAATTACCTGGGCCCGTTTATGTCGTTAAAGCGCAAATCCACGCTGGCGGCCGCGGCAAAGGTAAATTCAAAGAAGCTTCCGCCGGCGACAAGGGCGGGGTGCGTATTGCGAAGTCGATTGAAGAAGCGGAAACATACGCCAAACAGATGCTCGGCGCCACGCTCGTTACGCTTCAGACTGGCGATGCCGGAAAACAAGTCAATCGACTTTATATCGAAGACGGAGCCGACATCGATAAAGAATTTTATTTATCGATGCTAATTGATCGCGCAACTTCCCGAATTTCTTTTGTTGTGTCAACGGAAGGCGGCATGGATATTGAGAAGGTCGCGCATGACACGCCGGAAAAAATCGTAACTTTTTCAGTTGATCCTGCAACTGGGCTTATGCCGCATCACGGTCGGAGAATCGCCGATACGCTTGGTCTCACAGGAGATCTTGCAAAACAGGCCGGGGATCTGGCGCAGAAGCTCTATAAAGCCTTTACTGAAAAGGACATGGAGCTGTTAGAGATTAATCCTCTAATTACGACAAAGGACGGCAAATTACGCTGTCTCGACGCCAAGATGGCCTTTGAAGGCAATTCGCTCTACCGTCACCCCGATATTGTTGAATTAAGAGATAAAACGGAAGAAGACGAAAAAGAAATCGAGGCCTCAAAGCACGATCTGGCTTATATTTCGCTCGATGGTAACATTGGCTGCATGGTCAACGGCGCGGGCTTAGCCATGGCGACGATGGATATCATTAAACTATACGGAGCCTTTCCGGCTAACTTCCTCGATGTTGGCGGTGGCGCAACAACTGAAAAAGTTACAGCGGCTTTTAAAATCATCACCGCCGATCAAAATGTAAAAGGGATATTAGTCAATATTTTTGGCGGCATCATGCGTTGCGATACCATCGCAGAAGGCGTTATTGCTGCGGTCAAAGAAGTCGGCCTTAAAGTACCGCTTGTTGTACGACTTGAAGGAACAAATGTTGACCTGGGCAAAAAGATTATTTCTCAATCAGGTCTCAACGTAATTCCTGCCGACGACTTAGATGACGCCGCGCAAAAGATTGTTGGCGCGATTAAAGCGGCTTGATGTCTCTAGGCGGCGATTGCTCATCGCCTTCGCCGCCTGATCTCTTTAGCGCTTGGCGCAAAACGGCCACTTTCATCTGACAATAACTTGCTTTGGCCCCTTTTTTTGCTTTGGCGCGCAGGCTTCTCGCTAAAGCCCATCAGGACAGTCCCTGTGCCCTACAATGTCCCTCAGAAAAAAAATTCTTCGATTAAAAGCGCAACAAAATCACGCGCAAGACTAATCATTGCATCCGCCCTGACCCTCGTTGCGGCAAGCACAATCAGCCATGCCGACACAGCTGACGCGCTTGCTGTCCCGCGCCCCTTTGAAGTTGGCGCAAGCCTATCTGGCAATTATCTCGCCGCAATCGTCGCTGGAGCGGAAAGAGACACGCTGGCTGCTTCTACTTTTTTTCGTGAAGCCTTACGCGACGATCCTAAAAATAATGATTTAGTCGACCGCGCCTTTGTCGCCGCCCTCGCGAATGGAGCAATTGAAGAGGCTGTTCCACTAGCCAGTCGCGTCTTGTCTCACGATCGAACGAACGGCCTCGCCCATCTCGCCATTGGCGTTGATCACTTTAAAAATCATCGCTATCCCGCAGCTCGCGCCGAATTCAACAAAGGCGGCGGCGATCGTCGTCGTGATATTACGTCGATCTTATTGACGGCTTGGAGCTACGCAGGCGCCAAAGATACGCGCCACGCCCTTGACTCGCTGGATACGCTCAAAGAAGACGCCTTTATCGTTTTTCGGGATTACCACGGCGCCTTGATAGCCGATCTTGGCGGCGATGTCGCCGAAGCTGAGCGGCGATTCAAGTCAGCCTATAATGCTGAACGCAATACGCTTCGCGTTGTAGACGCTTACGGACGCTTTCTCGCCTCTCACGGACGTCGCGATGAAGCGCTTAAAATTTTCAAAGATTTTGACGATGTTGTTCCAAATCATCCCATCATCATCGCCGCCATTGCAGATATTCAGTCAGGTAAAACAATAACGCCCTTTGTTAAAAACGCAGAAGATGGAGCGGGAGAAGCGCTTTACGGACTTGGGGCCGTTGGCGGCCGTCAGGGCGATGAACTCGCCTCACTCGTATACTTGCGTCTTTCCTTGTATCTGGCTCCCGAAAATGCACTCACCATCGTTACGCTTGGAGATGTGTATGAACGCATGAAGCAAAGCGAAGCCGCAATTGATTTATACAATAGCGTCCCCAGCGATAACGCGCTACGCGTCAATGCAGATGTGCAATCCGCTCTATTGCTCGAGACGCTTGGAAAATCAAAAGAAGCAACGGATCACCTCTCTGCCGTCGTCGCCGCTAATCCAAAAAATGAAGAGGCGCTTACCGCGCTTGGCAATATACAACGCTCCAGAAAATTATTTGACGAAGCTGTTGCGACCTACACACGCGTGCTGGACCTTCAAACAAGAGCGGATAAGGGACAGTGGCTTTTGTATTATTATCGCGGCATCGCCAATGAACGACGAAAGCAATGGCCTCAAGCGGAAGCCGATCTTAAAAAGGCGCTGGAGCTCAATCCAGACCAACCGCTCGTATTGAATTACCTTGGCTATAGTTGGGTTGATCAGGGCGCCAATCTCGATGACGCCTTTAAGATGTTGCGTCGCGCCGTAGAACTCAGACAACGCGACGGCTATGTCGTCGATAGTCTTGGCTGGGCGTATTACCGACTTGGCCGCTATGATGATGCAGTGCGCGAACTTGAAAAAGCAATTGACCTGAAACCCTCAGATCCTGTGATAAATGACCATCTCGGCGACGCCTATTGGCGGGTAGGCCGCAAACTTGAAGCACAGTTTCAGTGGAACCACGCGCGCGACTTAAAACCGGAGCCTGAAGATCTGCCAAAAATACTGAATAAGATTCAAAATGGCCTAGAAGAGAAACCTGAGCTCGCTGGGGAAAAGTCCGGCAATAAGGGCGGCTAAATCAAAGCTTCATGCCTGCAAGGGTCAAAATTAAACGCCACTCCGCTTCCAAAACAGGCTGCACGGACAATCGCGAATTATTGACCAAAACCATATCGGCCAAAGCCTTCTCCGCCTTAATCTCCACAAGAGAAATTGGGCGCTTAAGAGGTTTAATCGCCTTAAGGTCAACCATGCCAAACTTACCTGTCTCATCGCTATCGTCAGGATAGTAAGTCTTGATGACCTCAACGATTCCAACAATCGCTCGGTCATCATTAGAATGATAAAAAAACCCGTTGTCGCCTTTCTTCATAGCCATTAAATGCTTCTTGGCGAGATGGTTTCGCACCCCATTCCAAAAGGTGCCCTTCGCGCCAGCGGCAACTTGCTGTTCCCATGACCACGTAGAAGGCTCGCTTTTAAACAGCCAGTGGGCCATTAGAGGTCAGCTCCAACCACATGCTTCCAGGGAAAGACCTCGACGCGCTCAAATAGTCCTGCTTGCGCATATGGGTCTTGCGCGAGCAGCGCATGAGCTGAAGCTTCATCTTCACTCTCAATAATTAGTAGTGAACCGATGGGGACCTGACCATCCGCGTCAAGTAAAGGTCCGCCAAGCTTCACCTGATCTTCAAAAGCGTTTAGGAAAGCAAGATGAGCTGGGCGCGTCGACATGCGCAAATCTACATGAGCAAGCTTATCAATGCACATAGCCACAAAAAGCACGTCGCTAATCCTTTAAAAATAACCGATCTTATTGCTAGTAAGCGGCACAGCGTTTGTCATGTGAAGTAAAGTCTATTGATTTTTTTCTGCTTGCGTTAATTGCGCGACTCGATCGCCAAAATCGACAATGGACGCTCGCAAGGCTGCGACATCCTTATCAGCAACCCCCGACAAGGCCGCAGTATCTTGCTGCTCCTGCGACAGGCGATGCTGGTGTAAATTTTGACTAGCGCGCATCGTCATTTCCTGCAGCGCTAATTCGGTCGAGTTAAGTAATTCATTGCGTTCTGCGGCAATTTTTTGCGCTTCTCGAAGCTGAGCTTGCATATCGCGATGCGCTTCAGCGGCTTCGCGCAATAAGCGCTCCGAGTCCGCTACCCGCGCAGCATGTCGACCGACCGCGGCAAGATCTTGAGCCTTAGAGAGCTTTAAAGCCTCCATATCCTGCTCCATACGATGCTCGCGCGCGGCAAATTCTGCGCGTAACAGATCGCGCTCCGCTGTAACTTCATCCATCGACATCGGGGCAAGCATTTGCAGTCTTCGCATTGACAGGCGCATGGCGCGCCGCCAGAAGGCGGGTAACAGCATTAGGAAAACGAGCCCAGCTATTAGGAAGCCGAGCGCAAAATACATCGCTTGTTCAATCACTGCGCGAAACCCCAGGCGCGTCCACGCCATCGCATGTTAATACAGGCGCGACAGTGCCATGACTACTGCGTAAAATCAAAACCAACACCAAGCTTTGGCGTGTCTAGCACATGTCACTTTTGCGCCTAAAAGGGGTTCCATGTCGAGTTTTGAGTAAACTTCAAGTAACCCAGGTTCAGCCCCAAACGCGCGCCTACCCCCGCCCGAACCGGGATAACAATCACCTCTTGATTGTTTAGCGCGGTAAAGCCCATTCCGCCGACAAGGTAAGCCGAGCCATTTACGCCTGAGAAACGCCGGTAAATGCTCTGAACCTCGGGTAGGTTATAAACAAGCATCATCGTACGATCGCCATCAAGGCCAGCATCAAGTCCAATCGAGGGGCCCTGCCAGAAAACTGGTCGCTGTCCGGCGTTGCGGGTATACATTTTACCTTCGCCATAACGCAGTCCGCCGACAAAGGCGGCGCCGCCTTCTTGTCCCAGAATATAAGCGTTTGGCTTACCCCAGCGTTTGTTGGCGCTCTCGACGCCGTCAGCCAGGCCGCGCGCCACCGAGCCAAAAAAACGATGGCCATTATCGACAATCTCCTCACTCGTAAAATTTTCAGGACGCACGTCTGCACGGGCGCGCGACAAGGGGGCGAGGCTCATGCATGCAGCCCCTGCGGCTAAACTGAATAGTTCACGACGAGAATGATGGGTTAGGACAGGTTTGGACTTGGGCAAGTTCATTATGGCTACTCCGCTGGCGCCCTGCGGGCTTAAACACCCGAACGCAACACCGCCATGCATGGTTAGACATGGATGGGCCAAACTCGCTCAAGCCAGTTAAGAAAACGTTGCCTTTTGAAAGATTAAAGGATTACGCCAGGCGACAAATGGTCCATTACGATATGATTTTTCTGCTTTGCCATAGATTAGCGGCGAGCCCTTAGCATCTAGAACAGCCCCTCCAGCGGCGCATAAAATCGCCTCGCCCGCCGCCGTATCCCATTCCATCGTCGGGCCAAATCGCGGATAGAAATCGCCTCGCCCTTCCGCCAATCGACAAAATTTCAATGAGGAGCCCATCGGACAGACCACTAGGTTCTTAAATCGAGACAAATAAAGACGCGTTTCTTCATCCATATGCGACTTTGAAACAAGCGCCTGAAGCTTTTCTGGAGTTCCCAATCTTACGCTTAACTGACGCCAATCATCTTTTGGCGCGAATGCAGCGCCGGCGCTGACGTCAACAGCATAGGCCGTTGCACCCGCAAACCAGACGCGTGATTTTTTCGGTGCGAAAATTACCCCAATCACAGGACGCTTGTTGACGATGAGCGCAATATTGATTGTAAATTCGCTGCTTTTAGCAACAAATTCTTTGGTGCCGTCTATCGGGTCAATCAAAAGAAAAACATCCGCCGCCCTAACCGCCTCGCCTCTAGACACAGCCTCCTCGGCAATCACGGAGACGCCAGGCAGCAACTCAGAAAGCGCTTTAATTAGAAACGCCTCGATGCGCTCATCCGCCTCCGTCACAGGAGAGCGATCTATCTTTTCCCGCGCAATAATTTCAGACCGAGAAAGAACATCCAAGGCGATTTGTCCCGCTGCCACAGCAAGATGGGCAAACCGAACAGCCATTGCGTCTCTTTCTTCATTGGAATTAAGCAAATGGCGCGTCCCTTAGTTGATTGTCTCTTGCGTCTTCATCAGTTGTTTAGGCGCATGTTTTACAAGATTTGCAAACTTTTGACCGACGATTACTCTTCAAATTGTCAGTTTTGTGTGATTCGCGCATAGAGCTAATGGATTTGCGCGTAATGTCGAAACCGCGTTTCTTAACTTCACAAATGCGCCATTGGGCGCCGATATTTGGATAAATTCAATGACCCAATTTAATCTTGATCCGCTCGACCTTGCAGCGCTTCTTTCCTCTCGCGTCTGCCACGATGTCATTTCTCCCGTGGGCGCGATCGTAAATGGCCTTGAGGTATTGGAGGAAGAAAAAGATCCAGAAATGCGCGGTCATGCGCTAGCGCTAATAAAATCTAGCGCCAATGAAGCTTCCTCACGGCTACAATTTTGTCGATTAGCATTTGGCGCCGCTGGATCAAAAGGGGCGTCAATCGATACTGGCGACGCTGAATTAGTGACCCGTCAATTCCTTGCTGACGATCGCACGCAACTCAACTGGGGCGTGCCCCGGGCGCTTATGTCAAAAAACAAAGTCAAAGTATTGCTCAATTTATGCGTACTTGCTGATACCGCCATCCCACGCGGCGGAGTCATTTCAGTTACATCCGCCGGCGAAGATGATAAAATCGGATTTAAAGTCGAAGCAAAAGGCGTTAACGCGCGTCTCGCCGCCAATATTTCAACGCTTTTATCGGGCGATACGGAAGAAGGCGCTATCGACGCTAGAGCAATCCAAGCCTATTACACCGGCCTTGTGGCCAAGGCTTGCGGACTAGAGCTCAGTGTCGCGAGCGAAAATGAACTTGTTATTTTTGAAGCGCGTCCCATTGTAGCGCCTGGAAATATTCATCTTCTAGATGATGAGGATTCCAGCAAAAGCGAACCACCGCAAAGCGCGGTCGCGTAATCAATGATTCTACAGTAAGCCCTAACGGCAAAGCTGTTAGGGCTGATTTATTCCAAGTATTAAATCTTAAAAGTTTATGCTGACGCACTTATGCGTGAGGGTGCAAAATTAAGCGGTGATCCGCTCGTCTGCTTCACTAGGCTCTCTCAGCACATAGCCCCGACCCCAAACTGTTTCAATATAATTGCGACCTTCACTCGCATTTGCGAGCTTTTTGCGCAGCTTACAGATAAAAACGTCAATGATCTTTAATTCAGGCTCATCCATACCGCCATAGAGATGATTGAGAAACATCTCTTTAGTCAAAGTCGTGCCTTTGCGCAAAGACAGCAGTTCGAGCATTTGATATTCTTTACCTGTCAAATGGACGCGCGCACCGCTGACCTCAACAGTTTTCTGATCAAGATTAACGATCAATTCGCCAGTAGCGATTACCGATTGCGCGTGTCCTTTTGAACGCCGAACGATGGCGTGAATCCGCGCAATGAGTTCGTCTTTGTGAAAAGGCTTTGTGAGATAGTCATCAGCGCCAAAACCAAGACCCTTCACCTTATCTTCGATCCCAGCCATTCCTGAAAGAATAAGGATTGGCGTTTTAACCTTAGCGACACGTAAAGTACGCAACACTTCATAGCCAGACATATCCGGCAGGTTCAAATCTAGGAGAATGATGTCGTAATCGTAGAGTTTGCCTAAATCGACGCCTTCTTCTCCGAGATCCGTCGCATAGACGTTAAAATTCTCGGATTTAAGCATGAGCTCGATGCTTTGAGCCGTTGCGCTATCGTCCTCGATTAATAAAACGCGCATATTGGTTCCCCACCAAGCTCCGTTCAAAATGACTGACCAAGCCGCGCGCTCATTGCTGCGCCGATGCTTGGCCGGCCTCTCCGGTCCCGCGACCCGTGCTAAACTCACAACAATTGGTAAGCGAAAATGGTTAACAAAGCCTCACCGCCCCTAGGCGCATGAACCGAAGGGACGCAAGACTCGAAACGCTACTCAAGGAAAGCTGCGCAATCGCAAGGGGCGAATCACGACTTATCTTCTATTTACCTGTTTTGACATTAAAGGCGGAAGATAAATCGCGAAAAAATTCCTAAGATCACCAAAGACGCTTTGAGGAGGGCCGCCGCTGAAAATCCCAAACATTGACTTGCGGGAAGCCTTTCTCCTATATGCCTCCCGCAGCGTCGCTCCGAGAGGGGCGGCGACATTTATTTTGGAGATGTCGTTAATAAGGATTATGACGCCTTGTATTGAGGCGGGGTAAATCCGGCGTCAGTTTCCACGCATTGACCATTTATAGGCGCTTTTTGATCGCTCACCAGAGCGCGGGGGAAACGCTAGTTAAATCAATTGCTTCTTAGGTTAGCTCCCAAGATGCGACAACAAATGAGGCGGCTTGCCGCCTGCGGAGAAGATCGGTGAAACGGACTTATCAACCCAGCAAAATCGTGCGCAAGCGTCGACACGGCTTTCGCTCTCGAATGGCGACAGTAGGCGGACGCAAGGTCATCGCCGCTCGCCGCGCCCGCGGCCGTAAGCGTCTCTCAGCCTAAACGCACCAAACTTAGCGATGACGACGGCGGACGGCACGATGACGACGGACGCCCCTGCCAAACTAAATCATCCGCACGGCAAGCCGGAACGGCTCCGCCATCGGCGGGACTTTATTCGCGCGTCAAAACTTGGCCTGAGGGTCAATGCGCCTGGTTTTTCAATTCAAACCGTACCCCAAGCGCCCGACGCGCTCCTCCCGCCTCACCAAAACCCGCCCCGCTTTGGCTTTACGGTCACGAAGAAAGTCGCTGGCGCAGTTGGCCGTAATCGTATTCGGCGAAGATTAAAAGAAGCGCTCCGCGCTGGGGGGCGCCTTGGCGCGCAGCCTGGACAGGACTACGTAGTCAT
>RFXM01000041.1 GCA_009921565.1 Methylocystaceae bacterium | reverse complement strand
CTTGATCCAATGAGAACTAAAGTGGACATATTGATCTCTTTAATCTCAACTTCTTTCAGCGTAGAAATGATGCATTCTTCTTTATCGCGACCAATATTTTTGGCTAAGCAGATAAGCCGATCTGAGGGCAACAAGCGCTTCAAAAGATCAAAGGCTTGATAAATTTGATCCGGTCGGGCGATCGATGCTGGATTATAAAGGGCGATGACAAAGTCCCCTTCGACGGCGTGTTGAAGCCGTTTTTCAATCAGGGTCCAGGGTTTTAAATTTGTCGAAAGCGATATGGCGCAAAAGTCATTTCCAAGCGGGGCGCCCAAACGCGCCGCTGCCGCATGCATGGCTGAGACGCCAGGAATAACCTCAATCTCTAACTCTCGCCATGAGGGGGCGCCTGTCTCAATGGCTTCAAAGACGGCTGCGGCCATTGCAAAGACGCCAGCGTCTCCGCCAGAGACAACTGCGACAACTCTTCCTTCAACGACTTTTAAGAGCGCTTCTTTAGCGCGATCGAGTTCTTCGCGATTATCGCTTGGATGTTTGATTTGTCCTGGGCGCGCTTCAATGCGATCAAGATATGGGTAATAGCCAAAAATATCTTGCGCTTTGGTTAGCGCCTCGTCAGCCTCATGCGTGCGTAAGCGAGCGTCCCCTGGTCCTAGGCCAACAATAAAGAGGCGGCCAGTCATGGTCGCCGACCTTCGCCTGGAATAAGGATCATCGAAAAATAAGGCGCTTCGTCATCGAGCTTTTCACTAAAAGGTAGGATGCGTTCATTCGCCATTGTTCCGCGTTCTACATAGATGGCGCGCTGGGCAAGGCCTAGTAATTCGATGATGCGTCTTAATTTTGGAAAATTACCGCCCAGCTTCATCAAGACAGCGGCGTCTGTTTTTTCTAGAGAGCTGATGAGTTTTTCTTCCGACAATGTCGCTGGAAGAACCGTCAAAACATCGTCGCCCCAGGTCATGGGTTGTTTTGCGGCGGCAAAACAACCAGACATGCCGGATAGGCCGGCGCAAATTTCGACATCAAAGGCGTCTTTAATGCGCATGAACATATGCATGAAAGAGCCATAGAGCAAAGGATCGCCCTCACACAGCAAAGCAACATCGTGTCCCGAGGATAATAATGTTTTGATTGCCTGAGCGCTTTCTTCGTAAAACTGCGCTAGCCGATCCGTATAGGCGGTTTCAGCGAAAGAGATTTCAGTAGTGATTGGATAAAGGAGCGGCAGTTCATTCACGTCAGGCGTCACATAATTCGAAGCGATATTTCTCGCGTGGCTCTTACGCCCTGACTTTGCGAAATAAGCGATGTGTTTTGCAGATGCGAGGAGACGCGCGGCTTTAACTGTCACGAGCTCGGGATCGCCCGGACCAAGTCCGACGCCGATTAACTTTGCTTTATTAGGTGCGTTGGGCGTCATTCTATTTCACTTGCGAGCGCGTTGACGACTGCTGCTGCCATGGCGCTCCCCCCTTTGCGGCCTTTTACAATGATAAAGGGGATTTCTCCATATTCTGCTAAGGCTTCTTTAGATTCTGCGGCGCCAACAAAGCCAACCGGCATCCCTATAATCGCCGCCGGTTTAGGCGCGCCAGTTTCTAATAGCTCTAGGAGACGAAA
Source organism: Methylocystaceae bacterium (assembly GCA_009921565.1). Lineage (GTDB taxonomy): Bacteria > Pseudomonadota > Alphaproteobacteria > Rhizobiales > Beijerinckiaceae > Methylocystis. The sequence continues at coordinate 8,874 of RFXM01000041.1, read as the reverse complement.
AAGGGCCGTTGGCGCATTGCCGATCGCGACAACAGCACCTTCTAAGCGGCTGCCCCATAGATCGAGCGCTGCTGCGCTGCGGGTATTGCCAATTTTTTTCGCTATTTTCGCCGTCTCTTCATCTTTTAGCGTGCAAATTACCGGGTTATTTGCAGGAAGCCGCGCCCTTGTGACGCCATGGGCGACCATATTTGCGTCGCAAAGAATCGCGGCATTTTTTTTGAGGGCTGATTTAGCGTTATGCGCGAAGGTGGGGGATATTAAAATATCAGAGACGAGATCTACCATGCCGCAGGCATGAATCATGCGCACGACAATTTTTTCTTCCTCTGGGGAAAAAGCGGCAAGATTTGCTTCACGACGAATGATTGCAAAAGAATTGCGATAAATCTCTGAGCCATCATGAATATAGTCATAATTTTTCATAGCGGCTCCAAAATATTAAGATTGTTTTTTACATAATGATCAAGTTCATCGAGTGTTCGCGATTGATAAAGAGCTTTGTTGTCCGCTCGGCCGTTTTTAATAAGATTATATCCTTGATCCGTTAAGGTAATTGTTAAAGGCGTTGGATCCCCTTTGACACAGCCTTTGGTGCAGCCAGAAATATGAACAATGATTTCTTTAGGAGATGAAAAAAAGGAGGCGTAAGAAGAAAATTTTTCCAATACTTCCTCTGTGTTGCCATAGGCCTGGCTACATTTTGGCGCCCCAGGGCAAGCAATCAAGGCTAATCTTGGATCGTCCTGCCTTGTAATCAGATTGAGCTGATTTATTTCTTCGAGAAGCCTTAGTCTCTGTCTGAAATCATATATTGGAATAAGAAAGCTTCGCCAGGGCGTAAGCTGCAAATTTTGAAATTTATGTTGAACTAAGATTTGCGCAAAACTTCTTAATTGCTCAGCCTTCCATGCGCCCGAGGGCCCGCTAACGCCAATAAAATGATTATCATTAAAGCTTATCAAGCCTAGATAGGCGTCTTTTTTCGGTTTAAACTCTTTATTTAGCAGAGTAGTTTTAAGATTTAAGGGTTTAAGAAAAGCGTTTATGCCAATCTTTTCAATTAAAGAATGCATTCTGCGGAATATAAAATTATTTTGTTTTGAGAGTTCTAAAAATCTTTTTATCAGCTCAATGACGCTCGCGAGGCAATCTTGGTGTTCAATAAAAATTGGATTTTGATAATCATTTGCAAGAATAAGAGAGGTTTTACCCTCTTCGCTTAGATCAATTAAAATATCCGACTTTACAGAATAAAGCGATAATCTAGTGCAATCATTGATGCAAAATAGAAATTTTGACGGAAGATATTCGGTTAATTTATTTTGTAATAGAAGTTTATTTAATTCATCAGCAAGTCCGCGTGCGGTTAATCTTGTGTTTTTTTCTAGGCTGCTTAAGGGGGATATTAGAATATTTGCCGGATATTCGGAGGCTTCTTCTGAACCAAGCAAACCACGTTTGATTAAAGAAGTTAGCGCTTTTGAATAATGATCAGGGTCAATGCCGCGAATTTGTAGGTTTGCGCGTTGCGTGAGGTCAATCTGCCCATTGCCAAATTCCAGGGAGGTTTCCGCAATTGCAACTAATTGCTGTGGGCTCAGACCAATCCTTTTTGGCGTGAGGCGCAGCAGCAGCCCATCTCCTGTCGCCATCGGACGATAGGCCGTCGGGCACCATCCCTTAATTTCATGCATTTGAGCCATGATGAGCTCCAATATGCTGAAGGTGAAGGGCGACGCTATTTCTTTGGGGACGCCAGAGATCGCGCTTGAGGGCTTCATTAAATACTTTAGCGATCGCCTCGAGCGCGCGTGGATTTTCTTTTTCAAGAAATTCTTTAATCTCTTCATTGCCTAGCGTTTCCGCAAATAGGAGATCAAAATGATGATTGCTGACTAATCCGCTTGAAGCGGAGAACGCATATAAACTTTCAACGCCTTGCGCAATTTCGCTTGCGCCACGATAACCATGCCGCATTTGACCCTGCAGCCAGCTGGCATTAGCCAAGCGCATGCGCACTATTCGCGCGATTTCTTGTTCTAGGGTTCTCGTCTTTAATTTTTCTGGCTGTGTTGCATCGACATGAAGCAATTCTGAATTGCCTCCAAGCGCTGCATTAGCCGCTGCAAAACCGCCCTCATAATCAGCAAAAGCAGGCCCTGTTAAGACATCAATGTCGCTTATATCATTCGCATGGACATGAATATCTGTTTGCGCAACGCGTAAACGAAAGTCTTCTCCTGCTGGGGTTGTTTCACCTAAGCGATTTAAGGCGTGTCCGGCATTTTCTAAAAAAGTAGCTGCAAGCTCGTCACGATGCGCCCAGGCGCCATCGTTAATTTGTCTTGTAACATTCAGACCATAATTTCCGTCGGCAACGCCAAATATTCGTGGAGCAGTTTTGGAGCCTACCAGGGGATTAAAGCTTATTTCCTCATCCAGATTGGCTACGGCTTTAACCGCGTCATCAAACAGGGCGATCAGAGAGGGAAACATATCTCTAAACAGGCCAGAAACATGCAGCGTGACTGCAACGCGTGGATATGAGCAATGAGTTTGCGGGATAATCTCAAAGCCTATTATGCGAGAGGTGGTTGTGTCCCAAAGCGGCTTTACGCCCAAAAGGGCTAGTGCCTGGGCGAAATCCTCACCCCCCGTGCGGATCGTAGCGCTGCCCCAAAGGTCAAGCATAATTTCTTTTGGATAGTCGCCATGCTTTTCTAAATAGAATCGGATGACTTCATCAGCAGCGCGTTTGCCGATTTCGTAAGCGGTATGTGTTGGCGTATGTCTTGGATCGATGCAAAATAAATTACGGCCGGTTGGTAAGACATCTTTGCGTCCCCGCGAGGGGGCGCCGCCAGGTCCTGGTTCTATAAATTTACCCTCTAGCGCGGTGAGTAGGGAAAGTTTTTCATTTTTTGCCGATACAATATCTTCATCATCGCCTTGAGATGTCCCAAAAATATGCAGACCATCGCCGATGCGGATTTCTTTCAAATCACAGAGCCATTTATCTAAAGAGCTTAATGTTTCGTCTATATCTGCGCTAGCTGTGACGCCGGCCTCTCGAAATAAGTCATGCTTTTTAGCTTCATCGATAATGGCTGCGCTAATAAGCTTGGCCCGCCTTGGGTCAAGATTGACGGCTTGAGAATATTCATCCAACAAGGTTTCAATCTGCGCAGTAGAGGCAGCTAACTTTGGCGTCATTAATTTAGGCGTTAAGTGACTAATAATTACCGCTGCAGATCGACGTTTGGCGTGCGCCGCCTCTCCTGGATCAGTGACAATGAAGGGATAAATGAGTGGGGTGGGTCCCAGAACAATCTCTGGGTCGCATTCTTGAGAGAGAAAAACAGATTTACCTGGCAGCCATTCTAGCGTGCCATGAGTGCCAAGATGAACCAGGGCGTCAATTTTATGTTTGAATCTCAACCAAAGATAAAAAGCGACATAAGCATGCCGGGGAGGATGGTCTAGATTGTGGTAGGTATCTTCTCGCCCTAAGCGATTGCCGCGGTCAGGCTGTAGGGCGATAATTATATTGTGATTTTGAATTGAGGAATAAATAAATTGATCTGTTGCTGCGGCGGGGTCTTCATGGGGAGGCCCCCAAAATTGATAAAGACGCTCTTGAAAATTATTAGGTAAGGTTTGCAGCCAGGACTCATATTCTTTAATCGAAACACTAATTGTTGTTTTGTGATTTTCTAAATCTTTGATGAAGAATTGATCTATTTGAGCGGGATCTACCCGATAGCCCGAATCTTGAAGCGTTTTAAGGATTTCAATCGCGCTAGCTGGCGTGTCGAGGCCCAGCGCATAGCCGCAGCGCCCATAGCGCCCGGGGTAATCTGAAAGAACCAACGCTAATTTTTTTTCTTCATTTTTTTTGCCTCGCAGATTAATCCAATTCTGCGCAAGATCGGCGACAAATTCCAGCCGCGTTTGTTCGCTTTTATGCGATGTGTAAGAAACCTCAGTGGCCCCATGCAGCTCTTGTGTTTCTTTAAAAGAAATCGCCCGACTAAAAATTCGACCATCAACCTCAGGCAAGACGACATTCATGGCAAGGTCAGCGGCATTGGCCCCTCTCTGGGAGGCAAGCCAGGCTTCTGTTGTCGATAAGGCAAGCGCTACTTGTAAGATTGGCGTATTTGCTGCCTCCAAGACGCTGCCGCGTTCTTTCCGTGCAGAAAAGGCCGTTGTATTAATGATGAGATCTGGATTTCTCGCTTTGATTAGATTGAGAATAAATTCCTCGCTCACAGGATCCTTCAGGCTGGTGACGTATACTGAGAGGATTGAGAAACCCCGTTGAGAGAGCGTATGAGATAATGAAATTATTGGTTCGCAATCGCTAGACAGATAGAGCGATCGATAAAATATTAGTAAGATAATGGGTCTATCGAGATCTGCTTCAGTGCAGGCTGAACGTAAATAGCCAGCGCTCGGTACCGATTGGCTTTCTTGGTAGGAGATATTTTTATCAATTAGAAAAGCGCAAAATCTAAGAAAATTTGATAAATTTTCAGGCCCGCTCTCTTGGAAATAATTCCAGATGCTGTGCAAAGTCTTTGCCTCAAGCGTTGAAGCTTGGGCGAGGCGCTCGTCAAGCACAATATCTCCGGGCACGATGGCGAGGGAAATATTATGTGTTCTGGCCAAATATTCTAATTGTTCAACGCCATAGGACCAGTATTCTTTACCGCCTAGCAGGCGTACCACGATTAATTTCGCGTGTCTGAGAACTTTTTCGATATAAAGATCGATGGAATAGGGATGTTTCAGCTGTCTTAATGAGGCGCAACGCAGAGTTGGCGTATCTCCCTCAAAACTTTCATGTTGATGAGCGAGCAGTCTAAGCTCTGAGTCTGAAAAAGATAAGAAAACAATCTCTGCTGGCGTTTGTCCAATATCAATCGCTAAGTCATTTTCATCCAGGCTGTGTCGGTCGCGCGGCTGAAGATGCATGATTGATTACGATGACGAAATCATTCGTGAAATGGCGGAGATGTCCAGTCCTTTAAGGCCAATGATAACCAGTTGGCTTCTCCTGACTTCCTCCGACTTCCAGAGGCGATCATAATAGGAGTCTAATCTTCCGCCAACGCCTTGAACAAGGAGCCGCATTGGTTTTTGCGCAACATGAATAAAGCCTTTAATACGCAAAAGATTATGTTCTCTTGTCGCTTGCGTGAGTTTTTCGAAGAGTAGCGGCGGATCAATCACTTCGCCAATTTCAATAATAAAGCTGTCAAAATCATCATGATCATGCTGATCTTCTAGATCATGATGGGATGGCCGGTTTATAAGGTCATTTTCCGCAGCTGCTGAGAGTCCTAAAATAATTTCCGGACGAATGCGTCCGTGTTCAGCTTGTGTCAGCACGGCGTTACTTCGTGAAAGTTTCTTAATTTCAGCGCTAAGATCAGCTTGTTGCTGCTGCGTAATGAGATCCACTTTGTTTAAAATGATTAAATCGGCGCAATTAAGCTGATCCTCAAAGACTTCTTCCAGCGGATTATCATGATCAACTGGAATAATATCTTTTTGTCTGCTGTCATTTGTTTCAGGCGGATCTGCAAAACGCCCGTCAATCACGGCTTTAGCGTCAACAACGGCGATTACGCCGTCGACCGTGAGTTTTGATCTGATTGAAGGCCAATCGAATGCTTTAACCAAGGGTTTTGGCAACGCCAAACCGGAGGTTTCAATAACAATATGATCAGGGGGGTCTTTCAGCGTTAACAGCGTCTCGATTGCTGGAATAAAATCATCAGCAACTGTGCAACAAAGACATCCATTAGCTAATTCAATAATATTTTCTTCTGGACAATTTTTAACGCCGCAAGCGCGTAAAATATCGCCATCAACGCCGACGTCGCCAAATTCATTAATTACGAGGGCTAGTCGTCGATTTCCCGCATTTTCTAGAAGATGACGAATAAGCGTTGTTTTCCCCGCACCTAAAAAACCAGTAATGATTGTAGCGGGCGTTTTTTTTGCATCGGTCATGGGTGCGCCTCATCATTGTGACGCCCCAAGAGCTGATAAATACCTCCAGCGAGCGCGCCGGCAAGCAACCATGAGAGAGCCTGAACGCTTAATGAAGCAGCGGCAAATTTGGCTGCCAGTTCAGCCGGCACATGACTTTCTGGCGCAGCAGGGATGGGGGCAAAGAAATGCGGCGCCAAAATGAGGGCTAGGCCAAAAATTTTCACCAAGACAGGATCAGTTTTTATCAAAAGATAGAGGCCCAACGCTGATAAGGCTGCGTTTGCCAACCACCAAATTTGTCTGTCGTGGAGCGCAGTTTCTGCTGCGCCGGGTAATTGCGGCGCTAATTCTAGGCCAGCGGAAAGACCCGTCGCCGCAAAGGCGCATGCCCCCCAAATTGTCGCGCGATAGGCGTCAATTTTTTCTTCCGTTAAAAGCATTACTGCCAGAAGAATGAGCGCATATCCCATGCTTAGCGCAATGGTGGATAGACTCGTGTTGAAGGTGCGATGAAGGAGCGCCGATTGGGTCAGCATCGATGCGCCAGTTTGAGTAGCTTCTCCGCCAACTTCGTAAATTTCAGCAGTAAGAATGAGCGGGGTAGTTGTGACATGCTGAATAGCAGCAACAAATAATCCAGCGACAATGCCGGCGATGAGGCCAGTCGCCAAAACGCGCGTGATCACGGAAGTTTGTTTCGTGCGTGTTTTAGTGGCAGGGGAACGAAAGCGCGTGACGCGAGTCATGCGCGCTATCATGCAGACGATCAGTTTCGCTAAAGCCGACGGCGTAAATAAGACTGAAGCCAAGTAACAAGGCGAGTATCGCTGCTTTTAACGTCTCGCTTTTAACGCTAGTGAGCTGCGGAAGACCCGAGATCGTTTTCTGAATGCGCATTTTATTCTCCCTACCGCCCCACCGGCGGCGTCTTGAAGCAAAAGACGATCAGATGATCGTCGCGACGGCAGGTCTCCTGGCTCCCAGCTTCAAAGTAACGCCGCCTTCCCAGATGATCTCCAGTGGCGAATGGCGTAACCATGCTGGCTACAGTTGCGGGGGCAGCCGCGGCATTGGGCCGTAGGCCCGAACCGCGTTCCCTATTGCCTTCTTACGAAGGACCGTCTCACTTAAGTCATATGCGGCTCAGCCTCAGCCGTCAAACAGTGGAGTTTTCTAGTGAATAAGGGCGATCTTGAGGAGGAGGCGCGGCGTCATCGCGCCAAGATGGAGAAACGCAAGGCGCTCCAAGACGCAGAGGTTGCTCATAAAACCATCGCCCAAAAGGGTCTCTTAATTGTTCATACTGGCGCAGGCAAAGGGAAGTCGACCGCTGCTTTTGGGTTAGCGCTGCGCGCTCTAGCTCAAGGTTGGAAAATTGGCGTCGTTCAATTTGGCAAAGGGGCTTGGCGCAGTGGCGAGAGAGATATTTTGGAAAAGCTCGGCAACGTTTCCTGGCATACTTTGGGCGAGGGGTTTACTTGGGAAACACAAGATCGCTCACGGGATATTCAAGCGGCGGAAAAGGCTTGGGCGCAAGCCGTCGCATTGATCAATACCCCTGAGATCGGCCTGGTGATCTTGGATGAACTGAATATTTCTCTGCGCTATGATCATCTTCCGCTCGCGCAAGTATTAGCGACTTTTGCTGAGCGTCGGCCTGATTTACACATTGTTGTGACAGGTCGGAATGCAAAAGCGGAATTAATTGAGGTCGCTGATTTGGTGACTGAAATGACGGCTGTGAAACATCATTTTGCCGCGGGCGTGAAAGCTCAAGCGGGAATTGAATTTTGATGTTCAGGTAAAAAAGAAGCCGACGTCCGATTAACGGAAGCATCGGCTTTTTAAGTTTGCCGTCCAGGGTCGAGTGGGGCTTAAGGCTCCCATCCCGACTTCTGGATGCGCAAATTACTGGATCATGCGGGCTGTTGAGCCTACGCCTTCGCCCTGCATACCATTACGGTTGCCCGTGCCGTTGGTGCCTTCTGGCGAAATCATATCAGGAACCCAAGTCAAAGCCACGACTACGAAAGCGGTGATTCCCACGATCCAGATGATAGCTTTGCCCATTCCGCCGCTGTGAACGTTGACAGCCATTTGTTTCCCCCTGTGTTGTTTTTTAAAACCAGAATGCCTTACGCATCGAAATAACCATAGCCCGATTTAAAACACTTGGCAATGCGCTTCCAGAGGCCTTTTTTTTGTCTAATGAATTATATTTTATACTTTTAATACAAATAGATAGAGTGCGACAAGACGTCGCGGCGAAAGTTATTTTTTTTACCTAAAATCAGTCATTTTAGATTTTATCTGCCGAGATTTGCGATTAGGGGCAGCTAAGATCCGACGGTTTTAACGGATAAAAATAGAAAGCGGCTAATTTTGCTCATCTGTCTGATTCTATCGGCTATTGCAGGAGCAGACGAGGTCGCTTATAAGCCGCGCATCCCACAGACGAAGGGTTTTTGGCATCTGCTTTAAGATGTCGCTTCCGGTGGTCGGTTTCCGACCTCTCATCTTCCTTCGTCGAGGCTTAACCGGAGAATCGAATTATGGCGTTACCAGATTTCACCATGCGCGGCCTTCTTGAGGCTGGCGCACATTTTGGCCATCAGTCACATCGCTGGAATCCCAAAATGGCCCCTTATATATTTGGTGCGCGCAACAATATTCATATTATCGATCTTGCTCAGACCGTCCCCTTGCTTCATCAGGCGCTAAAGGTTGTTTCTGATACGGTCGCTAAAGGCGGGCGCGTGCTTTTTGTTGGCACGAAGCGTCAAGCTCAAGAACAAATCGCTGAATCAGCAAAGCGCAGCGCGCAATATTTCATTAATTCCAGGTGGCTTGGCGGCACGCTAACCAATT
>RFXM01000005.1 GCA_009921565.1 Methylocystaceae bacterium | reverse complement strand
TAGCAAAGGATTGGTTAATTAAAACATTTATAAAAAAACTAATTTAGTTAAGCTGAGGCTTGATAGTATTTTGTGGATGAAAACGTAACTAACAATTGAATTTATCTTCAATTTTATTAGCTAGTATCTTTATCTGTTTGTACATTTTTTTTACTTCGCTTCCTGATTTCGATCTTTTCTTCAGCTATCTAGAGTAGGGGGATTTATCTGACGTAAACAACTATTAAATTATTTTCATTCGCTGTTTTATATAATTTTAATCTATGAATTCAAATTACTTGCAGTTTAATTTCTATTCTCAATTTTTAAAAGCTTGCTGTCAATGATGATTGTTAGTTTAGATCTAGCTGTGGTCTTTAAATTATTTTTCGTGTCACTTTATCTTACTACCTCTCCTCAACGTGAATAACTAGGGTCAAAATAAACTAGTTTATTTCTGCATTAATAAATGCGGATTGAATGCGGTTAATTTTATGTTAATTTAACCTTGGGGAGTATATCGAATATTTTACACATAGCATCCCCCAACTCTGAAACTGACCCAACCTTAGCGGTATCAAATAAAGCAATCTTGAACTATTTAACACGTTTAATAAACCTTTAGGAATTGATCTATTTTTTCGTTCTTTGGCGATCAAGCGCAAAAATCTGCTTAAGAATATTTGCCAAATGCTTACCAGAGATTAGCCGATTAACTGATCTTTAAAGCAAGCCTGTTAAGCAATTTAGATGGCTGAAACATCTAAAACTTCCGCAACCAAAGCCGCCAAATCTAATTCGGCGCTTCCCGGCGTCGATTTTGACAATCTTCGCGTGGGCATGTGTAAATTTCCTCTCGGCGGTATTGATGATACCCCAGATAGGTTTTGTGGAGAACCTGCTGTTGAGGGCAGCCCCTATTGCTCCGAGTGCGCCAAAAAAGCCTATAGTCGACCTGAGCGGCGCAGATAATCAGTTTTGTCTTTTACTAGTTTCTAAAAAAATTTAATCGCCCCTAAGTTTCAGGAGCTCTTTCCTAAGCTAAATAATTAAATCATCGGCATGAACAGACCATGTCGATGTTATTTATTGCAAAGATATTATTTAAGGAAGCTCCATTTATCCCCAGACCATCCACCTATCTATATGCGCTAAAGACTGCCTGTGTCTGGCGTTAACTCGCCAAAAGTCGTTTTCGATATCACTGATCAATCAAAAAAATCTCTAGCAGAGAGGATTTCTTTAAATTGCGCGAACATAGTATAGCCTCCCAGATATAACTAAGGTAAAAGAGACAGGTCAAAGATTTAGCCTTAGCAGCTTGACGCCTCAGCTATTACTGTGGATTTGTTACCAATCTGCCAGCGTCACATTAGTTATTGATTGTAAATAATGGCTCCGTAGCTCAGCTGGATAGAGCAACTGCCTTCGAAGCAGTGGGTCGGAGGTTCGAATCCTTCCGGGGTCGCCATACATCTTTAGAAAATTTAGGGGCCTAAGCCGTGTTGTTTAAAATTCTGCTGACAGCCTCCCTCATCATTGCTTCATCTAATCCAGTCAGAGCAGAAGATTTACTCGATTTTTTATTTGGCTCAGGCGCTCCTCAAAAAACCGCGCCGCCTGCTAATCGCCAAATGGAGCGTATAGAAGGAACGGGGGAAGAGACGGAGGGATCCGCAGAAGCAGGTCCCTCAACAGGCGGATACTGTGTACGAACCTGTGATGGATATTTTTTCCCTTTGATTAAATCATCTCGGGCTTCAAAACAGGAATCATGTGAATTCGCCTGTCCATCAGCTCCAGTGGAAATCTATGATGGCGGCAGTATTAAGTATGCCAGAAATCAAGCTGGCCAGCGCTATAGCGCTCAACCTTTTGCTTTCGCATTTCGTACTAAAACAGTTGCAAATTGTAACTGTAATAATCCCCAATCTGCTCAATCTGACTCGGTAAAACTCTCTCGTAATGACCCAACTTTGGCCTCGGGGGATATTGTCATAGAAGATGCTGGCGCCTTTGTTTATGACGGGGCGGGGTTTGTACCCTTGGCGCGGGCAAAAGGCGTTTCCAACCAAACACGACAGCGGATTTTATCCATGATTAAAGGCAATGGGGATAAAACTGGAGGGCCGAAAGACGCTGACTCACCTCCTCAACAAGCCCCTTCGCCGCGTAATTAACAGCGTGAGTGTGAAAGCTTTACGATCAGGCCTTTGACATGGTTTTGCATTTATTTATGTGCAATTAGTTATTTTATGACATATTTGTGACAGTATAGGCCAGCATCTATGGTGTCATAAGGTCGAGTTCTCAAGCCAGAAGAACAAGATTGGTTTGATCTAAAAAGACCACATGATGATCTTGTCATCTCAGGCGCGAGCGACACAAAACCAGCTGTATGGAGAGAATCCCATTAGGCATCAAAAATGCAAGGATTGTGACGATACCAATAGCGCCTTATATAACTTTACTCTTGTAGCCTAATGAGCATTTTAAGTGAAACAAATTAAAGTCAAAACAGCTTCTGATCATAAAAACATACGCATACAATATGCCGCTTTACCGTGGCGTTATAGCAAACAAGAGGGGCTTGAAATCCTATTAGCTACTTCTCGGGAAACACGGCGATGGGTAATACCTAAAGGCTGGCCTATGAAAGGCCGCAAGCCTCATATCACTGCAGCATTGGAGGCTATGCAGGAGGCTGGATTACACGGAAAAATAGAAAGAAAAAAAATTGGTGATTATAGATATAATAAGCGATTGAAATCTGACTTGGCTGTCACATGTTTGGTTGATGTTTTTCCACTACAGGTATTACGTCAACGAAATAAATGGCGAGAACAAAATCAAAGGATCATTCACTGGTTTCCTTTCAAGATTGCTGCAGCTCAAGTAGATGAAATTGATTTACGAGACCTAATTCTTGCTTTTGGCGCAACAAAATTATTTAAAGAGATAAGTAGTTAAGTCCTTTACGTAAATCTTTGATCAAATCATTGCTATCTTCTAGACCAATCGAAAATCGAACTGCTGGCCCAATGGTTTTCCAATGAGTGGCTGTTCGATATGATTGACAGTCAAAGGGTAAGACAAGACTTTCGTATCCACCCCATGAAAAACCAATGCCAAAAAGTTGAAGGCTGTTTATAAAAGCGTCCAGTGATTTTTTCTCAACAGGTTTAAATATAACTGAAAAGACGCCAGAGGATCCTAAATAGTCCCGTTGCCATAAATGATGTCCCGGATGATCAGGGAGAGCAGGGTGTAATACCTGAGCAACTTCACTTTGTTCGTTAAACCATCGCGCAATCTCTAGACCGGCCCTTTCCTGTGCGCGTAAGCGGAGGGCCATTGTCCGCAGACCTCTTAACGCAAGCGACGCATCGTCAGGAGAAGCGCCTATAGCAAAAGAATTAAATGTAGAACGCAGGCGTTTTGACCATCTCTCATTTGCTGAAATTAAGCCAATTAAAATATCCGAATGACCAGATAAATACTTGGTTCCAGCCTCAATAGCTATGTCTGCACCTCTTTGATGTGGAGGATAAAATAATGGCGTCGCCCAGGTATTATCAAGTATAACGCAGATATCATGCGCTTGGGCGACACTAGATATTGCCGGCACATCTTGTATTTCCATGCTCTGTGAACCAGGCGACTCTACAAGGATTGCTGTCGTATCAGGACGAATTAAACTTGAGATATTTTTACCAATAAGTGGATCGTAATACTCAACGATAACGCCAAATTTTTTGAGGATTGTATCGCAGAATGAGCGTGTTGGTTGATAGACGGAGTCAGTGACAAGAATATGAGCGCCAGCTCTTGTCGCTGTTATTAAAGCCAAATCGATAGCGGCAAGGCCTGAGGGAACAAGAACTGTATCATGGGCGCCGGAAAGTTCCGTCCAGGCCTGTTCTAGCGCCCGCGTCGTTGGGGTGCCTTTAGTGCCGTAAGTATAATTCTGCCCTAAGGTTTCAAGTTTTTCAACATTTGGAAATAAGACAGTTGATCCTCGATAGGTAGGCGTATTTATAAATCCAAAATGATCAAAGGGATTACGGCCGAGTTGAGTAATCCGAGTGGAGATATGCCATTCTTGACGCTTATTCTGGTCGTCTTTAGACATCTATTTTACTCATTATCGTCAATAATTGATCAGGCTTAGTCATTTTTTATTTTTCTAGTTAGATCCACAATAACTTTAACGCGCAGTAAGAATAAGTTCTATTATTACGGGTGATTAGCCTGCCGCATTTTATAGCGAAATAGCTTTCTTTTGTGTGCGCTTCCACCATTCCTTCAAGGCCGCGATGTTTGGTGAAATATCCTCAGATAAGGGCCCGGAAAACTGACGCCATTCGTTTCTATAGTGAGGTGAAACAGCAGTCACAACAGGTACACGGGCCAACATAGCAGACCTAAAGGCGTCACATAGACCATAACCTGAAGCCTCTTGTTTGGAAAATTTACTGATAAATATGACGCCTACGCCAGATTGTGCGGCTTTTTCAATAGCGCCGCAGGCTAGCGCAAGCTCTGATGTATCTAAGTTGCAAGCGACTGAACCTGGTCCTAAATCTTGCGAAAGAGCGTAGGTTTGAGAAGAATTAATATCACGGAGAATAATTTTAGGTTTCAAAGCGCCCTTATATTCACGATCCTGTGTAACGCCAGAAACGAGAATTGCTTCCTTAGCAAGCAGGCGCGCAAATTGACGCATTAGATCCTGTACATCAACTTCGTGTTCACTCGGTAGAGCGGCGATTGGAACAGGGGACGGTACCGGAAATATCCCAAAGACCATGCATAATCATTCAAATAGAGAAACTGATACATATAGACTATCATAGCTCGATCCTATGACAAATACGAAGCCTTTCTAAGAGAGGGCTAAAATCTGGAGTTGTACGCAGTTCAGCTTAAGAACGATGGATACAGATATAAAGAATGTTGTCTCTGTTAAACCATGCAGATTATATTTTAATTAAATTAAATAATTATTTGAGAGCTCTTTTATAGGAAATACTATTTTTACTTGCTTTTATTGAACATATAGATTTTGAATTTACGAGAATAAAAACTTTTCGGGAGAGTTTATTATAAAATATTTCTACGCGAGTTTTTGGAATATCTTGCAGACTTAATTGGGAAGTATTTATTCCTGCCGGTTTATAGCTCGTAAATTTGGGATATTTTTTAGCAGTTTTGTATAAAGTAGTTAATTGTTTTGTTTCATTTAATAGTGACGCAATAAATTCTGAGTAGTGTTTAATGATTAAATTCAGAAGAGGTGACCGTTTTGTCAATATCTTAGATGAGAACGGATTAGCGCCTGATCGCAATTCAGTTTTTGAGCGTCTTCTGCTCATGTTAAAAGCGCATGACATTCAACGAACTTCCTAATTCTTCGTCACAAAACAGCCAAGACCGGAACGTTTCAAAACCTTACATGCAGCCTCGGCGCTATGTTGTTCTAATCCCGCAAAGCGCGCCCGATATAGGGTTTCATTACCTTTTTGGACTTTCTCCGTAAAAGCCTTAGCTTGTGGCGAGAGGCCTTGAAGCTCAATCTTTGCTTTGTTCAAAAGTATATTGGCTTTCTCATTGCTTTCCGCGGCGGCGATCTGAATCATCCAGCCAGAACGCAGAGGGCGGCTTGTTTCAACCTCGCTGCGGAACTGATTGCTCGCAGGTCGCAAGGTAGACGGTGTCGTTGAGTTGCTGGTCGAGGAAACTGATTTAGCAACTCTAGTCGTTGTCGAGCCATCCTGTACAAGCGCAGAACTTGGATTGAGAGAAGCAACACGCCTTTTTTTGTCAAGATCAGGCATGACCATTTTTGTTTTCTGGACACCAGATACAAAAGCCGGACGAATAAGTTGAGAGTGAGTCAAAACCTTTTCTTGCAACGGCGAAGCTAGAGGCTCTGCTTGGTTATGCGCCGTGCCAACAGGCTCAACATCGATATCGCTTGTCGAAACAACACGACCGCCAACCTTTTGAGTTGTTTCTTTTCCTAAACTATTTTCCACCAGCGCTTGAGAAACTCTTGCTGGTTTAGAGGGGAAAACTGTTTGATCGCTTGCGTCTGCATATGTCTGCGTTGGGCTATCATCCTCTGTAATTGCCGAAGCGCTTCTTACAGAGGATCCCTCGCTAATATGTTTCTCGATGAGATCGGCCATAATATTATCTCGAGAACCAGCTGAAACTCCGCCCATAACAACTGCCACTATATGGCGGTGTCCGCGTCGCACGGATGTCAGCAAATTAAATCCTGAAGCGCGGGTGTAACCGGTTTTAATTCCGTCCATACCTTCTACGCGACCCAGTAAATGATTATGGTTACGATGGAGAGCGCCGTTATAAGCAAAGACATGGGTTGAAAAATATTTATAATACTTTGGAAAGCGCTCCTGAATTGCGCGTCCAAGGATTGAAAGATCTTTTGCGGTCGTCACTTGATCTGGATCAGGCAAGCCTGAAGCGTTTTCATAATGTGTTTGCGCCATACCAAGGGAATGCGCTTTATTCGTCATTATTTGCGCAAAAGCATGTTCGCTTCCGCCAATATTTTCTGCAACTGCGCAGGCGATATCATTTGCTGATTTAGTGACTAAAGCTTTGATGGCATTTTCAACAGTTATTGTTTGCCCAGGAGCCAATCCTAGCTTAGAAGGCGCTTGGGCCGCCGCATGAGAAGAAATCATTAAGGGAGTATCTAAGCGTAAACGACCTTTCTCCAACTGTTCAAACAGTAAATATAAGGTCATCACTTTTGTTACTGATGCAGGATGGCGTAATTCATCTTCGTTGCGGGCATAAAGCGTATGTCCATTATTTCCATCAATAACGATTGCAGCAAAACCATGATAGCGCCCAACAGTATCGTTTTCTGCGTTACCGTGGCTCAAGCGAGCGTGTGCGTGACTAAATTGTGTGGAGGAATGGTGCCGTCTGGCATGCGCAGGGAGAACAGAGGAAAAGCAAGCGGCGCTAAGTGAGACAACAAACAAAGCGCGACGCATTTTTTGGTGCGCTGGTTTTGTTTTTTCACTCAATCTCTTCATCCTTCAGGCCTCAGTCCAATAATAACCATTCAGGGCGGCATTGATTATCAACGTTGCCCCGTAAAGGTGAAACGTAACCCAGGCGAGTTACTTACGCGTTAAATCTGTTTTATTTAATATATTGCATTGCAGCATAAAACTTGACAAGATTTGTGCAGTGCATATAATAAGTCCTCTGTGCAACCGGTTCTGCAAGGCCTCTCCCTACCTTGCGGCCCAATTTGAAACAGGAAAAGCGTCATGGTCGCCACTTTCGATAGCGTTCAGCAAATCGGCAAAGAGCAATTTGAGGCAGCATCCGCATCCGCTGCCGCAGTTACAAAAGGATGGCAGAGTATTGCTGCCGAAACGACTGATTATTCTAAGAAATCCTATGAAAAGAGCCGCGCTCTGGCTGAAAAGCTCCTTTCGGTAAAAAAAATAGAAGACGCTCTGCATCTACAAACTGAATACGCCAAGGGTGCTTATGAAGATTTTGTCGCGGGAGCTAGTAAATTTGGCGAGCTCTACACAGCGATGACGAAAGAAGCGCTTAAACCCTTTGAGAGCGTCTCAAAGCATTTTACCCCAGGTAAATGATTTTACGAGCTTCCGAGATTTCTTAAACCCGGCAGGCCAACCCAGCCGGGTTTTTTTATGGCCAATTCACTCAGGTTTTTAATTTCAACCTGCCACGCTTCGCTATAATCTAGATGGAGATTATTAAGCCAAATCGATGCGAATCAGAGTCGAGTGATCTTCCTCCCAGTCAGGCGCGCAAAACCATGCACTCAGGCTCCCCCGGCTTTGTTCATTTACACCTGCATACCGCATTCTCTTTGCGGGAAGGGGCTTTGACCCTAACAAAGCTGATTGATCTGGCAGTTCATGACAATCAACCAGCGCTGGCGATAACAGATACAAATAATCTTTTTGCGGCTCTAGAGTTTGCAGAAAAAGCTGTAAAATATGGCATTCAACCAATCACTGGCATTCAGCTCTCCGTCGACTTTGCCGACGGCGATACAAGTTCCGCAATAATGCGGGACAGATCCTTCGGCAACATTGTTTTATTAGCGAAAACTGAAGAGGGTTATAGGAACTTGATGCGGATAGCATCGCGGGCCTATCTGGAACCCGAGCAGGGCGATCTTCCGCATGTATCCTTATCTACCTTGAAGGAGGATGCTCATGACCTAATCGCGCTGTCAGGCGGTCCTGCTGGGGGGATCGATCGGGCATTTGCTTCCGGCAACGGGGAACTCGCCCTTCGCCGCGCAAAGATTCTTGAAAAGATTTTTTCAGACAAATTTTATATCGAATTACAGCGTCATAATCTTCAGCAAGAAAGAGAAATTGAACCCTTACTCCTTGACCTAGCCTACCGTCGGAGTTTGCCAATAGTTGCGGCAAATGAGACCTATTTTGCATCTATTAGCGATTTCGAGGCGCATGACGCACTCTTGTGTATTGCGGATGGTACTGTAACGGGCGTGGCTGATCGTCGACGCGTTTCTCAAGAACACCGGTTTAAAACTCAATCTGAAATGTTGCAGATTTTTGCAGATCTGCCAGAGGCCACAGCTAATACAATCGAGATTGCGCGTCGCGTTTGTTTTCGACCACAAACGCGTAAACCAATCATGCCCCGTTTTATCCAAGAAAATAAGCCAGACACTTCACTTGATGAAATTGAAGCTCAGGAATTACGCCGCCAATCGCACGATGGGCTTACGCAACGGCTTGCTCTGCATGGACCAGCGCCCGGCTACACTAGGGAGGAATATCTCAACCGACTAAACTTTGAATTAGACGTCATCGAAAAAATGCGTTTTCCTGGTTATTTTCTCATTGTATCGGACTTCATTAAATTTGCTAAGTCACAAAACATTCCCGTTGGTCCAGGTCGCGGCTCGGGTGCGGGTTCGCTAGTTGCTTATGCCTTGACGATCACAGACCTAGATCCAGTTCGCTTCGGTTTATTTTTTGAAAGATTCCTTAATCCTGAACGAAATTCAATGCCAGATTTTGACATTGATTTTTGTCAGATACGACGCAATGAAGTTATCGATTACGTTAGAGCGCGATACGGAGAAGATCGTGTCGCTCAAATTATCACATTTGGTTCATTTCTCGCTCGAGGCGTTCTAAGAAGCGTTGGACGCGTTTTGGAAATGCCCTTGGGACACGTCGACAAACTCGCCAAACTTGTTCCCCAAAACCCAGCCAAGCCAATCACGCTTGCGGAAGCGCTCGCAACTGAACAAAAATTACGAGAAGAAGTTGAAAAAGATGAGAAAGTCGCCCGCCTCTTTAAAATTTCCGGCGCTTTAGAGGGTTTATACTCGAATGCTTCAACGCATGCCGCAGGTATTGTTATTGGCGACAGGCCACTCCATGAAGTAACGCCCCTTTATCGCGACTCTAAATCCGACATGCCTGCGACTCAATTCAACATGAAATGGGTTGAGCCTGCAGGCTTGATTAAATTTGATTTTCTTGGACTGAAAACACTGACTGTTCTAGCGATGGCCAGTGACCTCGTTCGGCGCAGGGCCCCAGAGTTCAAATTAGAAAATATTGCATTAGATGACCTAGAAACCTATGCAATGCTTGGTCGAGGCGAAACAATCGGCGTATTCCAACTTGAAAGCGCTGGCATGCGAAAAGCGCTTGTTGAAATGCATGCTGACAGATTTGAAGATATCATTGCTTTAGTCGCTCTATATCGACCAGGACCAATGGCGAATATACCCACATATTGCGCGGTAAAACTTGGCGATGAAGAACCTGATTATATCCATCCAGCAATTGAACCGATTTTAAAAGAAACTTTTGGCGTCATTATTTATCAAGAGCAAGTCATGCAAATTGCTCAGGTGTTATCAGGATATTCTCTTGGGGAAGCTGATAATCTTCGGCGGGCGATGGGTAAAAAAATCAAGTCAGAGATGTCCGCTCAACGCGATCGTTTTGTGACAGGGGCTGTTGAAAGAGGGTTAACGAAACACAAAGCCAACGAAATTTTTGATCTCTTAGCGAAATTCGCCGACTATGGATTCAATAAAAGTCATGCTGCAGCCTATGCGCTCATTGCTTACCAAACTGCTTGGTTCAAAGCCCATTACCCTGCTGAATTCCTCGCTGCGTCAATGACTTTTGATAAAAATCAGACTGACAAGCTCGCTGAGTTTCGCGATGAGGCTCGCAGAATTGGCATCACTGTCGATCCCCCGTCAATTTGCCGGTCCGGCGTCGATTTTGATGTGGCTATTGATGAAGAGGGCAAGCTTTCTATTCGCTACGCTTTATCAGCAATAAAAGGCGTCGGCGAAGGACAGGCAGAGTCTCTCGTTCGTTCGAGAGGCGCGCGCCCTTATAAAAATCTTGCCGATTTTGCGCATCGCATTAACCCTAGAGAAGTTAATAAAAAAGTCTTGGATAATCTTGCCGCCTGCGGGGCCTTTGATGAATTATTAGCAAATAGAGCATGTGTTTTTGCGTCAATAGAAACCCTTCTCGCCGCAGCAAACCGACATACGGATGATCGAAAAGCTGGCCAAAATGCTTTGTTTGGCGAAGATGAAACAGATACCATAGCGCTCCCAAAAGTTCCCCCTTGGTCGATTGCTGAGACTCTTAGGCGCGAATATGAAGCGGCAGGCTTCTTTCTTTCCGGTCATCCGTTAGACGCATACGAAACCCTGATGTCGAAGCTGCGCGTTACGCGATGGAGTAAATTTGTTTCAGATGTCAAAAAAGGAGCGACGGCAGGGAGACTGGCGGCAGTCGTATTAGATAGAGCGGAAAGACGCACAAAATCCGGCTCAAAAATGGGTATTCTTCAGCTATCAGACGTGAGCGGTCAGTATGAAGCCATCCTGTTTCAGGAGGGATTGAATCAATTCAGGGATAAGCTTGAAAAAGGAGCTGCAGTTTTATTAACGCTTTCCGCGACGATTGATGGCGAGGATGTGCGCGCGCGTATTGTCTCTGTTGAGTCCTTAGAGATTGCCGCTGCACGCGCTCAAAAAGGAATCCGGATTGTTTTAAATAATGCATCGCCCATTTTAGATATAAAAAATAAATTGACTAAAAAAGGCGAGGGAGAGGTCTCAATCCTCTTTAAGCGCGATAAAGCGCCAGAAGAAATAGAGATCCGACTGCCGGGAGGTTATTCAGTTAATCCGGAAACCGCTCACGCGCTGCGCGCTGTGCCTGGCGTATTGGAAGTTGAATATCTCTAGAAAAAGGCAATCTATCATTTAAGACTGAACAAAAATCTATAAAGACTTAGTTTTTTAAAGATTGAGCAGGGTTATGAGCGTGACAGACGGGGCAGATTATAAACCACATATCACTCATGAAGAAAAACGACGCCACCCTGAGAAAGCTTTTCGTCCGGATCATGCCCCTATACCAAAACCAGACTGGCTCCGCGTTAAGGCCCCGGGTAATCAGAGCTGGAATCAAACATTCGCTTTGCTCGGTCAGCATAAAATTACCACAGTCTGTCAGGAAGCCGCGTGTCCAAATATTAGCGAGTGCTGGCAAAAGAAACATGCAACATTTCTAATCCTAGGGGATATTTGCACGCGCGCTTGCGCATTTTGTAATGTTGCTACGGGGCGTCCTAAAGCATTAGACAAGGAAGAGCCGGACCGCGTTGCAGCCGCGACAAAGGCGCTCGCGCTAACCCATGTCGTTATCACCTCTGTTGATCGCGATGATCTTGAGGATGGCGGGGCAGGGCATTTCGTAGCGACTATAAAAGCGCTAAGAGCCCAATGCCCTCAAACAACAATAGAAATTCTCACGCCAGATTTTTTAAAAAAAACTGGCGCCTTAGAACAAATTGTTGAGGCTCACCCGGATGTTTTTAATCACAACATAGAAACAGTTCCTGCGCTTTATCCGACTGTGCGACCTGGCGCACGTTACTTTCACTCAATTCGACTGTTGCAACGCGCTAAAGAACTAGCGCCGACAATGATTACAAAGTCTGGCCTTATGCTTGGTCTGGGCGAAAATCGAAATGAAATTTTGCAAGTTATGGATGATTTGCGCTGTGCAAATGTAGATTTCTTAACATTAGGTCAATATTTGGCGCCCAGCCGCAAGCATCACCCAGTCTCTCGTTATCTTCCACCTGAGGAATTTAATGCGCTAAAAGAACTCGCCGAAACACGAGGGTTTAAACTCGTCGCGGCTTCGCCATTGACGCGTTCATCCTATCATGCTTCCGAGGATTTTGATAAATTGAGGCAAGATAGACAAAATCGATCGGTCCAATAATTTAACAAAGTTCTAAGTCTCTTAGAAAAATACTGCTATCCCTATCCACACCCCATAATCAAAATATCAAAAATGAAAAGATATCATACAAAAAAAATCGTTCCCCATAGCCCATCCGATATGTTTCAATTGGTGAGCGATGTGGAAAATTATCCCAATTTTGTGCCTCTTTGTGAAAAAATGCGGGTAAAAAGCCGACACACAACTGCGCCGGGTTTGGTTACGGTTGTCGCAGAGATGACTGTTGGTTTTAAGGCAGTTTGTGAGCGCTATTCAAGCAAAGTCATTTGTAATGAAAATAATTATGAAATAAATGTCACTGCGATAGACGGCCCATTTCGTCATCTCAAGACATGCTGGCGATTTACACAAGCAAGCAGCGAGGAATCTGCCTCAAAGCGCTGTCTTGTCGACTTTTCAATTGAATATGAGTTTAAAAGTCTAGCGGTTGGTCTCATCATGGGCGCTATGTTTGATAAGGCGGTTCATAATTATACAGAAGCTTTTGCTAAACGCGCCGATATAATCTTTAAGTCAAAAGCTTAGTCTGTGAGTAACAAGGATAATAAATCTAAAGCTTGTTTTGTCGCCTCAAGCCGGATGATCTCACGAGAGACCATCCCAAATCTTCTCTCCAAAAACTTTACCGGTTCAGTCCGTCTGATATAACCAAAAAAAACAAGACCGACGGGCTTTTCAATTGTGCCGCCGCTTGGACCGGCGATACCCGTGATCGATACTGCGCAGTCAACATTAGAATTCTTCAAGACTCCTAAAGCCATCTCACATGCAGTTTGCGCGCTGACAGCACCATATTTTGCTAAGGTTTCGTCAGCAACGCCTAACATCTGTGATTTTGATTGGTTCGAATAGGTAATAAAACCTCTATCAAAAACAGATGACGCTCCAGGGACCTCAGTCAAGATAGCGGAGACCATGCCACCTGTGCAGGACTCAGCAGTAGCAAGCGTCACATTCATCTTTTGGGCGCGCGTAATAATCACCTGCGCTTTGTCATAGAGTAATGATTTCAAAATTAGATCCTCAAAAAACTAACTTAAATTTTAATCCCCAGCTGGGCGGCCGCGAAGATTTTTTACAACGCTTCTTAATTTTTTTCCCTCTAATCGACGCACTTTCGCGCCGTAAGTCGGTTTTGTTTTGATCCTAGGCGGGGAGGGGGGTTCCGCAGCTTTAATAATTAGGCTTTTAAGACGCTCTAGCGCATCCTCTCGATTACGGTGTTGAGTGCGATAGCGCTGCGCCTCAATCAGGATTATCCCTTCTTTCGTAGCTTTACGACCCGCGATTCTTATTAATTTTTTACTTATTTCTAATGATAAATTTTGACAATCTTTAACATTAAATCTCAATCGAACGCATGTTTCTACTTTTTGTACATTTTGTCCGCCTGGACCTGAAGATCTCAGAAATTCATATGAAATATCTGCTTCATCGATGAAAATATTTCTAATAATATGGATCATAAATTCACCAATGATCCATATTTAACAATGGAAATCTCATTGAGACGGCAGACGAATTGTTGCGATCGCTAACGCAGCGATCCCCTCTTTACGGCCAGTAAAACCAAGACCTTCCGTTGTAGTCGCCTTAATCGCAACTCTATCGACCTCAAGGGCCATTAGGGCGGCAAGACTGTGTCGAATACGATCTCGATGTGGACCAATTTTAGGCGCTTCACAAATAATCGTTGCGTCGAGATGCGCAATCATACCGCCTCTTTCTCTTACGCGCTGACATGCATGTGCGAGAAATATTTTAGATTCAGCGCCCTTCCAGCGAGGATCGGTTGGCGGGAAATGCGCGCCAATATCCCCCTCTGCGATTGCGCCCAATATCGCATCTGTTATCGCATGCATCAGCACATCTGCGTCGGAGTGGCCAGCAAGCTTGAAAGCGTGTGGGATCTCAACGCCGCCCAGCCATACCCGATCGCCAGGCTCAAATGCATGAACGTCATATCCCTGTCCGGTCCGAATATCTGGTAAATCAGCGTATAGTTGACGGTTAATTGTTTCCATAGCGCGATCAAAATCCTCTGGCGTAGTAAGTTTGAAATTTTTTATATCCCCCAAGAAGAGATGTACGCTGTGACCAGCAAATTCCGCAATCATCGCGTCATCTGTGTAGTCGCCATGACTATCCGCAGCTTTCCGGTGCGCCTCTAAAATCACTGAAAATTGAAAAGCCTGGGGTGTTTGCACGGCGCGCAAAAATTGCCGCTCTGGGGTAGCGACAACCATGAGCTGATCATTCACTTGCTTGACAGTGTCAGTTAAGGCGACGCCAGGAGCGGCTGCGCCATAGCTTTGCGCCGCTATGACCGCGCGCTCAACGATGGCCCTATCGACAAAAGGACGGGCAGCGTCATGAATAAGAACAATTTCTGGCGCCGACTGTGTCGCCAAAGCCTCTAATCCAAGTCTTACGCTTTCTTGTCGCGTTGCTCCGCCAAATACGGGCGACTGAACGCTTAGGCGCGCCTGAGGCTCTAGACTTATAAGGCAATCTTCATAAAGCAGCTGATCATCAGGATGAATCACAACCTGTATCAGGGCCCCGGGGGCACTAGCGTGTAAGGCTGAAAGCGTATGCGAAAGAACAGGGCGACTGCCCAGAGATCGATATTGTTTAGGCAAGCCTGCTCCAGCGCGAGACCCCCGTCCTGCAGCAACAACTAAATAAGCGATATTGTTCTTTGCTTTGAGCTTGGACGCATTTTCAGTCATTCTGGCTCTGTGTCGTTTTTCTCCTGCCTCGTCAAATTCTCGAGGCAAATTGTCCCATTGCCATAGAATGAGGCATTGCTTATAAGGCGGGCAAGATGATAAATGCCCAGAAATTAGGCGGCCTAGTCGATCCAGGACCGATAAAGGTTGGCGAAGTCACCCTTGGGGGCCGCGTCCTCCTTGCCCCAATGGCCGGCGTCACGGACCTTATTATGCGCGCAATCGCTGAGCGATATGGAGCTAGCGCTACTGTCAGCGAGATGATTACGGGCAGCGGCGTTATACGCGGCGATAAAGAAACACAGCATCGTATTCGCTCAGATAGCCGGCAGTCCCGCTTAGCGCCACGGGCAATCCAAATCGCTGCCAGAGATGTGCGCGATATCGAAATAGCTTCTCAGCATGCTGAGGCGAGTGGAGCAGACTGGGTTGACATAAACATGGGGTGCCCCTGCAAACGGGTAACTGGCGGAATGGCTGGAGCAGCCCTCATGCGCGACTTAGATCAAGCAACTGCTTTGATTGTTTCTGCGCGGCGGTCTGTAAAAATTCCAATCACCCTAAAAATGCGCCTGGGATGGGACGCCAATTCCATTAACGCTCCTGAATTAGCGCGTCGCGCAGAAGGGGAGGGCGTATCGCTGATTACGGTTCATGGCCGCACGAGGCAACAATTTTACTCGGGTCAGGCGGATTGGCAGGCTATTAGACATGTTAAATCCGCCGTTCGTATTCCAGTAGTCGCTAATGGCGATTGTGCGTCAGTTGAAGATGCCCGCACAATGTTAAAAACCTCTGGAGCCGACGCGCTCATGATTGGTCGTGCGGCGATTGGACGTCCCTGGCTTGTTGGCGACATTGCTCATTTTTTATCGACCGGCGCACAACGAGACCCCCTGGCGTTTGAAAAACGAGGCGGTATCGTCAAGGAACATCTTAAGGGACTAATTGCAATGATGGGCGAGGCAGGATTGCGGCACGCTCGCAAACATCTCGCTGCATATATCGAACATAGTTTTGAAGCAACTAACGAAGTAATTTACAAACTAAAACAGCAACTCTTAACCACGTCATCCGTCGATGAGGCCTATGATTTAATTGATGAGATTTTTTTAAGCGATTACGCTGAGGTTGCAGCATGACTGTAATCACCGTCACGCTTGAGGGATATATTGCTGACGCAAATGCGGCGGCTGAGGCCTTTTTTGAATTAGGCCGACAATTGCTGATTGGCCAAAGAATTGATCGCTTGCTCCCCTTTGGTTCCCCACTCATCACGCTGATTGAACAAGTACATGCGCGCGGAGCGCCCATTAATGAATATAAAATTGAGGTTGGTCGTCCCGGTCAAGATCTCGATCGTCGCGTCGATGTCCATTGCGCGCCACTGCCAGATTTAGATGGCCGGGTAATTGTGATGCTTCAGGAAAGGACCATTGCAGATAAAATTGATCGACAGCTCAATCATCGAAATGCCGTTCGCTCTGTTTCTGGAATGGCGTCAATGTTGGCCCATGAAATAAAAAATCCTCTCTCTGGCATACGCGGAGCGGCGCAATTATTAGAGACAAACCTCAATGATTCTGACCGCGCCTTAACGCGGCTAATTTGTGAGGAAACAGACCGCATTGTGCGTCTGGTCGATCGCATGGAGGTTTTCTCAGACGCAAGGCCGCTAAAGCGAGAACAAGTCAACATCCATTCTGTTCTCGATCACGTTAAACAAATCGCCCAAAGCGGTTTTGCGCGTAATTTGCGTTTTATTGAGGACTATGACCCGTCTTTGCCGCCCTTATATGCAAACCGCGACCTCCTCATTCAGGCCTTCCTCAACCTCGTTAAAAATGCCGCAGAGTCCATAGGCGACGCTGTCGATGGCGAGATTACGTTAAAAACGGCCTTTCGGCCTGGCGTGAGTTTTAGAACTTTTGGCGAGAAAAATCCCGTAGGGCTGCCTTTGGAATTAAGCGTAAAGGACAATGGGCCAGGCATACCTCAAGATATAGCGGCTAATCTTTTTGAACCGTTCATCACAACAAAGGCGTCAGGAACTGGCCTAGGTCTTGCACTAGTGGCTAAGATTATTAACGACCATGGCGGCGTCATTGAATGCGACTCAGTAATGCGCAGAACAGTATTTAGAATTTTAATGCCCATGTATCGCCCGGAGCCTGTCAGGCCCGACCTTTCACAAGCCAAGAAAATTAATGATCACTCTTTTTGAGCCTGGGAGTTCGTATTTATGAATCGTGGGGAAATACTTGTTGCGGATGACGACGCAGCGATCCGCACCGTTGTCGCCCAGGCACTCTCGCGCGCAGGTTATGAAGTACGCACAACAGGAACGGCGGCGACGCTGTGGCGTTGGGTTCAGGCTGGGGAAGGAGATTTAGTTGTTACTGACGTCGTCATGCCTGACGAAAATGCATTTGAATTACTCCCTAGAATAAAAAAACTCCGGCCTGAATTGCCGATTATTGTGATGAGCGCGCAAAATACGTTTATGACCGCTATTCGGGCTTCAGAACGCGGGGCATATGACTATTTGCCAAAACCCTTCGATTTAAAAGAATTCGTAAGCATCGTTGGGCGCGCGATGGCGGAGCCGCGAAAATCTGCAAAGAATGATGAGCAAGAAGAACTAGAGGGCATGCCCCTAGTTGGCCGCTCGCCCGCGATGCAGGAAATCTATCGTTCGCTCGCGCGCTTAATGCAGACAGACCTGACTGTCATGATTAACGGCGAGTCAGGCACTGGTAAGGAACTCGTTGCCCGCGCGCTGCATGATTATGGAAAACGTAAAAAAGGCCCCTTCGTCGCCGTCAATATGGCGGCTATACCGCGAGATTTGATTGAAAGTGAACTTTTTGGCCACGAAAAGGGAGCTTTTACTGGCGCCAGCCAGCGATCAGCCGGGCGCTTTGAACAAGCCGAAGGCGGCACGCTTTTCTTGGATGAAATAGGCGACATGCCCATGGAGGCCCAAACCAGGCTTTTGCGCGTGTTGCAACAAGGAGAATATACAACAGTTGGCGGCCGCACGCCGATCAAAACCAACGTGCGGATCATCGCCGCAACCAATAAAGACTTACGTATTTTAATTCAGCAGGGATTGTTTCGCGAAGATCTCTACTTCCGCCTCAATGTCGTTCCCTTAAGATTGCCGCCCCTTCGCGAACGCACTGAAGATATTCCAGATCTGGTCAATCATTTTTTCAAGGCTGTCGTGAACGAAGGCTTGCCCCAAAAATATATTGATCAAGCCGCTCTCGAGCGAATGAAAAAATATCGCTGGCCTGGCAATATCCGCGAACTTGAAAATCTTATCCGTCGACTGGCCGCGCTCCATCCACAGGAGATGATTTCAGACTCGCTGGTCGAAACAGAACTCAACCAAGACTTTCACCAGCCCCCGCCACCAGATCCAAACGGGCTATCGACAGGCGGCAATTTTAACGAGGGCGATCACGGCCAAACCTTGTCGACATCAGTTGAGCGACACCTCGCCAAACTGTTTCGGGATTGCGGTGAGCAATTGCCGCCACCAGGACTGTATCATAGAATATTGAGAGAAATCGAAATTCCGCTCATAAGCGCGGCATTAGCCGCCACGCGCGGCAATCAAATTAAAGCTGCTGAATTACTAGGCCTTAATCGCAATACGCTGCGAAAAAAAGTCAATGATTTAGACATCCGTTTAATGCGCTTGCCCCGTTAAAAATATACCCTCCCAGGGCGCGACCCGCTTAACTGGCCGGAGCAACGGCAATTGCCACCCCCTCCGGCTCAGCCTATAGACAAATCATGGCGTTAACTGAGAATGCATCGGCTCAGGAACCGAGCGCGGCGGCCGCACGCGCGTGGATCGGCCCGCTTATAGCGGTCGGCGCAGCTGCTTGCGCCCTAGCGACATTTTTACTTGTCTCAAAATTTGGAAAAACATCGCCCACCGATGGGCGCATGATCGCGTTATTTGTCGGCAATGGCGCCTTGGTCACCATTCTACTTGTAATGGTGATTATTAAAGCCTTTAGGCTTTATCGCGTCTGGCGACGGGGGGAGTCGGCCGCGCGCCTTCACGTGCGTATTGTTGGCATCTTTGCTGTCATCACGCTAGTTCCCGCTGTCTTGTTGGCGATCGCGGGATCTATGACCCTCGAACGCGCCCTTAATCCTACTTTTATGTCCAGCGTGGGATTATTTGTTCATAATACTGCTAAGGCCGCGGAGGCCTTTCAGTCCAGCCAATGTCAAGCGCTCCTTCAAGAGGCGCAATTAACAGCCTCAGATCTTGACCGCGCCCGAATGCTCTTTACCTCTGACCGTACTTATTTTCATCAAGTCTTTGCTACACGCGCCTATTTTCTAGGTTTTTCTGTTGCGGCCTTAGTGAAGTCAAATGGGGAAATTGTCGACCGCGTTGATGTTGCAGAAAACGCTTCTGCGATTGTTATTGCGCCGCCCAAGTCTGAATTTGATAATGCCAGAAGCGGCGAACCACTATGTTTAATGATTGATGATGGAAAAAGCTTTGTCGCTCTGCGCTCTCTCAGCGCCTTCACGGATACATTCCTTTATGTGACCCGTCCAATTGATCCTTTTGCAATAGAATTTCCAAAAGAGACCCAAAATCTTATTAATAAATACGAAGCTTTCGACGCTTTTCGTTCCGCAGTGCAACGTGCATTTGTTCTAATGTATGCATTGCTAACAACAATAATGTTGCTTTCATCAATCTGGTTTGGATTAGATTTTGCAGATAGATTAATGTCGCCTATTCGTACTCTAATTGCAGCCACTGACGAGGTCTCAGCCGGTAATTTTGATGTCCAAGTCAATGTTGATCGCTCTCACGGCGAATTAGCTCGACTTGGAGATGTATTTAATAAAATGACTGCAGAATTGGATTCGCGTCAAAGTCGTTTGATTGAAGCTAATCGGATCAATGATGAGCGTCGTGAATTTACCGAAGCTGTTTTAGCTGGCGTGCCGGCTGCGGTTATTGGAGTCGGCTCAGACAATCGCGTTACTGTGATTAATCGCTCTGCTGAGGAATTGTCGTTAACGGAGGCGCTAGGGCAGGCGACAGTCGGCGCGCCTATTCGTGACGCAATCCCTGAGATTGAACAAATTATACTTGACGCCGCCGAGGTTTTTCCCCGGTCAGTTCAGAGTCAAATCACGCTTAAACGGGGTATATCTGAACACACATTTAATATTCGCGTGACATCCGCGCATGCTGAAGGCGATCAGAAAAATTTCGTTGTGACGCTGGATGACATAACAGATCTAATCACCGCGCAACGCACCTCTGCCTGGGCGGATGTCGCTCGGCGCATCGCCCACGAAATCAAAAACCCGCTAACGCCGATCCAACTTTCTGCTGAGCGTCTCAAACGCAAATATGGTCGATTGATTACTCAAGACAGAGATATTTTTGATCAATGCACGGATACGATCGTTCGTCAGGTTGATGACATTAAGCGCATGGTTGATGAATTCTCCTCCTTCGCGCGTATGCCCAAAGCAAAGCCCGAACGAGACGATCTGAATGCGTGCATCCGCCAAGTCATCTTCCTGATGCGGGTTGGCAATGCCGACATCGATATTGTCGAAAGCCTTCCAACAACGCCGACTTTTGCGCAATTTGACCGCCGACTTTTATCGCAAGCCCTGACTAATCTGATTAAAAACGCCATTGAGGGGATCGCCGCCCGAGAAGAGGGGACGAGTGAAGAAGCAGGACGCGTCGAGGTTAAAGTCTCTCTTCATGACGAATGGGCGGAAGTTGATATAATTGACAATGGCAAAGGTTTTCCGGCTATGAACCGACAACGTTTGCTTGAACCTTATATGACAACTAGATCTGAGGGTACTGGTCTAGGCTTGCCAATTGTCGCTAAAATCATCGAAGATCACGGCGGACGGCTGGAATTGCTCGATGCCCCGAACGGGAAGGGCGCTTGTGTGAGAATGATCCTCCCGCTGGCTCCTGCAGAGCACAAGACTGATGCGTCGCAAGAGGCGACGGCTACAGACAATGAGAAGTTGATCAAAAGGGGCGAGGCGTAATGGCGAGCGATATTCTCATTGTCGACGATGAGGCGGACATTCGGGAGTTAGTCGCGGGGATCCTCAGCGATGAAGGCCATGGAACGCGTACGGCCAAGGATGCTGACGAAGCTCTTGCCGCAATTGCTGCGAGACGGCCACACCTTGTTTTTCTCGACATCTGGCTTCAAGGTTCGCGCCTTGATGGACTTCAGGTACTTGAAGAAATCCAGCAACAACACAAAGGCTTGCCTGTGGTCATGATTTCTGGCCATGGCAATATTGAAACCGCTGTGAGCGCCATTAAAATCGGCGCATATGATTTCATTGAGAAACCATTTAAATCTGATCGATTGGTCCTAGTCGCTGAACGTGCGCTGGAGGCTTATCAGCTACGCCGCGAAATTTCCGCTCTGCGTCAAAGGGCTGGCGCGTTCGATCAGATTGTCGGCTCCTCTCCCGCCGCCCATCAATTACAACAGCTGGTTGCGCGCGTCGCCCCTGTGAACTCGCGCGTCATGATTACCGGAGCGCCGGGCACTGGCAAGGAGCTAGCTGCGAGATGTATTCATGAAGCCTCCTCTCGCGCCGCCGGCGCGTTTGTTGTGATTAATTCCGCAACGATTACGCCGGAAAATATGGAGGTTGAGCTTTTTGGGCGAGAGGGCTCTGGCGCCGAACGCAAAGTTGGCGCTCTAGAAGAGGCGCATGGGGGCACGTTATTTCTTGATGAAATTTCCGACATGCCCATGGATACTCAGGCTAAGATCCTCAGGGTTTTGGTTGATCAGTCCTTCCAACGCGTCGGAGGCACAACAAAAGTTCAAGTCGATGTGCGCGTCATTTCCTCCTCGGCCCGCGATCTCGCTTTCGCCATAGAAGACGGGACATTGAGGGAAGACCTCTTCCATCGGCTAGCCGTCGTACCGATCCGCGTTCCATCCCTGGCCGAGCGCCGGGAAGATATTCCCGCATTGATTGAATATTTCATGGATAATATGTCCGCAGCTTCAGGCATGCCCCGTCGCCAGATTGCTGAAGACGCGCTGGCTGTGTTGCAGCTTCACGATTGGCCCGGCAACATTCGTCAATTAAAAAACAATGTCGAGCGTTTGATGATCCTCACCGCTGGCGAACCAGGTGCGACGATAACAGCCGATATGCTGCCAGCAGACGTTGGCGAACTGGTTCCCGCAACGCCCGCGGGCGTTAAGGGCGAAAAATTAATGAGCCTGCCGCTTCGAGAAGCGCGTGAAGTTTTTGAACGTGAATATCTCGTTGCCCAATTGAACCGCTTTTCTAACAATATTTCCCGCACAGCGGAATTCATCGGAATGGAGCGCTCCGCCTTACACCGAAAACTTAAGTCGCTTTCAGTTGAAGCATAATATCAATATATTACGCGCATGACTTTATATATTAGGTTAGCTAAGAACTGGCCGTTTTTTAAAAGAAACGCCGGCTAGACTTGTGTCTTGCGCTCAAGCATTAGAGAGGCTCTAATATCCATAAGATGCGGCCAAAAAAACAATAATCAATCCTGGGAAGGGGCGGCTCTAAACCGCTCGGCTCAACAACAATAATAGAACAGGACAGCCGATGTCGTCAGAAAAAATGCAAAACCTTCAAGATACTTTTCTAAATTTTGTAAGAAAAAACAAAGTTCCGCTCACAATCTTTCTTGTAAATGGCGTTAAGTTACAGGGCATTGTAACTTGGTTTGATAATTTTTGTCTTTTACTGCGTCGAGACGGGCATTCCCAACTTGTCTACAAGCACGCTATTTCGACAATCATGCCTGGACACCCAGTCCAAATGTTTGAGCCTGGCGAGGAAGACGGAGAAAAGCCAAGGTAATTAATTGAGTTCTCCATTCACACCAGAACCTCCAACAGCGAGCGTTGGCGGAGCCCGAACGCTTGTTATCGGCCCTTATCATTCAAAAGAAGCGCTCAATGCGACGTCGCGTCATCCTGATGCGCGGTTAGACGAGGCTGAAGGCTTAGCGCTTGCTATCCACCTTGAGATCGCAGCAAAAGCCTTAGTGTCGATTAACGATATCCGTCCTGCGACCTATCTGGGGAAAGGAAAAGTAGAGGAGTTCGCTGCCCTCATTAAGGAAAATGATATTGCAATCGTAAGCATGGATTGCCAGCTTTCTCCCGTTCAACAACGTAATTTAGAACGCGCATGGGATGCTAAAGTCATTGATCGCACTGGTCTAATCCTTGAGATATTCGGAGAAAGAGCCCGCACCCGCGAGGGGTCCCTGCAAGTTGAACTCGCGCATCTCGCCTATCAAAAATCACGCTTAGTTCGTTCATGGACGCATCTTGAACGTCAACGCGGCGGATTTGGCTTTCTGGGAGGACCTGGCGAAACCCAAATCGAAACAGATCGCCGGCTAATTGCCGAACGGATGCGGAAAATTGAGCAGGATCTGGAGAAAGTAAAGCGAACGCGCGGTCTTCATCGCAAGACGCGCAGAGATGTTCCTTACCCAGTGATTGCGCTCGTCGGCTATACCAACGCTGGCAAATCAACGCTCTTTAATCGTCTCACTCAGGCAGAAGTCCTCGCCCAGGATATGCTTTTTGCAACCCTTGATCCTACGTTGAGACAGATCAAATTAACCCACGGCGGAAAAGCTCTTCTGTCCGACACTGTGGGCTTTATCTCCGACTTGCCGACCATGCTGATTTCAGCTTTTCGCGCCACATTAGAAGAAGTCACTTTAGCGGATGTCATCCTGCATGTGCGAGACGTCTCGCATGAAGATTCAGACGCTCAAGCCCATGACGTAGAGCAAATCCTCAATGAACTGGGTTTAAAGAGCGAAGATGAGG
Source organism: Methylocystaceae bacterium (assembly GCA_009921565.1). Classification (GTDB taxonomy): domain Bacteria; phylum Pseudomonadota; class Alphaproteobacteria; order Rhizobiales; family Beijerinckiaceae; genus Methylocystis. The sequence continues at coordinate 16,375 of RFXM01000005.1, read as the reverse complement.
GGCGGATAATCGAGGTTTGGAATAAGATTGACGCACTAGATCACGACAGACGAGAAGCCCTCACGCTCGCTGCCCGAGGCTTTGCTAAAAATAAGCGGCCCATGTTGGTTTCAGCGGTCTCGGGGGAGGGATTGGACACTTTGCTCGCCCGCATTGAAGCCATCTTAGCAGTCAATCGATTGACCCTCAGTCTCGATATCGCCCCTGAAGATGGAAAAGGGTTAGCGTGGCTTTACGCGCATACAGAAGTATTAGCGCGGAGTTTGGCGAAAAATGGCGCAACGCATGTCACAATCCGCATAGCGCCTGAGCGAGAGGCGGAGGTCAGAAAAAGGTTTAACTTAGCAGCGGATTAGCTGTGGCGAAGCTCTATTTCTCGCTTTTTTTTGCCTCAAGCCACAAAAGCTCCATTTCGGACAGCGTTGCTTCAGCGGGTGTCCGCGTCTTCTCATTCAAGCGTGCTTCAATATAATGAAAGCGTCTCTCGAATTTTCTATTTGCGCCTCTTAACGCTTGTTCTGGGTCTACGTTTACATGCCGGGCTAGATTGGAAATAACGAAGAGTAGGTCGCCGATTTCCTCCTCCAATTGCGGCGTCGGCAATGACGCATGTGTCTTTAACTCTTCAGCAACTTCTTCGGTCTCCTCGCGAACTTTTTCTATGACGAGCAGGGCGTTGTTCCAATCAAATCCGACTTTTGAGGCTTTCTTTTGTAATTTCACCGCTCGCGTTAGCGCTGAAAAGGCGAGGGGCACGCCGTCAAGGAGACTAGAGGGTTGACCAATTTGTTTTAACCGCTTCTCTTCTGCCTTTATGTCATCCCATTGACGTAAGACAGCCTCGGAAGTGAGACCATCTTGTTCGCCAAAGACATGAGGATGGCGGCGGATAAGTTTCTCGCAAATAGCATCAATGACGTCATTAAAATCAAAACAATTTTTTTCTTCCGCCATCCGTGCATGAAAAACCACTTGCAGGAGAAGGTCGCCCAATTCTTCTCTTAGATCGCCCATGTCATTGCGCTCAATCGCGTCAACTACTTCATATGCTTCTTCAAGCGTGTAGGGCGCGATTGATGAGAAATTTTGTTCAAGATCCCATGGGCAGCCCGTTATCGGAGTACGCAGGGTCGCCATAATTTCAATCAATCGATTTATGGCATGTGACATTGTTCATCGCTAAAAGTTAAAAAAACGCCGCGTCCTTGATTAAAAGACGCGGCGCAAAAAACATCGCTAGGATGCGTGAGTTAGGCGAGGTTGATCGACAACGCTTCCCGGCCTTTTGCTGTATCCACCACTTGCATAGTTACAGGCTGTCCTTCCAGGAGTCTGTTCACACCGGATGGGCCAAGAATAGAAATATGCACAAAGACGTCTTTGCCGCCGTCGTTAGACTGGACAAAACCAAAGCCTTTAGTCTCATCGAACCACTTGACTGTGCCAGAAACGGGAATAGCGGTTGATGGATCTGGAGCCTGACGACGTGGACGCGGGCTATCATAGCCGCCGCCACCGCCACCATAGCCGCCGTCACGGCCACCACCATAACCGCCGCCATCTCTGTCTCTTCCGCCGCCAAATCCGCCGCTACGAGGAGGCGGGGGCGGGGCGCGCTCCGCAGCCCCTTCAAGATCTACGCTCAAAACGCGCGCAACCTGCTGTCCTTTAACAGAATTGGTAACTTGAACTTCAAGTTTTGCGCCGGGAGGCAAGGAGTCATAACCAGCAGCCTGAACAGCGCCAATATGGAGAAAGGCGTCGCCTGTGCCGTTGCCGAGTTCCACGAAACCGAAGCCCTTGTCGTTTTTAAACCACTTAACAATGGCTTCGACGGAGGGGCCTTCCATCGGCGGCGGAGGCGGGGCGTCTCCAAAACCACCGCCACCAAATGGGGACCGAGGTGGCCGACTTTGTCTTGGGGCATCATATCCAAACGGGGCATCATCATCAAAACCGCGTTTACGCGGACCCCGGAAATCTCTACCTTTGCTCATGTTACCTGCTCGTCTCCGCCAAAACCGGCAAGACTTTTATGTCAAACTCTTGCGCCCATGACTCTCTATCGGTTGACTTAAACGTAACCGGTAAGAAGCTATGAGGTATGCTTTATGAATGTCATATAGTCCCGCGCGAACACTGCTTTTTAGCAGATTTAGATGACGATGGCGAAATATTTTCGTTAGTTCCGTAATTTTTTTATCCGATCAAGTAAAAACGCTTCTCAGTCCAATGAGACGATCCACCAGGTAAGAACTTAAAAGGATCAAATCCTATAAACCATCAATTTTGATAAGATAATGCGATTGTTGAATAAAGCATTCTAAATATCTAATTTAATTGAATTATTATAATTCATGCGTCTGGCTAGAGCTTATGCCTTGATACTATGAAGCAAAATTATTCAATACTTATGTGAGTGCGTAGGGAAAAAACAATTTTTACAAAACACAGGAAAAGCCTTTGCGCCTCTTGAACGACCCAGAGAATAGGTTGGAATTAGGATGAAGGAGCCGAGGCAATCAGTAGACCCAGGCTGAATGGGGTCTATCCTATATTCGTATAATCTATATTATGGAACCAAATAGACCCATATTGATCTGGATTTGGCCTAAACTGACAGTTGCAACCCGTCATAAGCAACAATGACATTTGGCGGGACAATCGCTGACAGAGCCGCATAATCCAGATCGACATGGAGATCGGTTAAAACAGCGCGTTTCGCGCCAAAGCTTTCAACAAGCGCAAGCGCTTGTTCCACATTCAAATGCGTGCCGTGACGCTGATAACGTAAGGCGTCAATAATCCAAAGATCCAGACCTTGAAGATAGACTTCACTCTCTGGCGGGATGGCGTGGAGATCTGGCGTATAGGCAATATTGCCGAAGCGAAAACCCAGTGCGTCCATATCGCCATGATCCAGGCGAAACGGCGTCGCGCTAATTGCGCCGCCAGGCCCATTGATCGTCACCGAAGACCCTGGATGCAGCCGGTGCTCAACCATTAAGGGCGGATAAAAACTACCCGGCGGCGTCTCGAAAATATAATCAAATTTATGAGACAATCTCAATGATGTTGGCTCATCCATATAGGCCGGAATGCGCCGCCCATTCATAATCACAAGCCCCCGTAAATCATCAATTCCATGCGTATGATCAGCGTGAGGATGCGTATAAAGCACCGCGTCAAGACGCTGGACATTAGCTGCAATTAATTGTTCACGCAGGTCAGGGCCAGTATCAACGAGGATCTGCGTTGATTGTTGATTCTGACCAGCAGTTAGCAAGATTGAACAGCGACGACGCCGATTTTTGGGGTTTTCTGGATCGCATTTACCCCAGCCCTGCCCCACGCGCGGCACGCCGCCAGAAGAGCCACAGCCAAGTATCGTAATTGAAACTGTCACCTCACACCCTCTAAGGGCGGCATTTTAGAAAATAGTCGCAGAGCGTTTTCTGTAGTCTGACGCGCTATTTCGCCCTCATCAACTTCTTTGATTTCCGCCAACACTCTCGCTGTATCAACAACATAAGCTGGCTCATTCCTTTTGCCTCGATGCGGTATCGGCGCAAGAAAAGGCGCATCAGTTTCGACAAGGAGATGCGAGAGCGGCAGTTTTTTAGCAATGTCTCGCAAAGACTGGGAATTTTTAAACGTTAACACGCCTGAAAAGGAAATATAGACGCCCAACCCAATCGCGGTAAGCGCCAAAGCTTCCCCGCTCGTGAAACAGTGCAGCAAGGCTTTAAAAGCGCCCTTGGACATTTCCTCTTTCAAGATTGTCGCGCAATCCTCGTCCGCATCTCGAGTATGAATAACAAGTGGCAGACCTGTCTGTCGCGCTGCCTCGATATGCGTTAAAAACACCTGACGCGAGATATCTCTGGGTGCTGAATCATAATGATAGTCCAGACCAGCTTCTCCAAGACCCACACATTTGGGATGGCGAGATAAACTAACGAGATCCTCGACAGTTGGCATTACTTCTTCATGTGAATGATGAGGATGAGTCCCAACAGTAAAAAATACATTTTCATATTTTTCTGCAACTGTTTTGACTTGTTCAAAGCGCGATAGATGCGTTGAAATAGTGATCATGCGTCTAACGCCACGCGCATGAGCGCGCGCGACGATCTCAGCTTGCTCTGGCGCAAAATCCGGGAAATCAAGATGGCAATGCGTATCGATCAGCATGTTTGAGCCCGCCTAATTTTGACCCTGAGCCGCAGCGGCAGGGTCGAGCTCAGTTTCCTCAATATAGCGCGGGAAAATTGGCGCCGGCGGGGGCAATGGCGCGCCCTCTTTTAACGCGCCCTGCGCGCCAGCATTTAGAAACTCCCGCTCATCTGGTCCAACCCCCAAAAGATCAAGAAGTTTAGACGCCGCTTGCGGTATAAAAGGCTGAAGCGGTAAGGCCAGCCGACGCAACGTCTCCGCCGTAACATAAAGGATCGTTTGCATCCGATCTGGATCGGTCTTTTTCTTGGACCAAGGCTCTTCACTGGCAAAATACCGATTAGTTTCGGCGACAACACGAAAGATTTCCGCAAGGGCCTGATGCGGCGCATAGCCCTCCATAGCGCGGCGGGCGGCGCTCAAAGCAGCCTCAGCCTGATCAAGAATTTCCTCGTCTTGGGGTAAAAATTTGCCTCTACGGGGCACAACGCCCTCACAATTCTTAGCAATCATCGACAACGAACGTTGCGCTAAATTCCCTATATCATTGGCAAGATCTGAGTTGATGCGATTAACAATGGCCTCATGCGAATAATTGCCATCTTGTCCAAAAGGGATCTCACGTAAGAAAAAATAACGTAGTTGATCAACGCCATAGCGCTCGGCTAATGCCAGCGGATCGATAACATTGCCCAAGGATTTTGACATCTTTTCGCCACGAGAGAATAAAAATCCATGCACAATGATCTGTTTGGGCAGAGGCGCTTGCGCAGACATTAAAAAGGCAGGCCAATAAATCGCGTGAAACCGCGTGATATCCTTACCAATAACATGCGCATCAGCTGGCCAATAACGCGCTCGAGGGTCATGCGGATCCGTTAACCAAGCTGTAGCAGTAATGTAGTTTGTCAGAGCATCAACCCAAACATACATCACATGGTCGGATTTAGTTTGAGGGCTGGGCGGAATGGAAATCCCCCAATCGAAGGTCGTTCTGGATACTGAGAGGTCCTGCAATCCTCGTTTTACAAAGGCGACAATCTCATTTTTATAATGTTCAGGAGCAATAAATTCAGGATGCGCCGAATAATGTCCGAGCAGTTTTTCTGTATAATTTGAGAGGCGAAAGAACCAGCTCTCTTCTTCAACCCATTCTACGGGCGTGCCCGTGGGAGCAAATTTTTTACCTTCACGTTCTGTTAACTCTGTCTCATCGTAATAGGCTTCATCTCGAACCGAATACCAGCCTGAATATTTTGACAGATAGAGATCGCCATTAGCCTCCATCCGCCTCCAGATTTCCATTACCGCTTGCTTGTGGCGCTCTTGCGTCGTGCGGACAATATCATCGGCCCGCGCATTTAGCGCTTCGCCCATTCGAGCAAATTGAGCAGCTGTATGGTCCGCCAGCTGTTGAGGACTAAGGCCTTGCTGCTCGGCTGTCCGCTGCATTTTTTGTCCATGCTCGTCCATGCCGGTGACAAAAAGGACATCATGCCCATCAAGCCGCTTCCAACGCGCGAAGACATCCGTGGCGATGCGCTCATAGGCGTGGCCAATATGCGGCGCGCCATTGGCGTAGGGAATGGCGGTAGTGATCATATAGGCTGGACGATTTGACATAGGATTGATTTAGCGCGCTTTCTTCAACTGGGAAAGCTATGCGCCTATCAAGAATTCTATTAAAAGACCTTAAGTTTTAATTTTAAAAGCCTGCTCCCGATGAAAGCAGGACGCCTTACCCTTCGTTCTTTGTCCCTATTGTCCCAACATTCTGGAGACCACCAGCGATTATGACATTTGCTAATCTGCGTATCGGCACGCGCGGGAGCCCGCTAGCTTTAGCCCAAACACACATCGTGCGAACAAAATTGGCGCAAGCGCATGGGATCGCTCTTGAAGATTTGCCCATTGAGGTCATCAAAACCACTGGGGATCAAATTCAAGATCGGCCGCTGTCGCAAGCAGGCGGCAAAGGGCTGTTCACCAAAGAACTTGATAGCGCTCTCCTGGCTCAGACTATTGATCTTGCCGTTCATTCATCAAAAGACCTCCCTACTCGCTTGCCCAGCGAGATCATCATTGCAGGCTATTTGTTGCGCGAAGATCCCCGTGACGCCTGGATTAGCCACACCGGCCAAACGCTCGATGAATTAGCGCCGGGCTCAATTGTTGGCACAGCTTCATTACGCCGCGCGGCGCAAATCAAACGACGACGACCTGACATAGAGACAACGCTTTTGCGCGGCAATGTTGAAACACGTTTACGCAAGGTGCGAGAGGGAGAGATAGACGCAACCCTCCTTGCGGCGGCTGGCCTTAACCGTCTTGGATTGAGGGACCAAATCAGCGCCCTGCTCTCTTTGGAAGATTTTCCGCCAGCAGTCGGCCAAGGAGCCATTGGCGTCACCTGCCGTAGCGATGATCAGACGACGCGTTCGGCGCTTAAGCCTCTTTTGGATCAAGCGACGGGCTACGCCTTGATGGCAGAGCGCGCCTTTCTTACCACTTTAGATGGCTCCTGTCGGACTCCAATCGCCGGTTACGCCGAGGTTCTGGGCGATGAGTTACGTTTTTACGGTGAAGTTTTGAAAGAAGATGGAAGCGCTTTCGTCTTCGTGCGTCGAGAGGGGCGCGCCCTTGATGCGACAAAAATAGGCGCAGAGGCAGGCCATGAACTTCTATTACGCCTTCCACAAGGCGTGAGAGGTTCTTTGTGAAACCAATCTTGATCTTAAGAGCCGAAGAGGATGCGCTGCGCACAGCAGAAAAATTACGCCAATGCGGTTTTAACAGCATCCTTTCTCCCGTCATTAAGATTTATGCGACACATACTAAAGCGCCAAAAGCAGAGTACGACGCCTTAATCGCCTCAAGCGCCAAGGCTTTTGAAACAGCCGATGAGATTGACTGCTTCTCACATTTAACCGTGCATGCGGTTGGCGCAAAAACCGCAATGAGCGCGCGTAATAAAGGTTTCGATCCTGAAATTGTTGCAGGAAACGCCGAGGCGATTTTACCTCTCTTACTACAAAAATATCATAAGCCGACGCATTTTCTCTACCTTGCGGGCAGAGATCGACAATCATTTTTAGAAGATGGCTTACAACAGGCTGGACATATCATAACGCTTCATGAAGTTTATAAAGCTGAAGCTGCGCAGAGGTTGACACAAGAAGCAGAAAATTTATTAAGAGGAAATCAACTCTCTGCCGCTTTACATTATTCTAAACGGAGCGTTGAGATTTTTATTCAATTGGTAGCAAAAGCGCAATTATCGGCTAATTTAAATAACATAGATCATTTTGCTTTATCTAAAGATGTAGCGCATCCTTTGGAATTAATGCAGCTATCTGCCTATGTGGCAGACAAGCCAAATGAAACGCAACTCCTCAAATTGATGGTCGAAAAGTTACAAGACCGATCATAAAAAACCAGAGTTATTCTTCTGAAAGCGCTCGCCCTATTAACAGCATCACAGGGCCGGAGAGTTTTTGTTCTGCGATGCGCTGAGGTAGATCAGCAATGGTTCCTTTAAAAACCTTTTCTTCTGGCGAAGAAGCCCGTTCAATCAAATAAGCAGGCGTCTCTGCGGGCAGACCTTCTTGCAAAAGTCGGGCAGAAAGCGCTGGCAAAGTGCGGTGGCCCATATAGACCGCCGTTGTCGCACGTGGATCTGCAAGCGCCCGCCATTCAAAGTCTTCCGGAAAGTCTCCATCCTTACTATGGGCGGTAATAAATTGTACGCGACGCGCTGTTTCCCGACTGGTGAGAGATGCGCCAATAGCCGCGGCCCCGGCGCAAGCCGCTGTTACGCCTGGGATCACTTCAATCTCCAGGCCTGCGCGGCGCATCGCTGTTATTTCCTCATTGGCCCGACCAAAGATCATCGGGTCACCCCCCTTAAGGCGAACAACATGCTTGCCTTCCCGCGCCAAGGAAACCAACAGCGCCGTGATTTCCTCCTGAGGCACGGAGGGCGCATAACCACGTTTACCGACATTTATCCGCGTAGCTTCTCGACGCGCAAAATCTAAAATACTCGCCGGCACAAGATCATCAAACAAAACGACATCAGCCCCGGCAAGCGCGCGCATGCCCTTGAGCGTAATTAATTCCGGATCGCCAGGTCCAGCGCCAACAAGCGTGACGCGTCCCTGAGTGATCGCTTGGCCTGCAAATTTAGTCTGCGCCAATAGATCTTCTCGATGCGCATCAGTTGGCGCAGTTTCGATATCTTGAAACGCTAGTCGGGTGAACCGTCGCCAAAATTCGCGTCGACCGACAAAATCCAGACCTGAGATAAGAATTTGTGGTCGCCACGCCTGAGCTGCCCGCGCCCATGCTGCAAAGCTTGCGGGAACTAAAGTTTCAATTCGGCCGCGAACAGCTTGAGCAAAAACAGGAGATGCGCCGCCTGTAGAAACCCCGATCACCAAAGGCGAGCGATTAACAATAGCCCCCATAATAAAATCACTCATCTGAGGACGGTCGGCTAAATTCAACGGGACTCCTGCTTGATCTGCGATTTTACGCGCATAATCAGCCTCTTCATCATCAAATGTTGCACCAAATGCCAGTGTTGCGTTGGTAAAATCCTCCACATGCACAGCACGCAGGTGCAAGGAAACATTCGCCCGCGTTTGGGCGATTTCCTGTACCCGGGCGCAGGGAGATGCAGTAAAGATTTCCACGCGCGCGCCGGTCGCAGCAACGAGATCGGCTTTCCAAGCAGCGCCCTCGCCGCCGCCAATAACCAAAACGCGTTTTCCCTCCAATGGATAAAAAACGGGTAAGGTTTCCAGAGGCTGCATTGCATCTGTGGCGATTGGGTCAGCTTTCCGGTTCACTGGGCTCCTCTTGCTGAAACATAAAAGCCGTTAAAAAAGAAAAGCGGCCCTCTTGAGGCCGCTTTCCATTAAAGCATCTTGCGGAATAAAAGTTATTTCTTTTTTCCGTCAGCGCCGAACTGAGCAAGATAGGCCCAAACATCATCGCCGTCCTTGTCAGACGCGAGACCTTGGAAAATCATTTTTGTGCCAGCCACTTTGCCTTTTGGATTTTTGACAAATTCTTTGAATGACGCCTCATTCCAAGTAATGCCAGATCCCTTCATGGCTTCTGAATAATTATAGCCTTCAGCAGCGCCAGCTGCGCGGCCGTCAAGACCGTTCAATTGTGGCGCGACAGCATTCTTGGCGCTCTCTCCGACTTGGTGACAAGCCTTGCACTTGGCAAATACTTTTTCACCCGCAGCAGCGTCGCCCGCAGCGAAAGCCTGGCCGGTTGATACGGCGAAAGCGACGCTCGCGGCGAACGTCAGCAGGGTAATCGGCTTCATCCTCGTTCCTTTCCTCAGTGACGACCGCCTTATCTTGGCGGCCGATTTTTTAAACTCTTGCCGGCCTCTTAAACCTTAGCGCTGGCTCTATCGGCCGGAACCTACAACGAAGGCCCCCTCCGAGACAATATCCTCGAATCGCGCCTCTTAGACCGCTGTTATACGCCAGTTTTAATGAACGGAAACTGAAACAAAGGCTTTTCCTGTGGTCCGATCAAGTGACGCGCCGGAGCGTAAGATTGAGCCGAACCCCAAAATCGGCAAGCGGCGGCGCGAGGTCGGCGGCAATAGTGGGAAGAATACGATCCACCCCATGGAAACATCTGCGGGCTGACCCCTTTAAAACAAGGGCGTCGCCCGAAGAAAGAACAAAAGTTGTGCTGGGATCGTTGCGCTTTTGGCCGCCAAGCCGAAACCGGCAATCATAGCCCAAAGAGAGCGATAAGATGGGGGCGTCTTGATCAATTTCATCTCGATCCTGATGCAGCGCCATTTTCGCCTCAAGATTATAAACATTAACGAGACAGGCTTCAGGGGGCTTATGGTATTGCGTTAGCTCATCCCAAATTTCCAGTAATGACGGAGGGATCGCAGGCCAGGGAAGCAAAGTTTCAGGGTGCGCGCTAACATAACGATAGCCTGCAGTTTTATCGCTCATCCACCCAAGCGGGCCGCAATTTGTCATGCGAACAGACATTGGAACGCCAGTTCGAGGCATGTAGGAAATGAATAAAGGGGCCTGCTGAATGATGTTACTGATCTGCGCGCTCACATCACGCTGAGCGCTGGGTTTTAGAAAGCCGGGATAATGAAAAGCGCCAGGACAACTGGGGATTTCATTACACATCATTGGCCTGCCCTGAACTTAGCGTTTCGCATATTGACGCCCAGATTAATCTATAAATACTCAGTCTTTCTTATGCGAGGTAAAAATCCCCACGCTTCTCGGGTGTGTTAGGAATAGTTGCAACTAGGGCGAGCATCCTTAAAGATGGCACGATAAATCCAAACACTGGATTACTGATGAGCTCTGAACCTGAAAAACTCATTGAAACAGTAACAAGCAGCTACGCCTCAGCGCGCAGCATAATTACAAAGCTTTCAAATCTTTTTTCATTCACAACTTTTAAAATAAAAAGAGGCAAGCCAGATGAAAATATCGCGGCCTTGCAAGCCCATTGGAAACTATCTGAAGAACAAAAGCACATACTCTTCACGCTTTCGTCTACTAAATCAGGGGCTAACTTTATTGATGAAAAAATTCAAGACATGAACCGATGTGCATTTCACCGATCGGCTTTCTTACTGAATGCTTTTTTACAATTATTCTTTGTCGATATTGGCGCGCAACTGGCGCTATCCATAATTTGGATTAAAGTTTTTTTTGTTGTAAGCAATTTAGTCCTTGCATTTATTGCGCATATCTCAAAACTCACAAGCTATGACGAACTTCTCGCTGGCCCAAATGCATTGCCGCCAAGACGAAGGCTATTTGGGTTATTGACTAATCGTCGATACAATCGAGCGGTGAAGAAAAAATCGCGGCCCTATGCGCGTCAAGCCTGGCGTGAGAATAATCTCTACCGACCTGCTTATTTTATTAACGCAACGCTGATTTTTATTGGCGGCCAATTTATTCTGCCTCTCGACCGTCTAATATTTCCATTTGGACTTATTTTTGGAAAAATTATTGGTTTGCTGACAACGCTGGCGACAATTTTTGATGTCTGGCGCGGCGTTAAATCTGGCGATGACGCAAGGCTAGCGCGTGAAAAGGAAGTCAGCGTTTATCGAGATTTAAACATATAAACTCTGCAGCTACTTATGATTAAGCACCTGCCGCGAAGCGACCGTTGAGTCGGCGTTTAGCTGATAGACAATAGGAACGCCTGTGGAAATCTCAAGCGTGGAAACAGTCTCTGAGGTTAACTGATCAAGCACCATCGCCAAGGCGCGTAGAGAGTTGCCGTGAGCGACAACAAGAACGCGCTCACCCCTCATAACTGGGGGCAAAATTCGCTGACAATAAAAGGGTAAAACGCGAGCGACGGTATCTTTCAGACTTTCCCCGCCTGGAGGCGAAACGTCATAGGAACGCCGCCAAAGACGCACTTGCTCCTCGCCCCATTTCTCTCGCGCTTCGTCCTTATTTAAACCAGACAAATCGCCATAATGACGCTCATTTAACGCCCGATCACGGATGGTTGGGATATTAGATTGGCCCAGCTCTTCAAAGATCAGCGATAAAGTATGCTGTGCGCGCACTAATGCAGAAGTAAATCCAACACTAAATAAAAGATCTAATTTTTTTAATTCGGTTCCGGCCTGACGCGCCTCTTGAACCCCCAATGGCGTAAGATCTGGGTTTTTCCAACCGGTAAAAAGATTCTTCGCGTTCCATTCGCTCTGACCATGACGGACCAAGACTAACGTACGAGTGAGGCTCATTGTCTCTGTCCCTCTTTAGCTCGACAGACCAAGAACATCGGCCATAGAGTACAGTCCAGGAGACTTACCGCGGGTCCAAAGCGCCGCCGCTAAGGCGCCGCGAGCAAAAATACCGCGATCTTCAGCATGATGAGACAAAACCAGACGCTCTCCAGCTCCAGCGAGGATCACGGAGTGGTCTCCGATGACTGTCCCGCCGCGCAGGCTTGCAAAACCTATCTCACCAGGCGATCTGGGACCTGTTATTCCATCACGCCCTCTAACGCTATGGGCGGAAAGTTCTATGTTACGACCCCGCGCGACCGCTTCGCCAAGTAATAAGGCCGTTCCAGACGGCGCATCAACTTTTTGTCGATGATGCATTTCAATTATTTCTGCATCCCAAGCGGGACCAAGCGCCTTTGCCGCCCGTTCAACTAAAACTGCTAGTAAGTTTACGCCTAAACTCATATTGCCTGAGCGCACGATCACAGTATCTTTCGCGGCAATTGCAATTTTTTCTAAATCTTGTTCAGTCAGACCTGTCGTCCCAATAATATGCGCAACCTTATTTTTGGCAGCCGCCTGAGCTATACCAACAGTCGCCTCTGGCCGCGAAAAATCTACGATCACATCGGCTTGCGAGAGCGCTGCCGAGACGTCACAGGTTACAATGACGCCATTTGAACCCTGCCCAAAGGCCGCGCCGCTATCTGCGCCCAATGTCGGCGCAGTCTCACCTTCCAAAGCGGCGACAAGGCGTAACCCAAGCGTGTCGGGTATCACCTGGGTGAGCATACGACCCATCCGTCCAGCGGCGCCAACAAGAACCAGACGCAAGTCGCTCATTTTTCGCTCTCTCCGGCAAATCCCCTCCAGCCTTGTTTTCAATTACAGGCGAAGTGTCCTCTCCTATACAGGCCGTAACAGGAGAAGAGAAGATGAGCTTCAAAACTGATAGGGATAAAATACCTACCTATTCAGGTAGTTATTGATTGATAGGCCGCTTAGTTTGAACCCAAGCCGGATCTGTGTCGATAAAGGCCGCGCCCAAAAGATCCAAACAATAGGGAATAGCTGGCATAACAGCGTTGAGACAGAGTTCGATGGCGGCTGGCTTTCCGGGCAAATTAACAACAAGACATTTATCGCGATGCGCAGCGATTTGCCTGGAAAGGATTGCTGTTGGCGTCTGTTCCAAGGAGACTTTTCGCATTAATTCGCCAAATCCAGGCAATTCTCTTGGACAGGCAGCGCGCGTCGCCTCAGGCGTAAGATCTCTGGGACTAGGCCCCGTCCCGCCCGTTGTCACGATAAGATCACAGGAAAACTGATCGACCAATTCGATTAATGTGTCTCGGACACTGTCAAAGCCATCAGGAATTATTCTTTTTTCAAACCGAAATGGCGTAATTAATATTTTGCTAAAATAAGCTTCAATTGCTGGCCCACCCTTATCTTCATATAATCCAGCGCTCGCTCTATCTGAGATTGTCACAATGCCGATAATGGCCTGCGGCTGATCAACGCCCATGAAGAACTCCAAAAAATCTTGACGCATTAACAAACATTAGGAACTCACGTCGATAAGCCCGTTCTCGCGCCTCTCGGTCTTAAAAAGCGATCCGTGAAAATTTCCCTTAGGCGAGGACTAAGCGGTGGTTTCTCGAATATAAATATCTGCGCCCTTAGCGATAAACTCCTCGCTCTTATCCGCCATCCCTTTTTCGCGCTCTGCGATGAGGGCAGCCTCTACGCGTAAATCACGGGTGATTTGCATTGAACAAAATTTTGGTCCGCACATTGAACAAAAATGCGCAAGCTTATGCGCCTCTTTTGGCATGGTCTCATCATGATATTTTCGGGCGGTATCTGGATCGAGCCCAATATCGAACTGATCATTCCAACGGAAGTCAAAACGCGCGCGGCTCATGGCGTCGTCCCGTTCGCGCGCACCTGGATGGCCTTTAGCAAGATCAGCGGCATGGGCGGCAATGCGATAGGTAATAACGCCTGTTTTGACATCATCTCTGTCTGGCAATCCGAGATGTTCTTTTGGCGTGACATAACACAGCATAGCGGTGCCAAACCAACCGATCATCGCAGCGCCTATGCCAGAGGTGATATGATCATAACCAGGCGCAATATCTGTCACGAGGGGTCCCAGCGTATAAAAAGGCGCCTCGCCGCAAACTTTCAGCTGCTTGTCCATATTAGCCTTGATCTTATGCATCGGCACATGACCTGGCCCCTCAATCATCACTTGGCATCCCTTATCCCAGGCAATTTTGGTCAATTCCCCAAGGGTTTCCAACTCTGCAAATTGCGCCGCGTCATTTGCATCGGCATTCGAACCCGGTCGCAAGCCGTCTCCCAATGAAAAAGAGACATCGTAGCGCCGCATAATATCGCAAATTTCATCGAATCTTTCGTAGAGAAAACTCTCTTTATGTTTCGAAAGACACCAGCGGGCCATAATGGAACCGCCACGCGACACAATTCCTGTGACACGATTTGCTGTCAAAGGCACATAAGCCAATCTGACGCCGGCATGGATGGTGAAATAATCAACGCCCTGCTCTGCTTGTTCAATAAGCGTATCTTTAAAGACCTCCCAGTCGAGCTTCAAAGCGTCGCCGCCAACTTTCTCGAGAGCTTGATAAATTGGCACAGTGCCAATTGGAACACTGGCATTACGAATGATCCAATCGCGTATGTTGTGAATATTCCGGCCCGTAGAAAGATCCATCACTGTGTCTGCGCCCCAACGCGCAGACCAGACCATTTTCTCCACTTCTTCCGCAACAGAAGAGGTAACGGCTGAGTTACCTATATTGGCGTTAACTTTTACAAGGAAATTTCTACCAATAATCACGGGCTCTAGTTCAGGATGATTAATATTCGCTGGAATAATCGCTCGGCCAATTGCAATTTCATGACGGACAAATTCTGGCGTTACAAATTCGGGAATATCTGCGCCAAAACTCTCGCCATCGGTTATTCTTTCGCTCGCTTGCTCGAAGGCCGTTTCACGACAAAGATTTTCGCGGTGCGCAACAAAAACCATTTCTTCAGTAATTATTCCCGCTCGCGCAAATTCGAGCTGGGTAACTGGCGTGTGACCGGCGGCGCGATATAAAGGACGTTGAGCCGGACAAGGTTGAACGAGCTTCTCGCCCTCAACGAAACCATTATCTTCAGGCTTAACCGCACGACCCCGATAAGTCTCTAATCCAGCGCGCTTGGCAAGCCACGTCCGCACAGACGGCAGACCAGCCTCTAGATTTGGTTGGAATTCAGCGCAGCTATAGGGGCCAGATTGGTCATAAACTCTCAACGGCGGCTCTCCTGAGCCCGCCTCAAGACTTATTTCACGATATGGCACGCAAATATCAGGGCGCCCAACGGGAGAGGAATAAAGTTTGCGCGACTTCCCAATCGGACCAGTGGTTACGTGACTAGGTTTTGCAATGCGCTTATCGTGGATATTCATATGCCCATAACTCCCTCTCACTCCTTAAAGGGGAGCGGAAAAGACTTTAAGTCAGAGAAAATAACAGCAAAACCGACTATTGAAGTCGCTTTTCAACTGGCTTCCCTCCGCCGGCATTATCCGGATCAGGTTCGACGGGTCCATCTCAGCCGCCAAAGCGGCGCCCCTCGCCAAGGTTATTAAGTTATAGGCTTCTTCTCGACCTCGCAAGGTTGCGCATTTAGGAAATAAATTGAGCGCAAAAGCGACTTATGTCTGACCACCGTCTGATTTTAAACATTTAACTTTGTTCGTACCGAATTGAAGCAGCACACATAATAAAGCCCAGCTTTTCAACATTGCCGAGCCTAGGAACTGACATTTCCTCAAAAAGATATTTTACCGCCTCAAACTTACCAAATTATAAGAGTGTCATAGTCATCTTACAGCGCCTATCCAACAATGATATTTGGCGCTTGTTTCCTTTTTTGCGTTTCTAAAAGCGTCTTGATTTTTGCAGCTAGCCCCAGATAGACGGCCGCTTGGGGGCTATTGGGCTCAGCGCTAACGATGGGATGTCCCGCGTCAGAAGTTTCTCGTATGCGCATATCCAGCGGCGCCTCGCCTAAAAACGGCACAGAGAGTCTTTCCGCATCATGTCGCGCACCGCCATGAGCGAAAATCTCCGAGCGTCCACCACAATGCGGGCATTGAAAATAACTCATATTCTCAATCACGCCCAAAATTGGCGTTTCAACTTTTTGAAACATAGCAACCGCACGACGCGCATCAATCAAGGCGAGATCTTGAGGCGTTGAAACAATAACAGCGCCTGAAAGTGCGGCTTGCTGGGCAATTGTGAGTTGGACATCACCAGTTCCTGGGGGCATGTCAATGATCATGGCGTCAAGTTCGCCCCACTTAACCTCATTCAACATTTGCATCAGCGCTTGCGTAAC
>RFXM01000040.1 GCA_009921565.1 Methylocystaceae bacterium | reverse complement strand
ATTGTCACCTTGCGAGCGTTGGATGCAAGACGCATTCGGATTTAACCCGAGATAAAGCATGACCCTTTTCATCAATCCCGAAAGCTTGTTTGTTTCACCGCAACAGCTCGCGGCGCGCGGAAACTCATCTGAAATCTTAATCCTAGACGCCTCTTGGCACATGCCCGCAACGGGAAGAAACGCGTATAAAGACTATCTGAACGGGCATATACCAGGAGCCGTTTTCTTTGACATCGACGCCATTTCCGACAAACAAACAGATTTGCCGCATATGCTGCCAAGCGTGGAATTTTTCTCTCGCGCCATGAGCGAACTCGGCCTAACCAATCAAAGCCATGCAGTCGTCTATGATAGCCTTGGCCTATTTTCCGCGCCCAGGCTTTGGTGGACGCTTAAAGTCTTTGGCTTGAGCAGGATTTCGATTCTCGCGGGCGGATTGCCGGCCTGGAAAAGCCAGGGCCTTCCTCTTGAAACGGGACCGGCAAACTCTCGCCCTGGTCAATTTGAGGCTAGATTCGACGCCTCGCTTGTTGCTAACGCTCTTGAAGTTGCGTCAAGTCTGGGTAGCGGCGCGACCCAAGTGCTAGACGCGCGCTCCGCCGAGAGATTTCGGGGGGACGTCCCCGAACCCCGTCCAGGACTGCGATCTGGACATATGCCAGGAGCCTTAAACCTTCCCTTTCAGGAGCTGGTCGAAAATGGTCGCCTAGCGCCAAGAGAAAATCTTGAAAAAGCCTTTCAAAACGCTGGCTTGGATTTACAAAAACCTGTCATCGCTACCTGCGGCTCAGGCTTAACCGCCTGTATCTTATCTTTGGCGGTTGCAGCGACCGGAAGGGCAATCCCGAAGGTCTATGACGGCTCATGGTCCGAGTGGGGTGGCGCAGGAAATCTTCCAGTCGAAAAAAGCTAGAATAGGTTAAATTTTATGCAAAATGATTAATATATAAGCAATCTTGCTAATCATAGGGCGCGCAATAAGATTTTAGCCCGTTTAACCTTAGCCATGGCGCCAAAATCGCTGTGATGATAAAAGCGCGATGTTATCCGGGAGGACGCTGCGCAGACGCCCCAAGCGTTTTGCGTTGCGTAGGGAAAAAACATGAAAAAAATTGAGGCGATCATCAAGCCGTTCAAGCTCGATGAGGTCAAAGAAGCTTTGCAGGCGGCTGGACTGCAAGGAATCACCGTTACAGAGGCCAAGGGCTTCGGACGCCAAAAAGGCCATACCGAGCTCTATCGTGGCGCTGAATATGTCGTGGATTTCCTTCCAAAGGTAAAAATCGAAATCGTCCTTGCGGATGAAGCGGTCGAGCGAGCGGTTGACGCTATTCGCAATGCTGCACAAACCGGCCGCATAGGCGATGGCAAGATTTTTGTCTCGAATATTGAAGGCGCAATTCGAATTCGTACCGGCGAGTCAGGCGCGGACGCGATTTGATTCATCGGGTTCGCCCGGTGTTTCCATCAAACTAATTCGCTAACTGTTAGCGATCCCATCATTAAGCTAGACCAGATAAGAGAGGCAAAGAGCAACATGACCACTGCGAAGGCAATTCTTAAGCAAATCAAAGAAGAAGACATCAAATATGTTGATTTCCGTTTTACCGATCCACGCGGTAAGTGGCAGCATGTCACTTTCGACGTTTCGATCGTTGACGAAGATGCTTTGAACGAAGGGATCATGTTCGACGGCTCTTCAATCGCAGGCTGGAAGGCGATCAATGAGTCAGACATGACTCTTCTGCCTGATCTTTCGACAGCTACAATGGATCCCTTCTTCGCTGCGCCAACGATGGTCATCGTTTGCGATGTCGTCGAACCCATGACGGGCCAGCCATACAATCGTGACCCAAGAAGCATCGCTAAAAAAGCAATGGCGCATGTCCAAACGGTTGGTATCGGCGATACGGCCTTTTTCGGACCAGAAGCTGAGTTTTTTGTCTTTGACGACGTTCGCTTCTCTGCAGATCCTTACAATACAGGCTTCACGCTTGACTCTGTAGAATTACCCTCAAACGCCGATACAGCCTATGAAGGCGGCAATCTCGGACATCGCGTAAGAACGAAAGGCGGCTATTTCCCAGTCCCGCCAGTCGACTCTGCACAAGACATGCGCGGTGAAATGCTCGCCGCCATGGCGGCGATGGGCGTCAAGGTTGAGAAACATCACCATGAAGTCGCATCAGCGCAGCATGAATTAGGTCTGAAGTTTGAAACGCTCGTAACCGTAGCAGATCATCTTCAAATCTATAAATACGCCATACATCAAGTTGCGCACTCTTACGGTAAGACCGCTACATTCATGCCCAAACCTGTCTTCGGCGACAACGGCTCAGGCATGCATGTGCATCAGTCTATCTGGAAAGACGGCAAGCCTGTTTTCGCCGGCGATAAATATGCTGGGCTATCACAAGAGTGCCTCTGGTATATTGGCGGCATTATCAAGCACGCTAAGTCGCTTAATGCTTTCACCAATCCCTCAACCAATTCTTACAAGCGTTTGGTTCCAGGGTATGAGGCTCCAGTCCTTCTAGCCTATTCCTCTCGCAATCGATCGGCCTCTTGCCGTATCCCATTCGGATCAGGACCAAAGGCTAAGCGCATCGAGGTTCGCTTCCCTGACCCAACGGCAAATCCTTATCTTGCCTTCGCCGCCATGCTTATGGCCGGCCTCGATGGCATTGCCAATAAGATTGATCCAGGCGCGCCATCAGATAAGGACCTTTACGATCTGCCGCCAGAGGAGTTGAAAGCAATCCCAACTGTCTGCGGCTCACTGCGCGAGGCGCTGGACTCATTAAAAGCCGATCACGCCTATCTGACAGCTGGAGGCGTCTTCAACAAAGACTTCATTGAGTCCTATATTGAACTCAAGATGCAAGACGTCATGAGATTTGAAATGACGCCACATCCAGTAGAGTTTGACATGTATTACTCCTACTAAGATGCAGTAAATTTCGTCGCAAATTATGACGAATGAATATTATGGCCCTGGGAGACAAACAGTCGTCTTCCAGGGTCTTCTTTTTTAAAAAGTGCGCATCAATAAATCGGAAATGCGGCGCAAAGCGTCGATACTGCGTGAGCAATTGTTTTAATTTCTTTCATGTCTTGGGGATTATGCAAAATACGCGTAATCCATTCTGCGATCGCCGCAAACTCTCTGGCGCCAAAACCGCGCGCAACGCCAGCATTTGTTGAAAGACGCAATCCAGACGGCGACTCGGGACTGCGCTGATCAAATGGAATGAGATTTTTATTAACCGCCAAGCCTGCAAGCTCAAGCGCCTTGGCTGCGGTATCACCTGTTATGTTGTAGTTGGTAAGATCAACCAGAACCAATGTCGTGTCGGTTCCACCCGTTACAATTCTAGCTCCGCCTGCGGATAATTTCTGCGCCAATAAAGCTGCGGCATGCTGCGCTTGGGAGTTATAAAGAATAAACTCCTCACGCAGCGCTTCCCCCAAACAAGCAGCCTTACCTGCTACAGCATGCAACATCACTGATCCTTGCACACCAGGGAAAATTCCTTGATTAATCTTTTGTGTGAGCTCAGCGTCATTCCACAAAACCATGCCGCCCCGCGCACCGCGCAGAGACTTGTAAGTGGTCGTTGTAACAACATGCGCATGCAGCAAAGGGTCAGGATAAAGACGCGAGGCTACAAGTCCTGCAAAATGAGCCATATCCACCATGAGATAGGCGTCAATCTCATCTGCGATTTGTCGTAACTGAGAAAAATCTATTTCCCTTGGATAGGCCGACCCTCCGGCTATAATTAGATGCGGTCGAGTTTTAATAGCCAAATCCCGAACCTCATCAAGGTCAATTAGCTCTGTCTGACGACTAACCCCATAGTGCGTGACCGCGTAATCGCGTCCCGTTAATGTTGCCGGATGCCCATGACTGATATGACCGCCAGCTGAAATATTCATTGATAAGATTGGCGCTCCAAGTTTGAGCAATCCCAACAGTACGCCCACATTAGCATTTGTACCGGAATGAGGTTGCACATTAGCGAAGCGACAATTGAATAACGTGCAAGCACGCGCGATTGCTAAGGCCTCAATTTCATCTGCATAAATTGCGCCGCCATAGTAGCGCTTAAAAACCTCTCCTTCGACGGTCTTATTAGTCAATACGGAACCCTGAGCAGCAAGGACACATCGGGAAACAAGATTCTCAGAGGCAATTAATTCAATGCCATTCTGCTGACGCTTGAGCTCTCCCTCAATAAGATCAAACAATTCTGGATCGCTCTCTAATCCAGCTGAAAAATAGCCGCCTTCCCGCCAAGTCACGCCTTACCCCCGAATTGATTTGTTATCGCCTAGCAAACCCCATTCATGATTTAGGGCAAGGCCTAAAGTCATATTGGTAAACGATCATCGCCAGCTAACGATCGACCAGCGACTAAAACATATCAAAAAGCTTTCAACTTTAGGGGAACATGCTCTAAGACAGTCTCCATGCCAGACCAGCCGACCTCACTCCCTGCTGCAGATGCCCTAACCCAATTACGCGCCGAGATTGATCGCATCGACCTCGAAATGCACCGGTTACTTATCGCTCGCGGAGAGATTATTGATCGGCTAATTACGGTCAAACGCGCCCAAGGCGGGGGGTGCGCCTTTCGGCCAGAGAGAGAGGCGCAAATGATGCGCGCGCTGGTTGAACGGCATCGCGGGCTACTGCCCGTTGACGCCGTCGAAGGCGTATGGCGCGTTATTGTCTCGACCTTCACATATGTTCAAAATAATTATTGCGTACACGCAGATGACTCAGGCGGCGACGCTCAGATACGCGATAGCGCCCGATTTCACTTTGGCTTTACTGTTCCTTACATCGCGCATCATGGCGCAGACGCTGTCATTAACGCGGTCGCTAAATCTAAGGGCGATCTAGGAGTCTTGAGGGCGACCGGCGCTACCGGAGACGGGGCTTGGTGGACGCGGCTCATTGGTGAAGACGCGCCAAAAATTATTGCGCGCCTGCCTTTCGTCGAGCGACCAGACCATCCTGCGGGTTTACCTGTATTTATCCTTGCTTGCGCCGCAAGCGAAGCAGCCTCGCACGATATTCTACTTCATGCCATTCATTTACCAGAGTGGTCGCATTCCATTCCTGCCATCGAATGCCTCAGTGTCTTCAATCGGGAGTCATGCTCAGCGCTATGAATTATCGCGTGCGCGAAGCGGCGTCTTTGCTCCGGGGAGATGAGATCATGACTAATCAGCCTACTCCGCGTCCGGGCGTTTTGGCGATTGACGCCTATGTTCCAGGAAAAAGCGCAGCGCCCGGGGCAACACGCGCCTTTAAGCTCTCTGCAAATGAAACGCCGTTAGGACCCTCGCCCCAGGCTATTGCCGCAGCCCGCGATATGCTTGAGGAATCTGCTCTTTATCCAGAAGGCTCCTCACGCAAGCTGCGCGAAGCGATTGGCGCGCACTATAATTTAGATCCGGCTCGCATCATTGCTGGCGCTGGCTCAGACGAGGTTCTTGAACTCCTTGCTCTTGCCTATATCGGTCCACAGGACGAGGGCCTTTATAGTCAATATGGATTTCTTGAATACAAAATTGTTACGCTCAGCGCCGGCGGTCGGCCTGTTGTAGCGCCAGAAAAAAATTACGTTGCCGATGTCGATGCGCTGCTAAGCTGCGTGAATAGCAAAACAAAACTCGTCTTTCTTGCCAACCCAAATAACCCCACGGGCTCCTATTTGCCCGAAAAGGAGATACGGCGTCTTGCCGCCTCGCTGCCAAAACAAACTATTCTGGTATTAGACGCAGCCTATGCGGAATATGTCACAACTGCCGACTATATCGCTGGCGTGACCATTGTCGATGAGTATGAAAATGTTGTGATGACCCGCACTTTTTCTAAAATCTACGGCCTTGCCGGCCTCCGTCTAGGATGGGGTTATGGTCCGAGATCGATAATTGATACCCTCAATCGCATACGTCCGCCTTTCAACATTTCGAGCATCGCTTCTGCGGCCGGCATCGCCGCGCTAGCCGACACAGAACACCTTCAAAAAGCAATCGACCATAATACACAATGGCTGCCATGGCTCACGAATGAAATTGCAGCCCTTGGGCTTGAGGTCTTACCAAGCGTCGCCAATTTCATCGCCATTCGCTTTCCATCTACGCCGGGCTTGACCGCAGTTGAGGCTGATCAGTTTCTGACAAAAAAAGGGCTGATCCTTCGGGCGATCACCGCCTATGGACTGCCTGATTTTCTGCGTCTGACGGTCGGTGGACAAGAAGCAAATTATGCAGTTGTCACCGCCTTAAAAGAATTCATGCAAAAAGGAAAAAATAGTTTTTGACATGAGTAGCTCGAGCATACAGACCCCCTTATTTGACAAGCTTGCAATTATTGGATGCGGCTTGATTGGCTCTTCAATTGCGCGCGCGGCGCGTCAGTTTAATGTTACGCGAACCATTTCAATTTATGACGCTCTCCCCTCCGTCATGGAACGCGTTCAAGCGCTAAACCTCGCAGACTCAAAAATTGGCGGCATAGGACACGCCATAGAAGGCGCCGACCTCATCATTATTTGTACCCCAGTCGGCGCTTGTGGTCGCGTTGCAAAAGAAATCGCGCCTTTTCTCCAAAAAGGCGCCATCGTCTCTGATGTTGGCTCAGTCAAAGCTGCGGTCGTTCGCCAAGTAACGCCGCATTTACCAACACATGTCCACTTTATTCCAGCGCATCCAATTGCAGGAACTGAATTTTCAGGACCAGACTCAGGTTTTTCAACGCTCTTTCAAAATCGCTGGTGTATTTTGACGCCTGAGCAAAACGCCAATGCTTCTAAAGTACAGCAGCTCGCCTTATTCTGGGAAGGCATTGGCGCAAAAGTTGAAACAATGAGCCCCGAACATCATGATAAAGTTCTTGCGCTAACAAGTCATCTGCCTCACCTTATCGCCTACAATATTGTTGGAACAGCGGATGATTTTGGCGAACAAACACGCTCGGAAGTCATTAAATTTTCTGCCTCAGGCTTTCGTGATTTTACCCGCATCGCCGCCTCTGACCCAATTATGTGGCGAGATATTTTTCTAAATAATCGTGACGCTGTTCTGGAAATGTTAGGGAGGTTTAATGAGGATCTGAGCGCTCTACAGCGAATGATTCGACATGGAGATGGCGATGGCTTAAGCGCATTCTTTTCACGCACGCGAATAATTCGGCAATCGATTATTGAGCAAGGACAAGACACGCTTTCTCCAGACTTTGGTCGACAAAATCAGAAGAAAAACAACTAGACTTTTTAAATAATCTTAAATTTTACCAGGCGCCTCTTTGGCGTTTTTCATAATTAAATTTTCAATTTTTCCAGACAAACTAGCAAGAATCCAGGGAAAAGACGCCTCTATGCCCACCTGGTTCCGGGTTAAAAATTGCCTCCAGACACTATAACCCAAAGCTCTCGCCTTAATAGTTGCAGCGTCGCCCGACCATGAAATATCGCAGCAAGCAATCTTTTGAGCATAATACCGACGCAACCGTTCTAATCGCGCGGCAACCCGCTTTCTAATTAATTCCGCCTCAAGCTCATGATTTATGGTAACGACAATTTTACAAGTCATCATTTTCAAGCGCGCCCAATCACGAAAATCTCAGTGTAATAAGCGCTCATTTAGAATTTTTCATAAGCTGAGCCGCAGCCGCGCGAGCTTCATCTGTTATTGCGGCCCCTGATAGCATCCGAGCTATCTCCTCGCGTCGTTGCATCTCGTCTAGAATGGCGACACGAGTAACAACATTTGTCTCTTTATTCAAAGATTTGGCTAAAGGACCTTTACGGATATGCAAATGACGCCCTGCTCGAGCTGCGACTTGTGGCGCGTGCGTTACCGCAAGCACTTGCGCGCGTGTTGCAAGCCGCGACAGGCGCTGACCAATGGCGTCTGCTACCGCCCCTCCAACACCGGTATCAATTTCATCAAACACCAAAGTTGGCGCCGATCCCCGATCAGACAGAACCGCTTTTAGGGCGAGCATGAATCGCGCAAGTTCTCCACCCGAGGCTACTTTCATTAAAGGCCCTGCCCTTGCCCCTGGGTTAGTTTGAACCCAAAATTCGATATGATCTATACCCTCGGCGCCGCCATTTTGCGGATCACTAGAAACCTGAGCCATAAACCGAGCGCCATCAAGCCGCAACGGACGAAGTTCCGCGTCCACCAATTGATTTAATCGTTCAGATGTTTTTTGACGCAAATCCGATAGATCCCGCGCTGCTGTAAAATATGCGCGCTGGGCTTGTTCGCTTTCTGCGCGAAGCGTCGCCAGCCTGGCTTCTGAAGCGTCTAATGCTGCAATTTCATCCGCAAACTTCAAAGTCACATGAGGTAATTGCTCAACTGAAACATTATATTTTCGACCTGCCGCTCGTAGAGCAAAAAGTCTTTCCTCGACCCGCTCAAGTTCAGCAGGCTCAAAGGCGGTCTCGTTTAATGCGTGTTCCAAAGCTAACTCAGCGCTTGCTAAAGCATCGACCGCCTGCGCAAGAGCGCGAGCCGGCGGCTCTAAAATCTCTGGGGCAGATTTAAGTTTCCGTTCTAATCTTCTTGCGGTTTGCGCGATCTCGCCTGCAGGCGATGAGTCATTAACAAACGCTGCAAGGGCGTCGCGGACGTCAGTCGCAACTTTCTCAGCCCGTTGCATAAACTGACGTCTTTGCGCTAATTCTTCTTCTTCACCTGGTTGAGCATTTAACGCAGAAAGTTCCGCATGAGCGTGCCGAAAATAATCTGCATCTAACTTAGCTTTTTGAATGCGCGCTTCTTCATCAGCGCTAAGCCGTATCGCACTGCGCCAGCCTGTATAAAGACCCCTTACCTCAGCGAGCCGTTCAAGCAAACCTCCAAACGCATCAACAAGCGCACGATGCGCTGCGGGGTCTACCAAAGCCCGATCATCATGCTGACAATGGATCTCAACAAGACAATTGCCGATCGCACGCAAAGCCTGAGCGGTCGCTGGCTGATCATTAACAAATGCTCGAGTGCGACCATCTGAACTTTGAACGCGGCGCAAAACGATTTCATGCTCGCTTACGAAACCTAATTGGCGCGCTGTGAGATGTGCGGGATGCGCGTTAGGAAGTGAAAAAACAGCCGTAACCTGTCCCTGCTCCTTACCTGCGCGCACTAAGCTCGCGTCGCCTCGTCCTCCCAACGCTAACACAAAAGCATCTAATAAAATTGACTTACCAGCGCCCGTCTCGCCTGTCAGCGTTGTCAGGCCAGAACCAAACTCTAGGTCCAGCGCATCAATGAGCACAATATCTCGGATTGAAAGTTGTTGGAGCATGGACCTAGATCAAAGTCATCATAAAGCCGAACCAACACCGCGCCGATTCGATGTTTAAGATCATAGCCGCTCAGAACTCATTCCATAAAGCGGCAAACTAGGACGCTTTTAATCCGCTAACTCTTGGAGGGCGAAAGACTTTTGCTTAGCTTAGAAATCCACGAGTCTTTATGATCTTCTGGTTCTAACCCATCTTTTTGCAACAGAGAGTGAGCATCTTTATACCATTGCGAGTCGGGAAAATTATGCCCCAATATCGCCGCTGCGGTTTGCGCCTCGCCAACAATACCCATCGCTAGATAGGCTTCAGTTAACCGATACAAAGCCTCTTCCGTATGACGCGTATTTTGGTACTTTCCCAATACATCATGAAAGCGATTAACCGCAGCTGGATAATTATTGCGCGTTAAGTAGAACCGTCCAACCTGCATTTCTTTTGCAGCTAACTGGTCACGCGCAATCTGCATTTTATAGCGCGCATCGCTGACATATTCGGACTGCGGATATTTCTGTATTAATGCAGTGAAAATTTCGACAGCCTTTTCTGCTGGCTGCTGATCGCGCATCGTGTCAGGAACTTGATTAAAATAAGACATCCCAGCTAGATAAAAAGCGTAAGGCGTATCTGGCGAATTTGGGTAAAGTCCGATGTAGCGCTGGGCAGACTGCACGGCATCATCATAGGCGGGCTTTTGATACTGAGCAAAGGTGGCCATTAATAAGCCCTTTCGTCCCCATTCAGTCGAGGGAAAAGCCTTCTCAACTTCGGTAAATTTTTTTGCTGCGCCTTCATAATCACGGGCCTTAAGCTTTGCTAATCCCTGATTATAAAGATCTTCCGCAGGAATATCAGGCGCAATTTCAGTTTTGTATTTTTCCGGCCCCCAAATT
This sequence comes from Methylocystaceae bacterium, assembly GCA_009921565.1. Lineage (GTDB taxonomy): Bacteria > Pseudomonadota > Alphaproteobacteria > Rhizobiales > Beijerinckiaceae > Methylocystis. The sequence goes on along the minus strand of RFXM01000040.1, from coordinate 963 downwards.
CCAAAACCTGTGGAGAGATTATCTAAAATATCAGCATGGCTGATCGATGCCGGCATGATCAAAACCATGGCGAAAGCAATTTTACCAATCTCAGCAAAGCGCAGTTTTCTACAGCATGAAACTGAAAGAAATATCATTCTAGGCGCCTCGCTTGGCGTCGCTTAGCGCGACGAGCACATGTATTTTGGATGGATAAATGGATTACATAGACCGCAGGACAAAGTTTTCCTGTCGCTGTTGTCTACAGCAAAGGAGAACAATACTTAGAGATCACTAAAAAGCCTGGTTCTGGCGAGATTATGGCGAGACACTGGACGTTTGAGTGCGGGCGCCAGAATTCTGCGCTCTTTCCAAAACTAGAGCCCCAAGTTTGATCGCCGCTTTTAGCAAGGTCATGTTGAGTCTGTGCCCGCCCCGATATGAGCGAAAGGCCCCGATTAAAGGCGCTCCAGCTAACGCCAAATCCCCAACAGCATCAAGCATTTTATGGCGCGCGCACTCATTTTCATAGCGTAAGCCATGTGGATTGAGAACGCCTCTTTCATCATAGACAAGCGAATTATCGAGGCTCGCGCCTAGGGCAAGACCCTGGTTCCACAGCCGCTGCGCCTCATCTAATGAGCCAAAACTTCGCGCCGAGGCCAATTCATTGCGAAAGGTCTCAGGGGTCAAGGAAAGAATTTGACGCTGACGCCCGATCGGCTGTCGAAATGCAACCTCAACGTCAAAACTCAGGCCAGAGGAGGCCGGCGTCAACTGCGCCCAAGCCGCGCCATCGCTGACTCGAACCGGCGCCACAACACGCAGGAATTTTTTATGCTGCTTCAATAAAACAAGACCAGCCTCATCTATAGCGTCAACAAAGCAGCGCGCTGATCCATCCATCGAGGGCACTTCGCCGCCGGCAACATGAACCACCGCATTATCGACGCCAAGAGACATCAGCGTAGCAATCAAATGTTC
>RFXM01000039.1 GCA_009921565.1 Methylocystaceae bacterium | reverse complement strand
ACTGGATATTCGCGTAGGGTGACTCACCTGCTGATGTGTAGCGCCGCTCGATTTTCATGACCCGATATCCCCTTCATAGGCGAGTAACCGCCCGTACGCCGCCGTCTATTCAACAGCGAGGCTTGTTCCGTTCCAAACTACTCTGAGGCCAAGTGCCCTATGCCCGCGGATAAAATTCGCGAGAGAAAGCCGGCTTAAAAAAACAGAAATACACACACGCGACCCGCAACTAACTCCGGGACTTCTCCCTGCACGACCGTCTAATGGCGTCTTTGCTCGCCGCATGAACATCGCGTGACCTCTCTACGATGCGCGAGTCTGCTAACGGCGTCAAGATATAGTGGTAAAAATTAACAGATCGACAATATGTGGAAAAATTCGTGGATAGTGGGGAAATCTTTTTTTAGAAAAATAATGTCAACAGGCGGAAATCTGGGCGGTTCAGACAGATGATGAAAAAAAGGGCTCCCCGAGACGCTAGATTTAGCGTCGCTACTCCCTTACGGGCCCGAGGCTGTTTGCTCGTATACAATCTGTCCGCCAACGACGGTCACGAGAACTTGACCCTGCAACAAGGCGCCATCGAAGGGCGTGTTGCCGCATCGCGAATGCAGCTGACTAGGGTCCACAACAAAGGGCGCATCCGGATCAAACAGGATGAGATCGGCAGGGGCGCCTTTTTCAAGCCGCCCTTGCGGCAACCCTAAAATTTCTGCAGGTCGAATTGTCATCGCAGCCAATAATCGCGGTAAGGAAATGTCGCCTGAATGCACAAGCCGCAGTCCCGCCGCAAGCATTGTCTCAACGCCAATGGCGCCATACTCCGCTTCGCCAAACGGCAACCGCTTCGTCTCAACATCTTGTGGGTCATGATCTGAGACAATCACGTCAATTAAGCCATCCGCCAATGCTTGCACCAAGTCTTTTCGCTCGGCTTCATGTCGAAGGGGCGGCCGGAGTTTTAAGAAACTACGATAATCGCCAATGTCATTTTCATTCAACGTGAGATGATTAATTGTGGTTCCGCAGGTCACCTTGGCGCCTTGCGCTTTTGCAGTCTTAATCGCCTCTAACGCCAATGTCGTTGTGACAATCGCCGCATGATAACGCGCATTGGTTAGCGCAACGAGGCGCATGTCGCGATCAACCATAATCGCTTCCGCTTCGCGCGGCACGCCCGCCAAGCCAAGTCTTAAAGCAAACTCGCCTTCATTCATGACGCCGACGCCGGCAAGATCAGTATCTTGCGGAAAATGAACAATGAGCGCGTCAAAATCACGCGCATAACTCATCGCGCGCCGCATCACGAGCGCATTTTTTACCGGATGCGGCCCATCAAAAAAAGCAACCGCGCCCGCCTGCTGAAGAAGCCCTAACTCGGCAATTTCTTTTCCTTCGCGTCCTTTCGTTAACGCAGCCATTGGATAAAGGCGCACCCGTCCCGTGTCACGCGCGCGGCGCAAGACAAAATCAACAACTGCAGGATCATCAATGGCGGGCATTGTCGCTGGAGATGCGATAAGCGTGGTTACGCCCCCCGCAGCGGCGGCTAAAGAGGCTGTGGCGATTGTTTCGCGATGTTCGGCTCCGGGTTCGCCAACAAAAGCCAACATGTCAATCAAGCCCGGCGCAAGCGCAGCCCCGTTGCACTGAATGACTTTCGCGCCCTTTGGCGCGCTTGAGGCTGTTAAATGCGAACCCAAATCCGCAATCACTCCATCAACCGCAAGCAGGCCGCCTAAGATTTCTTGATCCAAAGCGGGATCGATTAATCGGGCATTATTGAAGTAGAGGGGCGCGGAGGCAGGGGTCACGGTCATAGGACTTGATTAGGCCATTTTCCGTCGCTTGAAAATGCATAGAAACCCAGAAAGCTGCAAAACAAAATCAAGACCAGCATCGCCCGTTGCCGCGCTAGCGCTGTGTTTCTCATAAAGCTTTCAGTAAAAGAGGCGCGCGGACATGCAAAACAACGAATCGCTTCAGGGAAAAAACGGGAAAAAGCGTGGGCTTCGCCCATTTAAGTTTTAAAAATGCTACAAACAACAATCCGTTAACAGCCCGGATGGTTTAGAAGCTTCGAATGGATATCATAAAGCGCTGGGTTTTGCTCCTTACTGAAGATCAGGTCATCAAACAAACGGCAAGCGTCTATGTTGAGCTTTGAAAATGTTGGTCTGAGATATGGCGTCAGCCCGGAAACTCTGCGCGATATAACTTTTGAGATTGCGCCCCATTCTTTTCAATTTTTAACAGGACCTTCAGGCGCAGGAAAAACAACCCTCATGCGCCTCATTATCATGGCGCTGAAGCCAACGCGCGGCATTATCAATATTTTTGGCAAAGACACGGAAAGACTCAACCAAGAAGAAGTCACCGCAACGCGACGCGGCATTGGCGTCGTGTTTCAAGATTTTCGGCTGTTAGATCATCTCACTCTTTATGAAAACGTCGCCTTGCCTTTGCAAGTGCAAGGACGCGAAGAGGGCAGCTACCGAGCCGAAGTCACTGAGCTTTTGCGCTGGGTTGGTCTGGGCGAACGCGTCACAGCCCCCCCCAGCGTACTCTCTGGCGGTGAAAAACAACGCGCGGCGATCGCCCGGGCCCTGATTTCACGTCCAAAACTTTTACTGGCGGATGAACCAACCGGAAATGTCGACCCAACTATGGCCCGACGTATTTTGCGCCTCTTTGTCGAACTCCATAAATCTGGCACAGCAGTCATCATCGCCACCCACGATCTGACTCTTATGGACCAATATGATGAAGCCCGTCGGCTGGTGCTCGCCGACGGTCGACTTCATATTTTTGAGTGAAATTATGCTCGACTTCTTGCGCGATTTACTTGCGCCAAACAGACCGCGCTTAATGATTAAGGCAGATAACGCCTATTCAATAAAAACGCCGCTTGTGCCCGCCAACTCTGTTGCGGGCAGATCCCTTGTCATGGTGATCGCCATTATGACCTTCCTTGCTGCGCTTACTGCTGGGGCGGCGACGCTCATTGCGGAGGCGTCAAAGGACTGGCGGGGCGAAGCAGCAAGCGAAGCAAGCATTCAATTACGCCCTACTCAGGGGCGCGACATTGAAGCGGATTTAGAAACGGCTGCTGACATTGCAGCAAAGACGCGCGGCGTCGCGTCTGTAAAAATCTATTCTAAAGCGGAATCTGAAGGATTACTCACGCCTTGGCTTGGGCAAGGTTTAGATCTTCAAGAATTGCCAGTGCCCCGGATGATCGTTTTAAAATTAGATACAAAAGAACCTCCCGATCTTTCGAAACTTGGCGTTGAGATTGTATCCGCTGTGCCTGGCGCAAGCCTAGATGATCATCATATCTTTATCTCGCGCTTGGGAGACATGGCGCGCGCTGCAACAATGATCGCTCTCTTTATTTTTATCCTTGTTTTAATTGCGCTTGGAATTGCAGTAGCCTCCGCTACTCGCGCCGCTGTTGCGACAAATCGAGAAATTGTTGAAGTGCTCCATCTTGTTGGCGCTACGGATAGTTTTATCGCGCGAGAATTTCGCAGAAGATTCTTCTCATTGGGCCTTAGCGGAGCGATATTGGGCGGCGGCGGCGCAATTATATTTTTTGCTGGCGTTAAACTTTTGTCTAATTCTTGGCGCGCGACGGCTGGAGGCGATCAGACAGAAGCGCTTTTTGGAGATTTTACGCTGAGCCTAACAGGCTATAGCGTAGTCTTACTGCTCATAACTTGCGTCGCAGCATTAACAGGCTATCTCTCACAGCAAATTGTCTTTCGCCATTTGCAAAAACTGAATGAATAAGATGATTGAAATAACTTAAAAGTGAGACGCCCTTTTTTACGACGGAATAAAAAAGAAAGCTAAGCATGGCGCAACTCCGCCAATATATAGAACAGATTGTTTCACATGGACGCGGAATTTTCGCCGCGTTTATTAGTCTATTCATGCTTTTTGTTTGCGTTTTTCTTGTTGGTTTTTTTATTTTCGCCAATTCCCTGGCGCGCAGCGAACCTCATCTTGACGTTAAAGCTGAAGGCGTCGTCGCGCTCACGGGCGGCGCAGATCGGGTCGTTGACGCTGCAGATTTTCTTGCCCGAGGTCAGGCCAAAAGACTTCTCATCACTGGCGTGAATCGCGCAACCCGCAGCTCCGTTCTTGCGCGCATCTTACCGATTTCACATGAACTCTTTAAGTGCTGCGTTGATTTAGGATATCAAGCTGTCGACACCGCAGGCAATGCCGCTGAAACAAAGCTTTGGGCCGAAACCTATCATCTCAGCCAATCATTGATCGTCGTCACATCTAATTATCACATGCCGCGCGCGCTCCTAGAGCTCTCTGCCGCTTTGCCGCATATGACCCTCTACCCCTACCCTGTTGTCAGCGACCATACCGATGTCTCACAATGGTGGCGAGATAAACGAATAGCGCGGCTCGTTGGGGGAGAATATGTTAAATTTTTAGGCGCGCTCATTCGCATTCATCTAGACCCTGAAATGAGCGAGAGCGAGCCAAATTAGCCCCTCTACTAAAAACTGCTTAGGATATATCCGGGGCAAGGTCAGAAATCTTCTTCCTGCCGCACGCTCTTTCAATTATGACTATCCCGTACCTAATCTCACCCCCTGACTTTGCCGATGCTTGTTCTCCGCTCATTGATTTTTCAAATCATCTTTTTCCTCAATATGTTTCTTTTGATTCTGATTTGGCTTCCTGGCCTCTTTATGCGACGGCAAGTTTCGCAAGAGCTTGGTCGCACCTGGGGACGCACAAGTCTGTGGCTTTTGGACAAAATTTGTAATGTGAAAATTGAGCGTCGCGGCCTTGAAAATATCCAGCAAGGGTCGCTCATCGTTGCGGCAAAACATCAATCCATGTGGGAGACATTTGTTCTGCCAATTCACTTTTCTGACTTTAGCTATATTTTAAAACATGAACTTATCTGGCTGCCTTTCTTTGGCTGGTATCTACTCGCCGCACAACAAATCGCCATTGATCGGGCTAAAGGCAGCAAACTCTTGCCCCAACTGATTGAAAAAGCGAAAAAGCTTTTTACGCAAAATCGACAGCTCTTCATCTTTCCTGAAGGAACCCGTCGCCCTCCCGGCGCGCCGCCTCACTATAAAATTGGCATTGCATCGCTCTATGAAGCCACAAGCGTGCCCGTCATTCCGGTTGCCGTTAATTCCGGGCTCTTTTGGCCGAAACGCTCATTTCTCATTCGGCCAGGAACCATCGTCATCGAATTTTTGCCAGTCATACCGCCTGGAAAACCGCCCAGAGAATTCTTTAAAGACCTGCAAAACGCTATCGAACAGGCCTCCGACCGGCTCATTGCCGAAGCGATTATAAAAGACCCAAGCTTGAAAAAAATTGTCGAAAAGAATAGCGCTTAAAAAAGAATTCAGTTTGCAACAGAGATCTTAAGCGCGAAGCCGATTGAGCTGCAATTCTTCAGCAATTGGCGCTAAAGGATATTCCGCCTCAACGATATAAGGACCTCCCCCAACAGATTGTCTTGAAGAATACAGAACAAATTTTTCAGCGGTAAATTTCAGAGGCGGAAAAAATCCTCTTGCGCCAAAATAAGCAGCGACAGATCCGGGACTTGCGCCTCTTAAGCGCGCGAGCGTGACATGGGGAACATATTTTCGTTGTTCAGGTGGCGCGCCTAATCGACGCAACAAACGCTCCTGCTCCGCCTGTAGTTCAAGCAAGGCTTTATCCGCGCGAACTTTAGCGACAATCGCACGCGGCTTATCGCCGCCAAAAGAATCTAATTGATCAAGGGTAAGGGTAATTTCAGATCGCGAAATCATCGACAGCGCATTTGCTGCGTCACGCGCAAAAGCATCGTCAACATCGCCAATAAAACGCAAAGTGATGTGATAATTTTCTACATCTATCCAGCGCGCATTAGGAATGCCGCCGCGAAGGAGCGCTATTTTTTGGCAGATATGGCCTGGAACTTCCAAAGCTGTAAAAAGTCTTGGCATGCGCCCTCCAGAACTTGTTACGGTCGATTCTTTGCTATCTCACAAACACTCTAGTCCCGATGCATCATCTTTAAGACAGTTTCAATTTGTGGCGCGATCCGATCGACCATTTTGGCGATTCCTTGCGCATTGGGATGAAGTCCATCTCCAATTAACAAGCGTGGATCGCCCCAAATATCCTGCATAATGAAAGGCGCTAGCGTCACGCTAAATTTCTGGGCCAATTCAGGGTAAATCGAATCAAAAGCCTTTTTGTAAGTCTGCCCCCAATTTTCGCCTGCGACCATCGTTACGAGCAAGATGCGCGCGTTTTTTGCCTGAAAAGCAGTAATAATTTTTTCTAAATTCATCCGTGTTTTGAGTGGGTCGAGCCCGCGCAGCATGTCATTAGCGCCCAATTCAACAACCGCTAGATCAACCGCGCCGCCCTCAAGCGTATAGTCGAGGCGCGCTAAGCCCGTTTCAGTCGTATCGCCAGATACGCCAGCGTTAACGACTTCGGTGGTGTAGCCGGACTTTTTTAGGCGCTCAGAGAGTTGCGCTGAAAGGGTGTCCTGGGCCGCCACACCTGGACCCGCGGTTAAGCTATCGCCAAAAAGAATGATTCGCGGCGCGCTTGCGATCGCCTGTGTAGAGATAAGGATCATAGAGATTAGGGATAATAATTGAACCCCGCTGCAGAAAAACCGACTAAGATCACAAGCTAGTTGTGATAAATTACGTATCTTTGCCAAAGGAACCCTCCGTGTCTGCCGCTATCAGCCTTATCGAGGTGGATTTAACCCTGGGTCAGGACGCTGCGCGCGTCCATGTTTTGAAGAATATATCGCTCAGCATAGCGCAAGGAGAGACAGTTAGTCTTCTTGGCCCCTCTGGATCAGGTAAATCGACCCTTTTGATGACTCTCGCTGGATTAGAGCGGCCCGATAAAGGTTCAGTCCTCATTGCTGGAACAAATATTACGCAAATGTCAGAAGATCGACTGGCGAGATTTCGGGGAGAACATATTGGGATCGTCTTTCAATCTTTCCTATTGATCCCCACAATGAACGCTCTGGAAAATGTCGCAATACCGCTTGAACTCGCGGGCAAGGACGAACCCTTTCAACGCGCGCGCGAGGCACTGGACTCTGTGGGCCTAAGCGAACGCTTAACTCATTTTCCCAAACAACTCTCTGGAGGAGAACAACAACGCGTCGCGATCGCGCGGGCATTATGTATGAACCCGCTCATTCTTGCCGCAGATGAACCAACAGGAAATCTCGACTCAGAGACAGGGTTATCAATCGCGGATCTCATTTTTATGCAGCAGAAAATTCATAAGACAACGCTGATCCTCGCCACCCATGATGAAAGTCTTGCTGCAAGATGCTCCCGAAGAATTCGTTTAAAATCGGGATCGATTATATCAGATACGCAATCATGACCGCTGCAGCCCTCTCAAAAGTTCGTCTTAATCTAAAGATTGCCATGCGCGATCTATTAGGCGATCGACGGGGATTTGGGATCTTTATTGCTTGTATCATCATTGGCGTCGCTGCAATTGCTGGCGTATCAAGTCTTTCTTTTTCCCTCGCGCAGGGCCTTTCACGTGAGGGACGGACAATTCTGGGCGGCGACGCCTCTATAAGCCTAATGTCGCGCGCTCTAACCCAAGAACAAAGAAATTATCTTTCAGCTCGAGGAAGCTTATCTGAGCTCTCGCTCCTGCGCGCTATGGCGCATCACGCCTCCGGCGAAACCTCAGTCATTGAAATCAAAGCTATTGATCCCGCTACCTACCCTGCATTTGGGGTAATTACGCTTAATCCCGAACTTCCTCTCGCTGACGCGCTTGCTGAGAAACAAGGCATTTATGGACTTGTTGCTGAGACGACGCTCTTAACGCGGCTTGAGATCAAACTGGGTGACATTATTACGATTGGCGATAAGCGATTTGAAATTCGCAGCACGCTCATTAATGAACCAGATAAACTGGCTGGCGGTATCGGCTTTGGTCCAAGAGTATTTATGACGCGATCTGCGCTTGAGGCGAGTGGTCTCGCAACTCCAGGCGCAATCATACGAAATCTGACACGCATTCGCCTGGCTGGGAATCCCAGCGATCAAGAAGTTAAAAATTTCCACTCTGAAATCAACAGCGCCTTCCCAAATGCCGGTTGGGAAATCCGCACCAGAGACGCCGTCTCACCACAGTTTTCTCGAAATCTTGAACGCTTTACGCAGCTTTTGTCGCTTATTGCCCTCACGGCGTTAATCTCAGGCGGCGCCGGCGTTGCAAATTCCGTTCGAGAATTCACTGAGCGCAAACGCACTCAATTTGCCATTTTGAAGGCGCTCGGGGCCTCAGGATCTCAAGTTTTCGCGATCGCCCTTATACAAATTACCATTGCCGGACTGATTGCAACGCTACTTGGACTTACCCTTGGCTCTTTGATTCCCATTTTTACGGCCAATTGGTTGCACCAGATCTCTGATCTCCCCTTCACCCCATCTGTTAACTTTCAAGGCATTCTCACTGGCGGGTGTTACGGCTTGCTCGTAACATTCATCTTTGCTGTCATCCCATTAGGACGCATCCATGAAATGCCGGTTAGTCGTCTTTTGCGCGAGGACGATCAAGTTCTCCACTTATGGCGCTATTCTATCTTAAGCGCATTTGCCGCTTTTCTCTTAGCTGGACTCACGCTTTTTTCAGCCTCTGATTTGAAATTAGGCTTCATTTATATTGTTAGCGTTTTCCTAATTTTTATCTCTCTTCGCGCAGCTAGCTGGGCTATAATCTTTGCCTTAAAGAAATTTGCGCGCCCAAATAATTCCCGTCTGCGCTTGGCTTTGGCTAATATATGGCGCCCCAAAAGCATTGCCCCATCTTTAATTATCTCTGCGGGACTTACCCAAACCCTATTAATTGCGCTGGCGCTTGTTGAGGGCGCCGTTCACCATGAACTTATTCGCGCAGATTCAAGTGAAATTCCTAATTTCTTTTTTCTTGATATTCCAAAAACACAAACGGAAGCTTTCAACGACTTTCTAAAAACAACCGTTCCGGATGCGCATATTGAACATGTGCCCATGATGCGAGGGCGTATTATTGAATTAAAAGGCAAGCCGCTTGATCGATATAAAATCGCCGATGAAGCCAAATGGGTGCTAGAGGGCGACCGAGGCATCACTTTTTCTGAAAATCTTCCAAATAACTCCACCTTAACTGAAGGATCCTGGTGGGAGAAAGATTATACTGGAACGCCGCTCGTCTCTCTTGAGCAAAAAGTAGCGGAAGGTTTTGGTTTGAAAATTGGCGATCAGATAAGAGTCAATGTATTAGGTCGCGATCTTGTGGCGACAGTTTCAAATTTTAGGAAAGTTGATTGGAGAAGCTACGCCATTAATTTTGTTATGGTCTTTTCACCAAATGCCTTTAAAGCCGCTCCCTACACTGAGCTCTTCACAATCTCTTATACTGCCCCATCGCTTAGCGAACGCGACAAGAAGGACGCCATCCTCACGCGTCAAACAGCGAAGGAATTCCCCAATATTGTCTCAATCCGCGTGAAGGACGTTTTAACGGCAGTCGATAAGATAGCCACGCAGCTTGCTTTTGCAGCGCGTGCTGCGACAGTCATTGCTTTGGCCACAGCCGGCCTTGCGCTCACAAGCGCAATTATTAGCAGTCAGAGAGCCCGCCTTTATGATACAGTCATTTACAAAATACTTGGCGCGTCGCGTCGCTGGCTGATGACGGTTTACGCGTTAGAATTTGGTCTCCTTGGCTTAGTGGCTTCTATGATCTCACTATTTGCCGGCCTCTGTTTTGCCTATGGCTTAATCAAATACATTATGAAAATTGATTTCGTTATTCCTGGCGCGACGCTCATTCTGATCTTGTCCGGCACACTTATCTCAATTATCGCCTTAGGCCTGATGTTAAGCTGGCGGATTCTCACTTACCCAGCAGCTTCGGCCCTGAGGCGTCTTTAATCTAACCAGGTTTAAGGTTAATCTTCTTCTTTGAAGATATAATTCTTTATTTCAGTTCGGATAAGCGTTCGTCGCAATGTTTTAATTCAGCTGTTGACGCTGAAAAGTAAGAAAGTTCACAGAGCGCTTGATATCGACTAGCAACAAAGAAAGACCATACGCCAAAACCCATCAGCGCGATTAGTAAAGAGAATAGGATCAATTGTTTCATAAGCTCTCCAGCAAGCCCTATACGCGTTGGTTTCGCTTGAAATAAAATTTGTGACATCTCGAAGAGATATAGGCCAGCGCCGCAAATCAACAAGCATCATATTTACGCAAATAGCCTAGTTGCCCTAAAACGCGCTACGTCTTATGCTGTCGGCGAGTACAGTCAAAGTTTTTAAAGCCGATAAACTCACCCTTAAATCTCATGCGAGGAAAACGCTGGTGTCAAATCCCTCAGACAAAAGCGACACGACATCTCAAGACGAAAGCCAAAATAGCTGGCTCGACTCCCTGGAAGAGGGTTTTGATGAAATCAAGTCGCAGCCGCCCGGCGTTCTTTTCCTCGATGTATTAAAAATTGATCTCCCCTATATCGTAATGCTTTCTATGGCGGTGCTTGGCATTGGTCTCGTTACCTTCACCGGCGATCCCCATGGATTTTACTGGGCGCTACTGACGCCAGTTTATTGCGCCATCTGTATTTATATCGGCTGGCCGCATGCGCCAACGAAAAGTGACCGGATCAAATTAATCTGGACGCAGATCCTTCACTGGGCGGCCTTTTTAGCTGCAATGTGGCTTATTTACTCGCCGGCGATGCGCAGTCTCGTTGATGTAAACGCAACAGGCCTCAACTTAATGACACTGCTAGCCTTAGCAACCTTTGTTGCCGGCGTGCATGCATCAGCCTGGCAAATTTGCATCGTCGGGTTAATCTTAGCTGTCTTTGTTCCCGCAATGGCGCTTATTCAACGAACATCGCTATTTATCATTGTTGCGCTGATGGGAGTAATTTTTGTCTTAATCAGTTTATATGTAACGACACATTCACATCGACAAAAAAAGGAAGAGGCTTAAAGAAAAGCCTTGTCGCAGCTGTTTCAATAAAGCCTCTCTTTTTTTAAGGCTGCTCCCTTAGCGCGTAGAGCTTTGTGTAGAGAGCGCAGCGCGGATCGCTTCGTCTTTGGTTTTATCAAAAGACGTTCTTAAAACCGTTCCGCCCACACCCTTCAAACCCTCCAACACTTTGTCCGTTGTCATTTTACGAACGAGCAAAAACAAAGCAGCGCCTCCTGGCGGCACGGCTTCCGCGACATCCTTCATGAAGTCATCATTAATGCCAAAATCTGTAAGCGCGCCTGAAACTGCGCCCGAGGCGGCGCCCAAGGCGGCGCCAGCGAGGGGCATCATAAACACCATGCCGATCAAAGCGCCCCAAAACGCCCCAGATACGCCGCCAATCGCCGTCGTATTAAAAAGTTGATTGAGCTTAATTGATCCATCTTCAGTTTTAACGGCGACAACCGCATCGCCTAATTCAATTAAATATTCCTTCTGCATCGAAATGAGTTTTTGCCTGACTTGCTCAGCTTTTTCCTCAGAAGAAAAAGCGATTACGAGAAGATCATTCATTGAATACTACTCCTAAAAATTATCCGTCAGTAAAAGACGCAAGTGATTAATGTATAAATCCAAGTTAAAATCAAATTTCAAAAAAATTATGATTATTGATCTAATTACATAGCTTTATCAAGGAAAAAACGGAAAAAACTTTGGAATTAAAGGCCGGATAAGAGAGCTGGATCAAAAGAATTAAATAAAATTATAAAAAACCGCCCGCATCTTTGGGATGCGGGCGGCTTAGATCAATTACTGGGTCAGCAGGGCTGAGCCTT